>NZ_VJZE01000598.1 GCF_009377205.1 Streptomyces phyllanthi
GGGTCACACCGGGTGGAGTGGTGGTGTGGGCCTGGGGGAGGGGTGCGATTGCAGGGGGGTCCAAGGGTTTGTGGGGCCCTGTACTTGGAATCCTCGCGTGTCCTCGACGTAAGCGTTCCGTGACCTTACCGCGTCGTCGACAGGGGTTCACCCGTCGTTCATTTATGGCCATCGGCGGCTTCACCTGTAATGCCTAATTTCGGCCTTGCTGGGTGTGGCGTGCAGCCCGAAGGGGGCTCACGCGGCACACGGCGAAAGCAGTCTGAGAGATGCAGCCCAAGACACGCTGGGATGCCGTTTCGAACGGCTGTATCCACCACTTCGCACGCCGCCTGGGACGGCGGCTCCTGGAAGGAATCCCCGAAAGTGAAGCTTCAGCGCAACCGGCTTCGCGCCCTTTCCCTCGGTGCTGTCGCGGTCTCCGGCGCCCTGGTCCTGACGGCGTGCGGTTCCGACGACAACACCGAGAGCACCGGCGGCGAGAAGGCGGCGGCTCCGAGCAACGTCAAGTGTGAGGACGCCAAGGGCCAGCTGCTGGCCTCCGGCTCCTCCGCCCAGGACAACGCCATGCAGCTCTGGGTGAAGAACTTCCAGCAGGCCTGCTCCGGCGTGGAGATCAACTACAGCCCCGACGGCTCCGGTGCCGGTATCACCAAGTGGCTGCAGGGCACCACCGCCTTCGCGGGCTCGGACTCCGCGCTCGACGAGAAGGAGACCGCGGACTCCAAGAAGGTCTGCAAGACCGGCCAGGGTGTCAACCTGCCGATGCTCGGCGGCCCGATCGCCATCTCCTACAACCTCAGCGGCGTGGACAACCTCGTCCTCGACGCCGAGACGATCGCCAAGATCTTCGACAGCAAGATCACGAAGTGGAACGACGCGGCGATCAAGAAGCTCAACCCCGACGTCGACCTCCCGGCCACCGAGATCCAGGCCTTCCACCGCTCGGACGAGTCCGGCACCACCCAGAACCTCGGCAAGTACCTGGGTGCCGCCGCCCCCGACGCCTGGAAGTACGAGGACGACAAGGCCTGGCCCGCCAAGGGCGGTCAGTCCGCGTCCGGCTCCTCCGGTGTCGCCAGCCAGGTCAAGGCGACCGACGGCGCGATCGGCTACTTCGAGCTCTCCTACGCCGAGAGCAACAACCTGCCCACCGTCAAGGTCGCCACCGGTGCCTCCGAGCCCGTCGAGGCCACCACGGACACCGCCTCCGCCGGTATCGCCGCGGCGAAGGTCGTCAACAGCAGCGACAAGGACATGTCGCTCGAGCTCGACTACACGACCAAGGAGGACGGCGCCTACCCGATCATCCTGGTCACCTACGAGATCGTCTGCGACAAGGGCAACAAGGCCGAGACCCTGCCCACCATCAAGGCGTTCCTGAACTACACCGCCAGCGAGGAGGGCCAGAAGGTCCTCAGCGACGCCGGCTACGCGCCGCTGCCGGACGAGATCGCCGCCAAGGTCCGCGAGATCGTTCCGACCATCGCCTGACCCACCGGGGCGGCCGGTTCCCGAGCAGTACGGACCGGCCGCCCCGTCCGGTGCACCGCCGCCAAGGAGTCCGAACCGGCTCGATGTCCGAGCCGGGACCGGACTCAGCAGACCGGAGAACGTCATGGACACCAAGACACCCACACAGTCCCCTCCCCCCACCGACCGAATAGAGCCGCAGAGCAGCTCCGCGAAGCCCGTCGTCAGGCCTGGTGACCGGGTCTTCTCGGGGCTTTCCAAGGGTTCGGGCATCACCCTGCTGCTGATCATGGCAGCCATCGCGGTCTTCCTCACCGTCCGCGCGATCAACGCCCTCGCGGACAACGACGCGAACTTCCTCACGTACGAGAACTGGCTGCCGCAGAACGAGCCGCCGATGTTCGGCATCGCCACGCTCGCCTTCGGCACGGTCGTCAGCTCGGTCATCGCCATGCTGCTCGCCGTGCCGGTCGCCATCGGTATCGCGCTGTTCATCTCGCACTACGCCCCGCGCAAGCTGGCCGCACCGCTCGCGTACGTCGTCGACCTGCTGGCCGCCGTGCCGTCGATCGTCTACGGCCTCTGGGGCGCGCTCATCCTCGTGCCCCACCTCGAGGGCCTGAACAAGTGGCTCGACGAGTACCTGGGCTGGACGTACATCTTCGACAAGACCGGTACCGGCCCCGCCCGCTCGCTGTTCACCGTGGGCATCCTGCTGGCGATCATGATCCTGCCGATCGTCACCAACGTCACCCGTGAGGTCTTCCTCCAGGTGCCCCGGATGCACGAGGAGGCCGCGCTGGCGCTCGGCGCCACCCGCTGGGAGACCATCCGGATGTCGGTGCTGCCCTTCGCGCGTTCCGGCATCATCAGCGCCTCGATGCTGGGCCTCGGCCGCGCCCTCGGCGAGACGATGGCCGTCGCCACCGTGCTGTCCCCGAGCTTCGTGATCTCCGGCAAGCTGCTGGACCCGGGCGGCGGTACCTTCGCGCAGAACATCGCCTCCAAGTTCAAGGAGGCGAACGGCTTCGGCCAGGACGCGCTGATCGCCTCCGGTCTCGTCCTCTTCGTCATCACCCTGCTGGTCAACGGCGCCGCCCGGTACATCATCGGCCGCCGCAAGGAGTACTCGGGGGCGAACGCCTGATGTCCCAAGCAACCGTCACCCCGCCCGGCGCGCCGGTCTTCGCCACCTCCCGGCTGCCCCGCTGGGCACCGGCCGTGATCGCCGTCGCCTCCGTCGCGCTCTCCGTCGGCATCAGCCTGGCCGCCGGCTGGGAGAGCAAGGTCCAGTGGGCCCTCATCGCCGCCCTGCTCTTCGTCCTCGGCTCGTACGTCGTCACGGCCCGCGTCGAGGGCCGGCGCCAGGCCAAGGACCGCGTCGCCACCAGCGTCGTCTGGGTCTGCTTCGTCCTGGCCATCGTGCCGCTGCTGTCCCTGACGTGGACCACCGTCAGCAACGGTGCGGAGGTCTTCGACGGCTACTTCCTCACCCACTCGATGAACGGTGTGCTCAACAACGAGCCCGGCGGCGGTGTCTACGCGGCGCTGCTCGGCACCATCGAGCAGGTGCTCATCGCGACCCTGATCGCCGCCCCCATCGGTCTGCTCACCGCGGTCTACCTGGTGGAGTACGGCAAGGGGAAGCTGGCCCGGGCCGTGACCTTCTTCGTCGACGTCATGACGGGTATCCCGTCGATCGTCGCGGGCCTGTTCGTGCTGTCGTTCTGGATCCTCATCCTCGGGTTCAGCTTCTCCGGCTTCGCCGGGGCGATGGCGCTGGCGATCCTGATGATGCCCGTGGTGGTCCGCTCCACCGAGGAGATGCTCAAGCTCGTCCCGAACGAGCTGCGTGAGGCCTCCCTCGCGCTGGGCGTACCGAAGTGGAAGACGATCATGAAGATCGTGGTTCCGACGGCGCTCGGCGGTATCACCACCGGTGTGATGCTGGCCGTGGCCCGTATCACCGGTGAGACGGCGCCCGTGCTGCTGCTGGTCTTCGGTTCGGACCTGATCAACGGCAACCCCTTCGAAGGCGCCCAGGACTCGCTGCCGCTGTACGTCTACAACCAGTACGCGATCGGGACGCCGCAGGCGATCGACCGTGCCTGGGCGGCGGCGCTCACCCTCATCGCCTTCGTCATGATCCTCAACCTGGTGGCCCGCGGGATCGCCCGC
This sequence comes from Streptomyces phyllanthi, assembly GCF_009377205.1. GTDB lineage: Bacteria > Actinomycetota > Actinomycetes > Streptomycetales > Streptomycetaceae > Streptomyces > Streptomyces phyllanthi. Next base: position 3,652 of record NZ_VJZE01000598.1, read on the forward strand.
TGGAAGGCCCCGAAGACCGGTCGCTGACGCGGCCAGGCGTAACGAAGTCAGCGCAGCGACTGAAAGAAGCAGTGATCCACATGGCCAAGCGAATCGACATCAGCGGTCTGACCGCGTACTACTCGGCCTTCAAGGCCATCGAGGACATCTCGATGACGATAGAGCCGCGTTCGGTGACGGCCTTCATCGGCCCGTCCGGCTGCGGCAAGTCCACGTTCCTGCGCACGCTCAACCGGATGCACGAGGTCACGCCGGGTGGGCGTGTCGAGGGCAAGGTCATGCTCGACGACGAGAACCTGTACGGCTCCGGGGTCGACCCGGTGACGGTACGGCGCGAGGTCGGCATGGTCTTCCAGCGGCCGAACCCGTTCCCCACGATGTCGATCTTCGACAACGTGGCGGCGGGGCTGCGGCTCAACGGCTCGTACAAGAAGTCCGAACTGGCTGATGTCGTGGAGAAGTCGCTGCGGGGCGCGAACCTCTGGGACGAGGTGAAGGACCGGCTCAACCGGCCGGGGTCCGGGCTGTCCGGTGGTCAGCAGCAGCGGCTGTGCATCGCCCGGGCGATCGCGGTGGAGCCGAAGGTTCTGCTGATGGACGAGCCGTGCTCGGCTCTCGACCCGATCTCGACCCTCGCGATCGAGGATCTGATCGGGGAGCTGAAGGAGCGGTTCACGATCGTCATCGTGACGCACAACATGCAGCAGGCGGCGCGGGTGTCGGATCGGACGGCGTTCTTCAACCTTGCTGCGGTGGGGCAGCCGGGGAAGCTCATCGAGATCGATGACACGGAGCGGATCTTCTCGAATCCGTCGGTGCAGGCCACGGAGGACTACATCTCCGGGCGCTTCGGCTGATTGACCCCTCGCGGTGCTGCATGGCGGTGCCACCGTGAGGAAACAGGGCGGCCCGTCTCCGGTTTTCGGGGGCGGGCCCGCCTGTTTGCTGCGCCGGCTTCGCGGCTTTTCTCGCCCCCGCCGCCCCTACCCGTCCCATCCCCAGG
>NZ_VJZE01000599.1 GCF_009377205.1 Streptomyces phyllanthi
GTTCGGGTGGTGGGGGAGGGGACGTTGCATCCGTAGGGCGAGGAGCAGGAGATCACGCGGGTTTCCTACTGGCCTGCGATCGACTCGACCACCGGCTTGATCTCTAGTGCCAGTTGCTGATCCTGACATCGTGTGGCGCGGGCTCGCCCTTGCCGGTTTCGACCAGCTTCTTGAGGCTCATGAGGAAGGTGGCCCACTTGGTGCTGCAGTGGTACATGAACTCCACCGGCTCCTTCCAGCCCTCGTGCCGGAACAACACGATCGTGAAGCCGTCCTCCTGCTTGAGCTCGAAGCGGATCCGTGTGCCGATCCACTCCTCGGGGCCGTCGACGACCTCCCAGACCACGCGCTCGGCGGGTTGAGCCTCCAGGACCTTCATGTCGAACCCGCCGGGCTCGAAGCGGAACCGGATCACTCCGCCGACGTCGCCGTCGCCGTCCGTGTCCTGCGTCCACCAGCTCGCCAGCCCGTCGATCGTGGTCAAGGCCGTGTAGACAGCGTCGGGAGACGACGTGACTCCGATCCTGTGCAGGATGTCCACCATCTTGGTGCCTCCTTCTCGTGTAGGCGCCCGCGTTCGGGGCGGTTCATCGGCGCCGCCTCGGATGTGGCGACGTTCGTTCGTGAGGGGCCTGTTCGTGAGGGGTCAGCCCTCTTGGCTGCGCTGGATCGCTTCGGCGATCCGCTTGATGCGGTGCAGCCGGGCGTCCCAGCTGGCCCCGACCGACGACAGCTGCGCGACCGCGCGGGCGAGCTGGGCCTCGTCCACCTCGTAGAGGCGCTCGCGTCCGGACGGCGTGACGTGGACCAGCCCGACCCGGTGGAGCACACCGAGGTGTTTGGCGACCGCCTGCCGCGTGACCGGCAGCTGCTCACTCAGCGTGGTCGCCGTTCCGCCGCCGCCGGACAACAGCAGGTCGAGCATCCGCCGCCGGGTCGGGTCCCCCACCGCCGACCAGAGTTCGTCGTCGATGGTGACGCTCATGGCGTCGACACCAGCCGGGCGACGTACGTGACGAGGCGGGGCAGGAAGTAGTCCCATCCCTTGACGTGCTCGCGGTACTGCTCCTCGAGCACAGCCGCCTCCCACCCCTTCTCCCGGAACCCCGCCTCGGTGAAGCGCAGCAGGGTGCCCGTACCCGAGGGGACCAGATCGAAGGTCACCAGGAGCGAGTTGGCCGATGTCGCGGCCTCACCCTCGTCGTAGATCCACCGGAAGGAGAACCGTCGGGGCGGGTCGGCCTCCACCACCGTGAGTGGTGCGACCTGCGCCTCCGGCGTGGTCCTGTCGCCGAACGAGATGACTCCGGTGGCGCCGGGCACCGGCTCGAGCTCTGCCTCGTCCGGCCACCACTCCCGCAGGTGTTCGGGCCTGCTGATGACCTCATAGACCACCTCGGGCGTAGCGTCGATGTGGATCTCCCGCTCGATGCTGCCGTACTCCATCCCGCTCTCCCCATCGTCTCGCAACCTTTGGTTGCGCATGACTGTAGGCCGTTCCTCCGGGATGTGCAACCACTGGTTGCTCCAAAGCAGCGTCCGCTGCCCTGCTGATCTTGTTGCTCGCTACGGCCTGCTCTGGTTCCGGTGAGGGAGAGGCTCACAGGTCGAGCGCTCGTCGGACCGGTGCGGGTCCAAGGGCCGTCACTGAGGCCGAACCGGATGGGTCTCCCGAGCGCACAGCACCAGCTCCGCCGCGAATCCGTCTGTGCTACTTGACCAGCCGGAAGGCGGGGTGCCCAACCCAGGCCCGCAGGAATTCCGCCGTGCCCAGCGCCATCCAGTCGTCCGCGATCCCCAACACCCCCGGAAGGCCGGCGACGACCGACGCCTGCCCGTCCAGTAGCTCGACATTGGCCACGCCCCCGATGACATCCATGACAGCGGCGGTCAGCAGGGCCGTGGCCACGTGGTCGATCTCGCGATTGCAGCAGGCGCTGACATTGACGGCATGGGTCGGCCTGAAGCCGAGGATGGCCTCCACCTCGGGCTCGTCCGCGTGCTCAGCCTCGAAGATGCTCTCATCGCCGACGCCCGGCCCCATCAAGTAGACCAGGAAGGGCCGATGCCAGTCCTCGCGCTGCGGATTGAATCCCACCAGGGCCTTGAGCTCCTCGTCCGCGGAGGCGTTGCCGAGGAGTGAAAGCGGGTACGGCTTCCGCCAGTCCTCCTCTCGCCTGTCCTCGACGCCCAGTCGCTCTGCGGGCACGCTGACGTCGAAGAACCCAAGCCGCTTCTCGGTGAAGCGGGAGGAGAGCCCCACCATCAACGCGCGGAACTCACGCAGCTCAGCCGGGGAGAGCGGCTCCGCGAACTCGATCACCAACGTAGGGCCAGACATGCTGGAAGCCTAGTTTGATCGGCTCCGCGACCGTTCAAATTTTTCCCACACCGAGTCCAGCCGGTACTGGACTGCACTTCTTCGTAGATGCGTAGTGCCTCAGCTTTGTCCGATGCATCCTTGGCCCATACCTGCACACCTTGTTGATGCAGCGTTCGACCGTGTTGCGGTCTTTGCGGAGCGTGCTGTCGTGAAGAGGCACGTGGGTTCAAGAGACTCTGTACTCGGCCGGCGGCGCGGCCAGGTCAGGGTGCTCCGCCGTGTACCGGTCCCCGTAAATCGCCGATATCGCCCAGTGCCACGCCTCGTCATGGAAGACGAGCCCGCGGTACAGCGCATCACTCGGCTCGTACGGGTAGAACTTCAAGGCTGCCGCCCAGGACTCCGTCAGAGTCAGATCGCCGTACCGCCGCATGACCCACGCGTAGGAACGCCGCTCGGACTGCAGATACGCGACGTACTCCGCCTCGCTCCATGTCATGCCGCGACCCTGGTGAGGGCGCCTGCCGCAGTGCCGAGACTCAGCGACTGAGGTGTCCGGCCTTGAGGGTGCGGAACAGGTTCGCCAGGGCGTGGGGTGTGGCGGTCGTGGTCTCGTGGGGGTGGTCGCTTTCGCGGAGGTGTATGCGGTCGGGGTTCGTTGCCGCCAGTTCTATGCAGTTGCCTTCGCCGCCACCGCTGAACGAGGACTTCTGCCAGGCGAGGTGCGGCATGGTGGGTCCTTTCAGAGGGTGTACATGACGTGCTGGATGAGACTCAGGGAGTCGCGGGACCTGTGGGCCTCCGGTGGTGACTCGGGGTCGACCGGTGGCAGGGCCAACTCGCAGAGCCGCTCGAACATTCTGGCGTACTCGTCGAGCTGGTCACCATCCCGCAGGAAGAGGGAGTGCGTCGGGTGTTCCAGGTACACCGTGTCCAGTTCGGGAGCCGTGCCGCCGAAGATCACGAACGATTGGCTGTACGCGGAGTACGCACCTGCTTCGTAGGGGAAGACCTGCACCGTCACGTTGGGCAGCCTTGACATCTCGATCAGCCGCAACAGCTGCGTGCGCATCACCTTCGGGCCGCCCACATGGGAGTGCAGTGCTCCTTCGTGGATGACGGCGTGGAAGGTGACGTCGGTGAGGGCGCGCTGCCGTGCCAGGCGGAACTCGGCGTATCGGTCGACGCGTTGGGGGTCGCTCTCCGTTTCGCTGAGCACGGCACGGGCGTACTCCTCGGTCTGAAGCAGGCCCGGGATCCTCGCCGTCTCCGGCCGCCCCGAACTCACCGAGACCGCGGTCCTCCTGACCTCCGAAGCCGTCACCAACGCCATCAACGCCTGCGCCGCGAAGGGCTGCACCACTCCCGTCACCCTCCACGCGGGCTGGCCCGATCCCACACGCCTTCGCGTACTCGTCCACGACGAGGCTCCCGGCCTGCCCGTCGCCCGTACCGCGGACCAGGACGACGAGGACGGCCGCGGCATCCGGCTCATCTCGTACGGCGCCGACGCGTGGGGCGTCTGCACGCATGGACCGGGAAGAGGCAAGGCCACGTGGTTCGAGCTGGGGAACGAACGGGCGCTCGCGTCGGCCCGGCTCGGGGCACGGTCGGACGCGGGTGGTTGCGACGTGCTGCTGGACTGTGCGACGTGAGCACCGGGCGTGCGCGTCGCCGGAGGAGCCGGACCGGTCTCCGAGGCCGACGGACCCTGACCCACGGGCCCGGCCGATCCGGCCCACGGGGCTCAGGCCGGCTCCCTCACCATGAACACGTCCACCGGATCCTCGCTCTCCAGCGTGAACCCGTGCCGTTCGTACAATTGTCGGGCCGGGCTGCCCTGCAGGACGTTCAGCCGGACAAGGGTGCCGTCGCTGTCGCACCGCTCCAGCAGTTCGCGCAGCACCCCTGAACCGATACCGCTGCCCTGCAGACGCGGGGCCAGGTAGAAGTGCTCCAGCCAATGGGCGCCCTCGGCCGGTCGCAGCGCCACGCAGCCGGCGAACCTGCCGTCCACCTCGATCACCCGGGTGTGCGCCGGGTCGAACCCGTCCCGCAGCCGCTGCCGCACCCGTCGCTCGTCGTACCGCCCGAGCCGCTCCAGATCCGCCCGCATGACGACGGCACGCAACTCGGCCACCGCCTCGACGTCGGACACCGACGCCGGCCGTGTATCCCAGTCCACCATGATCGTCACGCTACCGGGCCGGGCTCCCCCCGGTTTTCGCAGAGGGCGCGGCACCTCCCTCGCATGCCGCGCCCCCAGTCACGAGCCCCCGCTCACCCAGGAGC
>NZ_VJZE01000059.1 GCF_009377205.1 Streptomyces phyllanthi
GGCGGGGAGCCCGGTGGGCAGACGGGTGGACCGGGTCCGCTTCCGCGGTACGTGATCGGACTGCACGCCGATCTGAGTGGCGCTCAGAAGGCCCTGGGCCAGGCGCAGGAGCGGGGCGCGCGGCTGGCCGTCGAGCGGCACAACGCCCGTGAGAACCGGGACTTCGACCTCGTACTCCGGGTCAGGGACGACGGCGGGAAGCCGGAGCGGGCGAGGCGGACCGCCGACAGCTTCGCCGCGGACGACAACGTGTACGCCGTGATCGGTCCCACGACGGGCGCGACCGCCGTCGCCGCCCTGCGGCGTTACCAGAAGGCGCTGCTGCCCGCACTGACCGTCTCGGCCGGAGACGAACGGCTGTCCAACACCTCATACACGGCGATCTTTCAGCTCAGACCCAGCGACGACACGCTGACGGCACCGCTCACCTGGTATCTCACCCAGGTCGAGTCCGCCCGTAGAACCGCCGTCGTCGAGGACAGGGCGGCGGGGCAGATCAGCTGGCGGAGGGCCAGATCACTGACAGAGTTCCCGCCCTCCAAGGGCACCACCACCATCCATGCCGTCGCCGCCGGCGGCGAGGACTTCCGCCCGGCCGTGGAGGCTGCCCTGGACGCCGACGCCGAGGCCCTCGTCTACGCCGGCACCTCCGCCCACCGGGCCGCGCTGTGTGCCCGTGCGGTGCGCGAGGCGGGTTTCACCGGCTCCTGTCTGGCCACGGAGCCGGTGCTGGGACCCGCGTTCCTGGAGGAGGCGAAGGAGGACGCCGAGGGCTGGGTGTTCAGTACCACCTATGTGGACCCGTCGGTGCTCAAGGGGGCGAAGACCTTCGCGGCGGCGTACCGGAAGCGCTATGGCGTCGACGAGGTGGGCAGGTACGCCGCCGAGGCGTACGACGCGCTGGGCCTGGCCGCGGAGGGCCTGCGGCTGCTCGGCCCGGACGGGGCGGAGCGGGGCGGTATGGCGCGCAGGCTGCGGACACTCACCTATCGGGGCATCTGCAAGGAGATGTCGTTCAACGGCACGACGCTTCAGATCTCCTCGGAGCCCGGGCTCTTTCTGTACCGGGTGGAGGACGGGAGTGCCCGTTTCCTGGGCCAGTATCAGAAAGTGACCAATACAAGCATCAATTCGAAAATCTAAAGAAGAAAAAGCAGCCGAAAGGCTGTCATTTGCTCATGCCTCGCGTTCATCCTGTGTGATGTGCGACATTTGCCTTCGCAGTGTCGTGCGGGAACCGAGGGGGACGGGATGCTGTCAGCAACCGCTGCGGCCGGGTTCGGCGCCATCGGCGGATTGATTGTCGAAGTCCTCGCTGTCTTCGGGCACTTGATCACCTGGCAGACGGCACGGCACGAGGCTCGCAGGAAGGGCCGGCGTCGCCCGAGCATGGTCCGGTTCATCGATCCGGCCGCCGACTTCGCAGTAGCACTGACTCGTGCCGGACTCGGCGCGGCGACCGGCCTGATCCTGCAGAACCAACTGGCGGGCCCCTACGCCGCCGTAGCCGTGGGAGCCGCCGCTCCCGCCCTCCTGGCCACCATCGGCAAGGCCACCCAGCCACTACCCGCCGCGGACACCACCACGGCGACCGCGGATCCCACCCCGGCCACCGTGGACGCATCCCGAAACGCGGGTGGGGCCGTATGAGCAGCGTGGCCTTCCTCCAGCGTTACTGGCGTGCGCTCACGGTCACCAGGACGCCGTCCGTGGCGGTGGCACCCCAGGGGCACGGACGGCGCGGACACAGCTTCCTGCAGCGGTACTGGGCCACCCTCATCGGAGCAGAACCGCCCCCGGCCCACGCCGAGATGCACGAGCAGGCCGCGGCGGACGCGGTCGGTACCCCGGTGGCCATGCCCGCACCCCGCCGACCGCGCCCTGGTCCCACCTCCTCCGGCGCTCCGCACGCTCGCTGGTTCTCGCTCCCGCGCCTTCCCGAGTCCGCCGAACTGCTGGCCGACGACGGCGACACAGTGATCACCGAGGCGTCCTCACCCGACGGCCGCACCGAGTTCGTCCTCCGCCGCTCCGACCGCGAGGAACGGGGATACACCCTGGAGGTGACCCTGCGGGGCTTCGCGAACCTGCCCGCGCTGATCTCGATCCGTTTCACGGGCGGCCGGGAGCACCGGCAGGAGCTTCTCGTCCCCCTCGCCCGGCCGGCCGTCGGTCCGGCCACGGCCCAGATCACCCTGCCGGGTTTCGGCGCGGACTCGAACTGGGAGGCGTCGCTCCCCACTCCGGTGGCCGAAACCGCGGACTGGGACTCCGCCACACTCACCGCGTCCGTCGCCGTCGCGCACAACCGCGCCACCCGGGACGCCTGGCGGCAGGTGCGTGATGCCGCTCCCGCCGAAGCCGGCCGCGCGATCGACGGGGCGCTGTGATGAGCGCACCCGTCCGCGGGACCGGCAGGATGCCTCGGCTGCCCGGCCCGGCTCCGGCCACCGGCCGGAGTGCGCTGCCACACCGTGCCCGGGCGGCCTCCCTCATGGACGACCTGGAGACCGATCCGGACAGGTCCCGCTCCGCCGTGAGTCCGGGAGAGGTCGTCAAGGTTCTGACCGGCCGCGATCATTTGTGGTGGAAGTGCTGCCGGGAAGCCCTGCTGTCGGACCCCGGCTGGCTCTTCCAGCAGCAGAGCGAGCAGTGGCGCACCTTCATCAACGACACCGTCGCCGACGACGCCACCACCGGCCCGAACCCGGCGGACTCCCCCTATCTGGTGGCCAGGGCACTGGCCGCTCCGCCCGACGGACAGCAGCGATCCCTCGACGCGCTTGCGCCGGCGGCCCAGCGGTGGCGGGAGAGCGGGCTGCTGTCCGCCGGCATCGTGTTCGACCCCTTCGTGATCCCCGACCAGGCGATGCCCGACGTTCCCGAGCGCGTCCGCAGCCGGCTCGCGCGTCTGCAGAGCCGGGCCGAGGACCCGGCGGAGGGCACACTCGGGGTGCTGGCCCTGCTGCTGGCCGGCGCCAGGTTCCGTGAGCATCGCGCAGTGCGCGTGTCCGTCGTCTTCGGCCGGTCCGACGACGTCCCCGGCGCGGTGCAGGAGCAGGAGGACGGCGTCACGGGCGTCCTGGAACTGCGTGAGCTGCCCGGCGGACCGAAGGGACTGTTCCCCGACCCGCTGACCATGGCTGGGGTACGCAGCAGCGGCCCCGCCTTCGGCCAGTCCCTGGCTCATGCGTGGCAGGCCTCTCCCTGGCGGGCGGCAGGCCGGTGCGTGGTCTGGCGGATCACCCTGACCGACCAGCGGTCGGGGCTCCGCACCATCGGGGGCGGCTCGCTGGGCGTGGCCTTCGCCCTGGGACTGCGCGAGCTGTTTCGGCGGCCCCTCGGCCACCGGCCGAGCCTGGCGGGCCTGCGCGCCGCCGTGTACGGCTTCCGGTCCAGGACCGCCGTGACAGGTCGCCTCGACGCGGACCAGCGGATCCAGCCCGTCGGCGGACTCGACGGCAAACTCCGGGCTGTCGGGAGAAAGGACTGGCGGCTGGTCGCCCCCGAGGGCAACAGGAGTCAAGTCTCCCAACCACCACCCCCCGGTCTCAGATTCGCGGCCACTCTGAAACAGGCGGAGAAGTACGCGCGGCAATGGCGCACGGGTCGTCTCCTCACCGTCGCCGTGGTGATCGCCGTCGCCGTCGGCACCGGCGTCGTGGTGTCCACCATGGAGTCCGCCGACGCCGAACGCAGGAACACCGCAGCCCGCCTCGCGGACCTCTCCTCCACGCTGATCAGGAGCGATGTCGGCCTGGCCCAGTTGTTCGCGGCCCAGGCCTACCACTACGACAAGACGCCCGAGACCCGCGCCGCCCTGTTCCGGTCGGTGACGGCCAGCCCGCACAGGGTGACGAGCCTGGCGGCCGGCGGCACGGTGTCGGCCACCGCCGCCTCGGGAGACGGACACACCATCGTCGCGGGCACCGCCGACGGTAGCGTCGTGGCCTGGTCGCTGCCCACCGACCCGACGAAAGCGCACCGTCGCACCGTGGCGCGTCTGGACCGGCCCGTCCTGATGATCGCAACCGACGAAGGCGGCCGCGTGGGAGCGGCGATCGACGACCGCACACTACGGATCTGGCCCGCCACCCGCTTCTCCCGCAGTCTGCGCATCCCGGCGGAGGAACGCCCGGCGGCCGTGGCCGTCTCACCCTCGGGCCGCTACGTGGCAGCGGTCACCGACACGGAAGCCCTGGACTCGCCCCGGCTGAGACTGCTCGACCTGCGAACCGGTGACAGCCGCAGCGTCGTCCTGGACGACCTGTCCCTGCCTCCCAGCAGCGTCACCATCCCGGACGACGGGCAGGTGGTGCTCTTCGACGGTGGGTACGGAGCGTGGCAGCGCCGCACCCTGCCAGGTCTGGACCGCACCGGTGGCAGCACGGTCGGCTTCGGCACGGCCGACTACGCGGCGGCCCTGTCCGCAGACGGCAAGTACTTCACCTACACCAACGCCGACACGTGGTTGCCGTTGTGGCGGACCAGCGGTCGGCCGAACATCGACCGTCCCGCCCTTGTCGCCGAGACCCGGGGCAAGCCCCCCTTGTCGCTGGCCCTGAGTGCCGACGGTTCACGCGCGGCGCAGGCGGCCGACACCACCATCTACGTGGCTCCCAGCGTGCAGCCGGACCAGGATCGCGCGGCTCCCACGGAGTTGACGGGCGCGGGACCGATCACGCGGGGAACGCTCGCGTTCATCGGTTCCGACAGTGAACGCCTGCTCTCCGCTTCCGGGGACCTGATCACCCTGTGGGACCTCTCCCAGCGGTCCCGCATCGGCGTCGGGTCAAAGTCGTTCATCCCGTCGTCCTGCAACGCCTGTTCATCCCCGTGGATCGCGGTGCGGCCGGACGGCCGGCACGTCGCCGTCACCGACGGCAACGGAACGTCCCTCACCGTGCAGCGGCTCGGGGCGAACGTGACGCGCCGGTACACGGAGAAGACGACGGAACTGGGGCGAGCCCCCTACAGCCCGCCCCTGTGGTCGCCCGACGGCAAGCACCTGATCGTGATCAGTGCCGAGGACGACAGCGCCCGGATCGTGTCGACGGCTGCCGGGCACCCGGTCACCGGAACCTGGGCGGCCCCCGATGACCCCCTGCAACTCGCCGACCCGCCCGCATCGCTGCGGTACACGCCCGACGGCAGGAGCGTGGTGGAGGTGACCGGTTCCGGCACCGTCCTCGTCCGGGAGGCCACGACGGGCGCCATCCGCACGAACGTTCCCGGACCCGCGCACATGGCACCGACGGCCAACGGCCCGACGGCTCTGCCTCCCGGCTACGCCGCGATCCAGAAAGACGCGGGCCACGCGGCGGTCATCGACTTCGCCCGACGTCAGGTCCGCGTCGTCGACATCGCCGACGGCCGGGTGCGCAAGATTCGCGGAAGCGAGCCGACCGGTGTGGCCTTCGTCGGCGACGATCTGCTCATCCAGCGCAAGAGCGGCGAGCTGGAGGTGTGGAACGCCGCCGGCAGTACACGTACCGGCACCCTGAGGGGGCTGTCCGACCTGGCCGCAGGACCGGTGACCAACGACCGCGACACCATCGTGGAAATGGACTCCGAGGGCGTGGCGACGTTCATCGACTACCCCTCCGGGCACCTGCTGGGGACGCTCCCGCTGCCCGAGGGCACCAAGCCGTCGTCCGTGGGGCTGGCCTTCTCGCCCGACGGCGACGAGTTGGTCTCCGCCACCGAGGCGGACGGCAACGACGCGAGCACCCTCGACATCGGTCAGATCTACAACTGGCAGACGGAGACGGACGCATGGCTGCACACCGCCTGTTCCTCCGCCGGGCGGGAACTCACCGAGAAGGTGTGGCGACAGCACACACGGACCCCCGCTCCCTCAGAGCTCCGATGCCCCGGCTGAGCAGCCCGGGCGGGCACTCCCGCCGAACGGCGGTGGCAGGGCTCGTCCTTGCGGGGGCTCTGCTGGCATCAGCGTGCGACTCGCCGTCGGCCCCGCGGAGAAGCACGGCGCCCGCTTCCCCTTCGGACGCGGGTGTGGTGACCCTGAAGACGATCCGCCTCCCTGCCAACGCCTATCCGAGCGACCTGGCACTGTCCGACGACGGCGACCTGTGGGTCACCGAGAGCAGTGTGAGCGCGGTCGCGCGCGTCGCCGCAGACGGGACGGTCACGCAGTTCCGCATCCCCGGCAGCTCGAACAACCCCAGCGGAATCCTGGCCGGGCCGGACGGCCGGATGTGGTTCGTCGGCTTTCAGGTGATCGGACGGGTCGACGACGCGGGAGACATGACCGGCTGGGAAGGACGGGCCCCCGGCCTGCCGGTGGCCTTCACCATCGGGCCGGACAACGCCGTGTGGTACACGAACGACGTCGGCCCCCGGCCCACCATCAGCCGGGTCAGTGACGGCACGGCCCCGGCCACGGTCACCACGCTGCCCGTTGATTCCCACCTCTTCCCCGCGCGAGGCATCACGCTGGGTCCCGACCGTACGTCCGTGTGGTTCTCCCAGGTGGCGGACTCGGGCGGGCAGGACGCCATCGGACGTGTCGACGCGGACGGCGTGCACACCTCGTGGCCCCTCGCGAAGGGCACCGTCCCCCAGACGCTGGTCGCAGGACCCGACGGTGCCGTCTGGTTCACCCGGAGCTCGGGGATCGGGCGGATCACTGCCGACGGGAAGGTCACCTCGCACCTGGTGACCAAGGGACAGCACCCCAACGACCTGGTGCCCGGGACGGACGGAGCGCTCTGGTTCACCACTGACACCCGGATCGGGCGGATCACCACCGACGGGAAGGCCAGAACCTGGCCCGTGCCCGGAGCCAAGGCGCTGAACGGGATCCTCCCGGCACGGGGCGGCGGCTTCTGGCTTCTGGATGCGGAGAGGTCTGTCATCAGGGAGATCAAGGAGCCCGCCGGGCCTGAGTGAGCGGCAGGACCGACCGAACTGGGCCGCTTCGGGACCGAGCTGGGCCGCTTCGAGCCGTTCCCGCCCTGTTCCTCGCGTCACGCGTCGAAGCGGCGGCGGGCGGCCTCGATGTGGCCGAGGTACTGGTGACTCCAGTCGCACATTCCGTCGACCGTTGCCCGCAGGGCCTGGCCCGGCTCGGTCAGGGTGTATTCGACCCGCGGCGGCACGGTGGGGTGCACGATGCGCTCGACGAGGCCGTTGCGCTCCAGCATGCGCAGGTTCTGGGTGAGCATCTTGTGGCTGATGCCCTCGATCTCGTTCCGCAACTCGGTGAAGCGCAGGGTGCGTTCACCGAGGCCCTCGATGATCAGGAGCGCCCACTTGTTGGCGACGTCGGAGAAGATCTCCCGCGCCAGTGAGTCCGCGCGCCTCAGGTCCGCTTCCTCGGGTAAGCCGCTGAACTGCTTGGTCACCGTCAGGTTCCCCAGTCACTGAAAAGTGCGTTCTTCCATGTCAGCGGCCACTCTCCTACGGTTCCCGAGTAACCACAAGTGACCGAGCGCCCTGGTTGCGTGGCCGCGAACTGACGGGCGCTCATGACGAGGAGGCAGGCAGCATGACCATCACCCTGGTGAACCCCGGCGGATTACCCGAGATCGATGCCTACCGGCAGGTGTCCGTCGCATCCGGGTCGAAGCTGGTCTTCATCGCCGGGCAGGTCGCCTGGGACGCCGAGGGGGTCACCGTCGGCGAGGGTGACCTCGCCGCGCAGGTCGAGCAGTGCTACCTCAACATCGACAGCGCCCTGGCCGGGGTCGGCGGCTCCTTCGAGGACGTGGCGAAACTGACCGTCCACGTCGTCGACTGGACCCCCGACAAGATGCCCCAGCTCCTTGAGGGAGTCTCGAGGGCAGCCGCGAAACTGGGAGTCACCCCGGTACCGCCCGCCACGCTGCTGGGCGTCGCGGCACTGGACGTCCCGGAGCATCTGGTCGAGATCGAAGCGACCGCGATGCTCGACTGAGCAGGCGCTCTTCCCTGTGGACCTCAGGCAGGTGGCCGGCTCCTGCTCGGCGGCGACGAGGCGCGGCGCCGGCGACCTGACCTCCTCCCGTACGGACCAGGAGGGCAGCCGGGTCAGTGGTCCTGCCCGGGGGCGGCGCATCAAGCTGAGCGGCATGTCCGACCGCGCGGAAAGGCGACCTGCCGGGTCCCTTGACCGCACCTTTCGGTGCTTTGTGCCGACCGCTCACCCGCGCCGCCCCGGACGCGTCCGGCCGGCCACGGCCGCGACCCGGCGCGCCCGGCTTCTGCACCACACCGTCGACGAGCGGTACGCGGCGGCGGCCTGTCCCGGCGGGTTGTGGTGCGGCAGCAGCCGCTGCGGGTCCACCGTGCAGGCCCGTGCGGCCAGTTGCTCCCAGATCCGGGCGGCGGAGGAGACGGGCACGGGCCCGAACCTCGCCACGAGGACGGCCCCCACACCGAGACTGAGGCCGAGGCCCACGTACGTCCGCACGGGACGGAGCCCGGATCCGCTGAAGTTTCTCGCCATGGCCGCACGCTACGGCCGCCCGGAACTCACGGGCATGCGTCCCCGTACTCAACGATCCCCTAGGTACCGCCGTCCTCGGCGACGCGGACTGCTCACGCTCGTTGCCCAGCCGCCGCCGGCAATCACCGCCCGCGCTCGGCGTGTTCGCCATCCGCCCGCGTACCGACTCGTCAGCTGTCTCGACGCCCGGTGCCCGTGCCCGCTCCGGTGAGGACACGGATCTCGGTCTCCGTGTAGTCCGCGCCGCCCCGCTGCCGCCGGTCGCGTACCGAGCCGGCCCAGGCGAGCAGGAAACCGACAGGAATGGAGATGAGACCGGGGTTCCTCAAGGGGAACACCGCGAAATCCGAACCCGGCAGCAGCGCCGTCGGGTTCCCCGAGACCGCCGGGGACAGCACCGTCAGCAGTGCGGCGACGAGCAGGCCGCCGTACATGCTCCAGACCGCTCCCCTGGTGGTGAATCCCTTCCACCACAGGTTGAACAGCAGCGCGGGCAGGAGCGCGGAGGCCGCGATGGCGAAGGCGAGGCTGACCAGGAACGCGATGTTGAGATGCTGGGCGAGCATCGACAGGGCGATCGCCGCCACACCGACGAACCCGACGCCCAGCCGCGCCACGACGAGTTCGCCCTTCTCCGAGACTCTGCCTCGCTTGATCGTCGCACCGTAGACGTCGTGGGCGAGGGAGGCCGCCGCGGTGAGCGTGAGAGCGGCGACCACAGCCACGATCGTGACGAAGGCGACGCAGGAGACGACCGTGAGCAGGAACGACCCGCCCAGGCGCTCGGCCAGCAGGAGCACGGCCGTGTTGCCGGAGGCGGCGTCCTCCTCGATGGCCTTCGAGCCGATCAGCGCAGCGGAGCCCAGGCCCGTCACCATCTCGAACAGGGTGAAGACGATGACCAGACAGGCCGCCCACGCGGCCGACTTGCGGGCCGTACGTCCGCTGGAGACCGTTCCGATACGCATCAGGACATGCGGCAGGGCAGCCGCTCCGAGTACGAACGCCAGTTGCAGACTGATCGAGTCGATCTTGCTGGTCCGGTCGTGGAAGCGAATGCCGGGCTCCAGGAAGGGGTCACCGAAACCGCTGTGCAGGACGGCGGCGTCCAGCAGGCGTGCCGGACTCCAGCCGTACTCGGACAGCACCGCCAGCACGACGAACAGCCCGGTGGCAAGGAGGACCACGGCCTTGATGCCCTGGACCAGGGTCGCGGCGCGCATTCCGCCGATGACGACGTAGAGGACCATCAGCAGACCGAGGCCGGCCACGACGATCCGCTGGGCACCGTCTCCGTCGATGCCCAGGACGGTCGCCGCGAGCGCTCCGGCGCCGACGAGCTGGGCGGTCAGGTACAGCAGGCAGACGACCACGCTCGTGATACCCGCCGCAAGGTGTGCGGGCCGGGCGCGCAGCCGCAGGGCGAGCGAGTCGCCGATGGTGAACCGTGAGGTGCTGTGGTACGGCTCGGCGACCAGCAGCACCAGTACGGACCAGGCGACCATCGGCGCCAGCACGTAGGCGATCCCGTCGTAACCGGTGAGCGCGATCAGGCCGGGATTGCCGAGCATCCCCGCCGCGGACATGTAACTGCCGAAGATGGCCAGCCCGTTGACGACCGACGGCAGTCGCCGCCGACCGAGGTAGAACCCGCTCAGTTCGTCCTGTTCGGGAAGGATCGACCCGATCGCGAGGAGGAGCGTACAGACGACACAGAGGCCGAAGACGGCGAGAACCGGGAAGGCGCTGCCGGAATCCGAGAGTGCGAGGACGGAGTTCACCGGTGGCTCTCCAGGTGCGGGAAGGAAGCGCTGTGACGCCTGACCAAGGGCTCCAGGGAGCGTCCCGCGTACCGTACGTACCACAGGACCGCCCAGCCGGTGAACGTCACCTGCGCAAGGACCAGCGTGAGCCCGATGTTGAGCGGTCCCGCCCAGGTGGCCGCCATGACACCGGGTGCCTCGTTGGCCAGGACGACGCCGGCCATCTGGGCCGCGACGACCGCGGCCGCGACCTGGGCCGGGCGGCGGCGCGCGGCACGCAGTTCGTGCAGCGCGGTGGTCTGCCTGGGGCCGGGGTGGCCCTCCCGGTCCGCTGGGTGGGCCGGGGGTGGCGAGGGCATGCGCGGGGACGTCCCGGAGAAGGTCGTGACGGACTCTCCCCGGGCCGGCCATGGAGTCGGAGCCGCAACGGCGGCGGGCCGGTCGTCGTCCGGGGCCAGGTGCCGGGCCATGCGCAGAGCCCAGGATCTTCGCCTCGCACGGACGTCGTACTCGGAGGGAGTGGCCCCCTGCACGGACTGCCGGTACATCTCCGAGAGCGCTCCCGGCTGGTCGACGGCCGCGTGGATGCGGGTGATGGCCTGCCGCAACTCCGCGGCGGAGTGGTGGTGTTCGTGGTCGAGAGCGCTGAGGTAGAGCGCGGCAGCCGCGGGAGGGTCTTGATCGGTGAAGGGGTCGCGGGAATCCATTGAGTCGTCCTCGACTGGAAGGGGCGCGAATGCGGCGCGGACATGGCGCGGATGTGGCGCGGATGTGGAGGGCACGTCGTACGAAGGCTTGTGGCCGTACGGTTTCTCCCGGCCCGCGGTTGGGGGGCCGACGTCGGTGACGAAGAAAATCGGCGGGGAGCCGGCCCGAAGCCAGACACTCGATCGCCGACGGAGCCGTCCCGGGCCCGTCCGGCGGCTTCGCTTCATCGGCACCCACCGTGCCGCAGTGATCACTGCACCGACAAGGGCGTGAACAGCAACGATCCGAGGTACTTGCGTGCTTTGCGTTCACGTTGCGGGCGGTGACTCGTGTCGTGCACCGAAGTCCGTGGCGCAGCCCGCCGGACCGGCACGGTCACCCGGTGGTCAGCGCGTCAGTTTCCACTGCTGTTCCGGTGCGTCCCAGTCCGTGACGCAGGTCCATTGGACGGCCTGGGCGCCGCTGTCCGTGCTGCCGCCGCCCTCGATCGACAGGCACCGGTCGCTCTTGTCGTTCACGAGTTGGCCGCCCGCGCGAGTGGACCAGTGCTGTTCCGGCGCGTTCCAGTCCGTGACGCAGGTCCATTGGACGGCCTGGGCACCGTTGGCCGTGCTGCCGCCGCCCGCGATGGACAGGCACTTTCCGGTCTTGACGTTCTTGAGCATGTTGGACGAGGCCCCGGCCCAGTACCAGCGCTGCTCGTCGCCTCCGTTGCAGGTCCACTGGATGGCGTGCGTACCGTTCGCCGAGCTGCCGCCGTTGTCGAGCGACAGACACTTCCCGCTCTTCGTGTTGACGAGCTCGTATGTGGTCCTCGTCGTCCCGGAGTCCGGTGGCGTCGGAGCGGCCTCCGTCGCGCCGGCGGAGGCAGAGGCCTTCGACGAGGGCTGCCGGCTCTCCGCGGAGTCTTCCGACTCCCTGCCCTGCTCCCCCGCCTCGTTGCCGCCCGCGCCGCCCTTGTCTCCGGACCGGCTCGCGGTGGGGCTGCCCGGCCGCTGTGACGCCTTGCCCTCCCCCTGCGACGGTGTGCGTACGGCCGAGGCGGCGGCCGACTTCCTGCCGCCGCCGTCGTCGGTGCCGACGGCCAGGTACGTGGTGACGCCGCCGCCGACGAGGAGTACGGCGGCTGTGGAAGCGGCGATCACCGGCAGGCGCCTGCGGTCCGACCGAGGCCCGGTGACGGGCCGTTCACCGGCGTTCGCCGTCCGGAACGGTTCCTGGACCGGTACGGCGTTTTGGTTCAGGCCGATCGGCGGCGGGCCGAAGGCTCCTGCTGGTACGGCTGCTGCTGGTACGGCTTCTGCCGATACGGGACGGGGGGCCGGGCCGGATGCCTCCCGGTCCCCAAGTGGCCCTTGGGCCCCGGGAGTCACGGGGGTTCCGGGCGTCCCGGATGCCCCGGGCGTCCCGGATGCCCCGGGCGCCGCCGGCTTGGCGCGGCCCAGCAGGAGCGTGTCGGACGCGGGAAGCGGCTGGTCCGCGGCGAGCGCGGTGAGCAGACGCACCCCCTCCGCCGCGTCGGGGCGGGACGCGGGGTCCTTGGCCAGCAGCGCGTGCAGGACCGGGGCGAGCGGGCCGGCACGGCGCGGCTCGGGCAGCGGTTCGGTGACGATCGCGTTGATGGTGGACCAGGTGGAGGTCCGGCGGAAGGGAGTGCTGCCCTCGACGGCGGCGTAGAGGGTGGCGCCCAGCGACCAGATGTCCGATGCGGGGCCGGGCTGCTCTCCGCAGGCCCGTTCGGGTGGGAGGTAGTCCAGGGAGCCGACGAGTTCACCGCTGCGCGTGAGGTGGGTGTCGGCGCCGTCACCGGGATCCTCGATGGCCGCGATACCGAAGTCCGTCAGGACCACCCGCCCGCCGTCTTCGAGCAGGATGTTGCCGGGCTTCACATCGCGGTGCAGCACGCCGACGCGGTGGGCGGCGCCCAGGGCGTCGAGGACCTTGGCACCGATCTCGGCCACGCGCCGGGGTTCAAGGGCACCTTGCCGACGTGCCACCTCCTCCAGCGAGGACCCCTCGATCAGTTCCATGACGATGAGAGGGTGGCCCTCGTGCTCGGTGACGTCGTGAACGGCCACGACTCCGGGATGACGTACACGGGCGGCGGCCCTGGCCTCACGCTGCATGCGCAGCCGCAGCCCGGCCAGCCCCTCCCCCTCGGCGTCCGTGTCGGCGAGGGAGGCACGGAGCTCCTTCACCGCGACCTCCCGGCCGAGGGTCTCGTCGACGGCCCGCCATACGGTGCCCATGCCGCCACGGCCCAGCCGCCCCACCGTCCGGTAGCGGCCGGCGAGCAGCCTGCCCTCCCCATCCACGTGACTCTCCCCCACCACTGCCGCTGCCCGCCCTGAGGTTGGTTTCGCTGTGCGAAGAGCAGCCTAACGGGCGAGATGAGGCAGGTGAGTTGACGGGTTGCGTGACGGCCCGGGGCGGAGTGCCCGGGCCCGGCCGGTTCGATGCGAGATGGGTGATTACCGCGCCGTCTTCCCGGCCGCCCCCGGATCACCACGGCGTCGGACCCGAGCACTCGGCCGGGCGTCTCCCGGGCCACCGCACGAGTTGCTCGCGCCGTTGCCACAGGGAACATGACGCGACCCTGCCC
The DNA here is from genome assembly GCF_009377205.1 of Streptomyces phyllanthi. Taxonomy (GTDB): domain Bacteria; phylum Actinomycetota; class Actinomycetes; order Streptomycetales; family Streptomycetaceae; genus Streptomyces; species Streptomyces phyllanthi. The sequence goes on from NZ_VJZE01000059.1 coordinate 13,523, forward strand.
GGAACCGGCGATGAACCGCCCGACGCCGCCGCGACATCCTCACCGTCCCGCCCCGACACCAGCGCGGCCACCGTTCGCATGACCGCCGAGCGCCCTGCGTCGTGATGCTGGCCACATTCCCGAATTCTGTTCGACATACCGGATGGACTGTGGCGAGAAAGCGCGCACAGGTGGCACACAGCAGCGGTTGCACCTCCGAGGCCCGAGGACCACCAGTGCGTCGGCGCCCAGCTCCTGCCATTTCGCGAACCCTCGTCCACGTCGATCATCAGGGCAGCTCAGGACGGGCATTGGTCATGTGCAACCAAATCGAACACACCTTACAAGAAAGCCGTCCTGTGGCCGGATAAACCTAAAATCCCCTTTGCGAAAAAGTAACCATTTCCGCCAACTGTCCCACTTCTTAACAGGTACGGTCACCGTCCGAAACCTTTTGTTGACGGAGTGAATTTACGCGGGTTAGGTTGATCAACGTCTTCGATGAGTGCACATGCGAAGCTAGGAGGGGGATTTGACCGCCGCCGCCCAAGGTGTGACGAGCTATCACTTAACCGAATCCGAGGCGACCAAGACACGCGAGTTGTCGGTGCTCGCCGGCCGCCTCTCCAACTCGCTCCCCATCGTTATCTCGGGGCTGTTGCTCGATCTTCCCGAAGGGATGCGGAAGCCTCTGCTCGACTTCGGAGCGGAGAGCGGGGAAAGCGGGTACTTCATGCTCCGCGGCCTGATGGTGGACGATCTCCCGGAGACGCCCGCCGTCCACGGAATGACGTCCCTCGACGACCATTTCACCAACGGCACTCTCATGCTGGTCGCGGATCTCCTTGGTTCCCTCGTCGGATATCAGGACGAGAAGTCGGGGGCACTGTTCCACGATGTGCATCCGGTTCGCGGCGAGGAGCATCGCATCGAGAACAGCGGATCGGTCGCCTTCGACTTCCACACGGAGAACGTGCACCACCCCCTGCGGCCGGACTTCCTCGGACTGCTCTGTCTGCGCCAGGATCACGAGGCGATCGCCGCGACCCGTCTGTCGTCCGTGCGCGACGCGCTGCCGCTCCTCACCGAGGACCAGGTGGCGGAGCTGCGGAAACCGCAGTTCCACAGCCTGTACCCGACCTCGTTCACGCGGAACACCGAAGGTCCGCGGCCCTCGTCGGGGCCGCATCCGGTGATCTTCGGGTCCGTGGACCAGCCGTTCATCCGCTTCAACTCGCACAACACACGGGCTGCCGACGCCGGCGGAGAACGCGTGCTGCGTGCGCTGACCGAGGCACTGGAGAGCGTCTGCCGCGATCTGGTACTCGCGCCGGGCGACCTCGTCGTGCTGGACAACCACGTGGTGGTGCACGGCCGTAGCGCGTTCCAGCCCCGCTACGACGGGCGCGACCGGTGGCTGCGGCGCTTCTACTCCCTGCGTTCGACCCCGCTGTGGGCCCAGCGGATGATGCGGCACCCCCGTGTGCTGCCGGCGATGGCGGATATCCGCGGCGTCGTCTGACCTGCCCCGAGGCACTGCCCACCGCGTCTGACGTCGTGCCACGCGGGCCGAGGGTGACCCATGTGACACGAATGAGGAAAAGTGGATCTGTACGAGGTACTCGGCCTGCTCCTCGCCGCGACGGCAGCCGGGTGGGTGGATGCCGTCGTAGGCGGGGGCGGGGTGCTTCTCATCCCTGTGCTGCTGCTGTCCTTCCCGCAGTACCCGCCTGCGACGGCACTCGGCACCAACAAGATCGCAGCCGTCATGGGCACCGCGACCGCCGCGTACATGTACCAGCGGCGTACACGACTGGACCGATCGGTCCTCGTGCCGGCTGCGGCGCTCGCGGTCCCCTTCGGTGCACTGGGGGCGCTGTCGGCGGCGAGCGTGCCCACGAGTTACTTCCGGCCCGTCATCATGGCCCTGCTGGTCTCGGTGGCGCTGTTCGTCGCCTTCAGACCGAGTTTTGGTGTGCAGCAGATGGACACAGTCGTAACCCGGCGCCGCCGTGTCACGGCTGTTCTTCTCGCGGGCGTCGGAATCGGTTTCTACGACGGCGTCTTCGGCCCCGGGGTGGGTACCTTCCTCATCATTTCCTTCACCACTCTTCTTGCCACGCAGTTCCTGGAGAGCGCGGCGATGGCAAAGGTCATCAACGCCTCGTCGAATCTGGGTGCCCTAGCGGTTTTCGCGTGGCAGGGGAATGTTTTGTGGGCCCTTGGTCTCGGAATGGCTGTAGGCAACATAACGGGCGCGATGATCGGCTCGCGCACCGCGATGAAAAAGGGCTCTGGATTCGTACGGATCGTGCTGGTGCTTGTGGTCACCGGAATGGTGATCAAGATGGGCTTCGATCAGTTCGCGTAAGTGAACTTCCCGTGTCGCTGCGGGAAACATCCCTGAACGGCGAGCGGTGAGATCGCAGACAGGAGAGCATATGGCAAGGGAACTGTCCGCGCTGTTGACCCTTCCCGACTTCGAGCGTGCGGCTGACTCCGTGCTCGACGCCGCTTCGTGGGCATACGTTGCCGGCGGCGCTGACACCCAGGTCACGGTACGTGCCAACACCGAGGCGTTCGACCAGGTCTGGCTGCGGCCCCGGGCCCTCGGGAGCGCGAGCGACAAGCCGGACACGTCGGTGACCGTTTTCGAGCAGCGGCTCGCCCTGCCGGTGCTGCTCGCTCCGACCAGCCCACAGCGGCTTCTGCACGACGACGCGGAGATCGCCACGGCCCGGGCCGCCGAGGCCGCGGGAACGATCTCCATCGTCAGCACTGACAGTCACCATGCCTTTCCCGAGGTGGCCGGGTCCGTCCAGGGCGGCTGCTGGTTCCAGCTCTATGCCTACCGGTCCCGGGAGGATGTCGCTGCCACGATCGCCCTGGCAGAGGAGGCCGGCGCGACCGCTCTGGTGGTCACCGTCGACGCCAGTCACGCAGCCCGTCGGATCACCACCCGGCGCTCGGGCTTCCGCACCCCCGCCCACGTCGACTTCGGCAATCTGCGCTCGCTCGGCATTCTCACCGGCGCGATCCCGGACGGTGCACGCATCGAACGCCTTCCTCTGACGTGGGAGGACCTCGCATGGATACGGAGCCGGACCGGGATGCGCCTGGTGGTCAAGGGCATCCTGCGCGCTGAGGACGCCGAACGGTGTCTCGACCTCGGGGCGGAGGGGGTCATTGTCTCCAACCACGGCGGCCGCCAGCTCGACGGCGCGGTTCCGAGCCTGGTTGCGCTCGAACAGGTCGCGGCGGCGGTGTCCGGGCGTGGCCTGGTCCTGATGGACGGCGGTATACGGTCCGGGGTCCATGTCGTCAAAGCCCTCGCTCTCGGGGCGGACGCCGTGTGCATCGGCCGGCCCTACCTGTGGGGGCTCGGTCTCGCCGGGCAGGAGGGCGTCGAAGCGGTCCTCGGCCTCCTCAGGGACGAGATCGAGGACACGCTCCTGCAGCTCGGCGTGGACTCGGTCGCCGACATCGGTTCCGACTTCGCGACCCGGGTCTGACACCCCCGCTCGGGCCTGTCGGCCCACTCGTTCAAGGAGACGACTTGTGACTGTCCAGACCGTCCACTTCTCTCGCGGCATCCCCCCGCTCGAAGCAATACCCTCCACCGCCATCGCCGAGCACACCTCCGCGGTCCTCGCCGCGGAACCCGACCGCGTCTTCCAGTACGCGCCCATCGGCCGTCACACCGGTGACCAGGAGCTTCGCGAGCAGCTCGGCAAGTTCCACTCGGTCGACCCCGACCGGGTGTTCGTCACGAACGGTTCTCTGCAGGCACTCGACCTGCTTGCGGCTCATCTGCTGCGCGACGCCGTCGAACCCCAGGTCCTGGTCGAGGCACCGACGTACGACCGCGCGGTGCAGATCTTCGAGCGGCACGGGGCCCAGGTGTCCGGGGTGCCCCTGCGGCACGACGGCGTCGACCTGAACGTCCTCAGGGAACGCCTGCGTACCAAGGTCCCCGCCTTCGTCTATGTCATCCCGGACTTCCAGAACCCCAGCGGTGTCACCACGAGCGAGGACAAGCGCCGCGAGTTGGTGCGCCTTTCCGCCGAGTACGGCTTCACCATCCTGGAGGACATCCCGTACCGGGAGCTCCGCTTCAGCGGTACTGCTCCCACACGCCTCGGTGAGTTGGCGGAATCCACCGACGGTGCTCACGTGCTCACCATCGGCTCGCTGAGCAAGGTGCTCAGTCCCGGCCTGCGCGTCGGCTACGTCATCGGCCCGCCCGGAACGCCCCACGCCCTCGCGGCCCTGGCCGAGAGCACCTATCTGTCCCCGGCCCCGTTGCTCCAGGTGGTCGCCGCGCGGGCACTTGCGAACGGTCTCATCCGGGAGAACACCGAGCACGTACGGCGGTTGCTGCGGCCCCGGCACGACGCCGCGGTCGAGGCGGTACGGCAGACGCTCGGCGACGTCCACCTGTGCGTACCGGAAGGCGGCTACTACATCAGCGTGCACCTTCCGATCCGTACCGACGAGGAGTCCTTCCTGGCCGCTGCACGCAAGGACGGCCTGGCCCTGACACGCGGGTCGGCCTTCTACCCGGCGGACTCCGCGCCTCCCTCCGGCACCGTGTTCCTGCGGTTGCCGTTCCAGGCACTCGATGGCGAGGAGTTCGCGGAAGGTGTCCGGCGACTCGCCGCTGCCGCTGAACGAGCGGCGTAACGAGCAGGAGGCGGTGCCCGCGGGGGCGGGTGCCGCCCGCCGAGCCGGCGAGGACGGCGGGGCGGGACGACGCGGCGTCGTCCGCGACGCTTCGCTCTCCGCCGTCCTCGCCGGGCTCGTCGCTGTTGTGGTCTCCTGCTCGGGCCCGTTGGTGATCGTCCTCGCCGCGGCGGACGCCGGACGGCTCAGCCCCGATCAGACGGCCTCCTGGGTCTGGGCCGCGTGCGTCGGCAGCGGAGTGACGTGTGCGGCTCTGAGCTGGTGGACCCGCATGCCGGTGATCACCGCCTTCTCGACACCGGGCGCAGCGGTCCTGGTCGGCAGCCTCGGGGCATACCCGTATGCCGAGGCGATCGGGGCGTTCCTGGTCACCGGCCTGGTCATGGCACTGATCGGGGTGACAGGCGCCTTCGGGTGGGCCATGCGGCGCGTGCCTCCCGGTGTGGTGGCCGGCATGCTCGCGGGCGTGCTGTTCTCCTTCGGGGCCGGTGTCTTCTCCGCGCTGGACAGAATCCCCGTCCCGGTACTCGCCTCGGTCGTCACGTACTTCGCGGTCAAGCGGCGGTCAGCGAGATACGCGGTGGCCTGTGCCTTCCTCGCCGCTGTGCTCGCGACGGCTGCGGGGCCCGGCGTTGATGTCGCGGTGGGTGACATCGCGCCGGCCGCCCCGCTGTTCACTGCTCCCGACTTCTCGCTCCAGGCCATGGTGGGCATCGCGATCCCGCTGACTGTGGTCACCATGGCGTCACAGAACGCCCCGGGGCTCGCCGTGCTCACAGCCTTCGGTTACCGCCCGGATGATCGCACGTTGATCGGGGTCACCGGACTGGCGTCGGCGGCGCTCGCGCCGTTCGGCGGGCACGCGATCAATCTGGCGGCCATCACCGCCGCGATCTGTACCGGCGAGGAAGCACACCCCGATCCGCGGCGCCGCTATGTCGCGGGAGTCGCATGCGGTTTCTTCTACCTGGTGACCGGGGTGTGCGGGGCCGCCCTGGTGGGTCTGTTCACCGCGCTGCCGGCCGACTTGGTCGCTGTCATCGCCGGGGTGGCTCTCCTGGGCGCGTTCTCCACGAGTCTCGCCCAAGCCGTCGCCGACGAATCCGGCCGAGACGCGGCCGTGGTCGCTTTTCTGACCACGGCGTCGGGCGTCACACTCGGCGGCATCGGCTCGGCCTGCTGGGGTCTTGTTCTGGGCCTCGCCACGCACGCGACACTCACCCTCCGGCGACGGGCCCGTCGCCGGTCGAACGAGGGCGCGCCTGACCGCAGCACGGACGCAGAGCTTGGCGGTGGCGGTGGCGGTGGCGGTGGCAGTAGCGATGGCGATGGCGATAGGTCACCCCGGGAGGCCGGCCGAGGTCAGAGCGGAGCGCCGCCGAACCCGATCTCGTTTCCGTCCGGGTCCTCGTAGATGACCTTGCGCACGCCGTTCGAGTAGGTCTCGCGGTTCCGGGGCTCCAGTCCCCGATCAGCGATCCCGGCGACGCGGGTGTCGAGGTCGTCGACGAAGACGGTGTGCATGGCGTGGCCGGCGCGCCCCGGCCGGTGCTCGATGTGGACATACCGGTGTTCCGCCAGCTCCCACACGGCCTCCGTGTCGTTCGGGATGAACGTCGGCGGGGAGCCGAGCAGCCGCTCGTACCAAACCAGCGCCGCCGCGTAGTCGTTGACGGGGATGCCTGCGAAGAGGTCGACGGCCATGACGCCATGGTAGGCACGGCAACGCCCCGCACCCGTCGCCCCGGGCGAAGCGTGACCCCATGGCGGCCGCGCGCGGCCCCATCGCTGCTCCGAGCTCATCTTTCCGAAATCCTTTTCGGTCAAGGAGAGGTCCTCGCACCAGGTACTGTCCGCACTCCCCCCTGCCCGTCACATCGTGGTAATCCCTTGTCGATCGAGTGCCGCAGCTCCCTCTCTTCTCTTGACAGTGCGATGGTTCACATTTACGTTGCGAAAACCTTTTAGGTCAGCCTCATCGCTCCCCGTGGGGACGCAGAGGAGGGGACATGGACATCCGATCGACCCGGCACCGGATCACCGTGTGGCCGAGGACCGCGAAGGGGTCTTGGACCGGAGCCCGGGCTCGGCGGCTCCAGGGCACGATGTACCGCCCTCGATGACGCCGCGATGACGGGCGGTCGCGGCACGTCCCACGTCCGCCGCCCGTCCGGCTCTCTTCCTCGCTCTTCCTCTCTCTTCAGCGCTTCCGTACAGCTCCATAAGTGTCAGGAGCACGACATTCGGCTGGCCGCCCGGCACACCTGACCCGCCCCCGCCCGCCGAGGCTCCCCGGAGATCTCGTCGGAGAACGTCAGCACCATCGCGAGCGAACGCCTGCTGTCAACCGGACAGGGAGCACCCGATGAGAAGACGAAGGACGGCGACCCCGCGTCGGGCCGCCTCCACCGACCTGACCCCCTCCACCGACCGTGAACCCAAGTCGCCCCCGGTGGACGTGACCGGCCTTCAGGAACTGCGGGGCCTGTCATGAAGCGCCTCTTCGTCGCCCTGCTGCTCATCGTCTGTTCCGTCTGTTCCGCGACCCCGGCCGCCGCCGCGCAGACCATCGGGTTCCCCACCTTCAGCGGACCCGCGATCCCCGCCCCGCCCGTCGCCCACACGACGGGCGACATGATGAAGTCCATCTACGACGCGGAGAGTTCCGGGACCGACTTCTGGATGGACCGCCTACTGGCCCGTTCCGGCAACGACCCGGCCGGCTCCTGGCTGATGAGCCGCGGGCGCGCGCTCTTCATGAAGACCCACAACCCCGCGGTGCTCGGCTTCGGCGGCAACGTCGCCTACTGGGAGAGCATCAACGACAACAACGCCTACTCCGTGGCGATCAGCCCGGGCACTTTCACCGAGCAGGTCTCCCAGCGCCGGCAGACGCCCAGCCACTGGAAGAGCGTGCACACCAGCGGCTCGATCACGGTCGACCAGACCAAGTTCATCACCGACAACAACGTCGCCGTGACCAACCTGGCCATCAAGAACAACGGCACCGGCTCCACCACGCTGCAGTTACGTGCGACGTCGCCGTACGCCACCTCCGGCGCCGGCAGCGAGCTGACCGGGCAGGTGGGCGCGTACAACAACCTCACGACCATCCGCCCGCGGCTCACCGGCGACGGTTTCACCGTCTCCGGCGGCGGCCTGGGCCGGTCGGTGACGATCGCGGCCGGGGCCACGGTGACCGCCAAGGTGGTCATGGGCTTCGTCACCGACGAGATCCCCGAATCCCTCACCGAGTACAACGCGTACGCGGGTTACTCCGCCGCCACCGCCTTCGCGACCCACGTCAGGGCCTACAACCGGTGGTGGGCGCAGAACGTGCCCTACATCGACGTACCCGAACCCGCGATCAAGAAGAACATCTACTACCGCTGGTGGCTGATGCGCTTCAACAGCCTCGACGCCGACATCCCCGGGCAGACCTTCCAGTTCCCGACCTCCACCGAGGGCGTCCTCGGCTACAACAACGCGATCGCGCTGACCCAGCCCATGCACATCGACGACCTCAAGTACCTGCGCAATCCGGCCTACTCCTACGGGAACTGGATCGGCGTCGGCCAGACCTCCAAGGGCGGCCGGTTCCTCGACAACCCGGGCGACCCGGAGAACTGGTCCAACAGCTACACGCAGTACATCGCCGAGGCGGCGTGGAAGAGCTACCAGATCCACGGCGGCCAGCCGGCGATCGCGCGCAGCCTGGCCCACTACGCGGAAGGCGACGTCAAGGGCCAGCTCGCCCACTACGACCACGACAACAACAAGCTGATCGAGTACGACTGGGGCGCCCTGACGGGCAATGACGCCGACGCGGTCTCCTTCCACTGGAAGCCCGGCAACATGGACCGCGCCGAGTCCGCCTACCAGTACAGCGGCGCGCTCGCCGCCGCGCAGGCGTACGAGGCGGCCGGCAACACGGCCAAGGCCACCGAGATGCGCACCCTCGCGACCCAGATCAAGGACGCCATCGTCAACGTCCTGTGGAACCCGAACCGGCAGCTGTTCGAGCACCGGCTCAAGTCGACCAACGAGTGGGTGCCCTGGAAGGAGATCAACAACTACTACCCGTTCTCGGTCGGGGCCGTCCCCAACACGTCGACGTACCGGCAGGCCCTGCGGCTGTACGACGATCCGGCCCAGTACCCGGTCTTCCCCTTCTACACGGCCAACCAGGTCGACAAGAAGGCGGCCGCCGAGGCCGGGGAGCCCGGCTCCAACAACTTCTCCACCATCAACTCCACCGTCCAGTTCCGGCTGTACTCCTCGGTGCTGCGCAACTACCCGAACTCCTGGATGAGCGCGACCGACTACAAGAAGCTCCTCTACTGGAACACCTGGGCGCAGTACATCGGCGGCAACACCCAGTGGCCCGACGCCAACGAGTTCTGGGCCGACTGGAACGGAAGCACGATCAACTACCGCTCCTGGATCCACCACAACATCCTCGGCAGCAGCAACTGGACCGTGATCGAGGACGTCGCCGGGCTGCGACCGCGGGGCGACGCCAAGGTCGAGCTCTCCCCCATCGACATCGGCTGGAGCCACTTCACCGTCAACAACCTCCGTTACCGGGGCGCCGACCTGTCCATCGTCTGGGACGACCCGGCCGACGGTGTGGTGCGCTACCCGGGCGTCCCGGAGGGCTACTCGATCTACGTCAACGGCGACCGGGCCGCCACCGTGAGCTCGCTGGTGCCCTTCACCTGGGACCCGGCCACCGGTGACGTCACCACGAGCGGCACGGTCACCCACCACACGGCGGTCGCCGGGCTGAAAGCCCCCAACCAGGTCACGCAGGACAGCCCCCAGATGGTCGACCTGCTCGCCAAGGCCGGCGTCGACCTGACCGCCGACCTGACCAACCTCGCCTCCGGCGCGACCGTGTCCGCCTCCCACACCGGATCCGGCAGCGGCGTCGCCGGCGCGGTCGACGGCTATCCCACCAACGAGCCGTTCTGGGGCGCGGGCGGTTCGTCCAACAGCCAGGACTGGTACGAGCTGAACTTCGGCACCGCCCGCACGCTCAACGAGGTACGCCTGTACTTCAAGGACAGCCGCCCGGCCAGTACGACCTACCGGGCCCCGTCCTCGTACACCATCCAGTCGTACGACGGCGGTTCCTGGGTGAACGTGCCGAGCCAGTCCAAGAGCCCGGCGGCGCCACGGGCCAACTACAACGTGGTGCGGTTCCCGGACATCAGCGCGCAGCGCATCCGTGTTCTGGCCACCCACGCCTCCGGTGCCAGGACGGGCCTCACCGAGGTCAAGGTGTACAACCGGGGCGGCGCCCAGCCCCCGGCCAACCAGGCGACGTCCGCGACGGCGTCCGCGTCGTACACCTCCCCGTGGGAGAGCGTCACCGCGGTCAACGACGGGATCGACCCGCCGTCCTCCAACGACACCGTGAACCCGCGCTGGGGCACCTGGCCGGAGACCGGCCAGCAGTGGGCCGAACTGACCTGGCCGTCGGCGAGGACCCTGAACCGGGCCGAGGTGTACTTCTTCGACGACGACCAGGGCATCGACATGCCCGCCGCGTGGAAGCTCCAGTACTGGAACGGCAGCGCCTACGTGGACGTGCCGGGCGCGAGCGGCTACCCGCTGGCCAGGAACCAGTACAACACCGTCACGTTCGACGCCACGAACACCACGCGACTGCGCGTGCAGCTCACCAGCAACGGCACCAACTCCGTCGGCCTCCTCGAAGCAAAGGTGTACGGCCCGTGACTCGTTCCAGATGTCTGTCCGCGCTCATAGGCGTGCTCACCATGGTGGTCGCCTTCCTGGTGGCGCCGCCGCCCGCTGCCGCAGCCGTCACGTTCACCTCGACGGGGGTGAACCAGAACGGCGGCAACTGCCTTGACCTGCCTAACAGTTCGTCGGCCAACGGAACTCAGCTGCGTGCCTTCGCGTGCGGCGGCGGAGCGAACCAGAACTTCGTCTTCACCCCCGTCCCGGGGACGAGCGACACCTACACGATCACCACCCAGTCCGGTCAGTGCGTCGACGTGTACGGCGCCTCGACCTCCGACAACGCCGCGATCATCCAGTGGCCCTGCCACGGTGCGACGAACCAGCAGTGGCGGCTCGTCCCGGTGTCCGTGAGCGGCACCGACAAGACCTTCAACCTGGTCTCCGTCGGCTCCGGCAAGTGTGTCGCGCCGAGCGGCGGTTCGTCGGCGTCGAACACCAACCTGGTGCAACTGCCGTGCTCCACCGCGAACGGCAGGGTGTGGCGGCTGCCCGGCTTCACCGGTGGCGGCACGAGCCCGGGCACCTTCACCAACCCGCTCTCCCAGCGCGGACCGGACCCCTGGCTCACGTACCACGACGGGTACTACTACCTCGCCACCACGACCTGGAACTCGACGATCACCATGCGCAAGGCCGACACCCTGGCGGGACTCGCCACGGCCACCGACCAGGTGATCTTCAACCTCACACGGCCCAACGGGGCGGGCACGATGTGGGCCCCGGAGTTCCACCTGCTCGACGGACCCAACGGGAAGCGGTGGTACTTCTACTACACGGCCGGGCGGGAGCCGTACGACCTGGGCACCCAGCGGATCCACGTACTGGAGAGCGTCGGCCTGGACCCGATGGGGCCCTACAGCTTCAAGGCCGATCTGCTCGACCCGACCCAGGACAACACCTGGGAGCTGGACCCGAGCATCCTCCAGCTGAACGGCAGTCTCTACCTGCTCGGCACCTACTACAACGGCTCGCAGCCCATGTTCATCCGGCCGCTGTCGAACCCGTGGACCGCCAGTGGCACCCGCCGGGTGCTGTCCACGCCCACGTACAGCTGGGAGACGGTGGGCGGCGCGGTCAACGAGGGCGCCGAGGTCCTCCAGCGGGGCGGCAGGACGTTCATCATCTACTCCGCCAGCCACTGCTCCACGCCGGACTACAAGCTGGGGATGCTCACCTACAACGGCGGTGACCCGCTCAGCTCCTCCTCCTGGGTCAAGTCACCGAACCCGGTGTTCCAGCGGTCCAACGCCAACGGTGTGTACGGCCCCGGCCACAATGGCTTCTTCAAGTCGCCCGACGGGACCGAGGACTGGATGGTCTACCACGCCAACAGCTCCGCGAGCGGCGGCTGTGACATGAACCGGTCCACCAGGGCGCAGAAGTTCACCTGGAACGCCGACGGCACACCGAACTTCGGCACCCCGGTGGCCCTGGGTGTCCCGCTGACCGCGCCCTCAGGGGAGTAGCACCGAAGAGGCCGGGTTCCAGTTCGGCCACAGCGGAAGGGCGCCTGACGGGGGCAGATTCCCGTCAGGCGCCCTTCTCGCGCGTTCGCGCGTACCTCCGCGCACCCGGCCGGTGTGTCCGCTGAGCGGCTCGGCCGTGCGGGCCTGTCCGGGTTACGGCAGGTATGACTACCGCGCCTCCTCGGCGTGGCAGGCCGTACCGTCCCGCCCGGCCGGAACGATGAGGGCGCGCCGCGGCCGTCCCGTTCCCTGCGCGGAAGGGCTGTCGCAGGCCCCGGGCGAAGGCGGTGGCGCTCATCGATGCCGACTGCCGAGAGAAACCGGAGAGTGCAATGGTCCTGAGCCGACGTCAGGTGCTGTGGCGGGGCGCGCGGGCGGCCACCGCGATGGGTGCGGCCGCCTCACTGGGCGGCGCGGGTTACGCCGCCGCGTCGGCGGCCGGCAGGCGGGACACGGAAAGGTGGCTGCCGGAGTCGGCGTGGCGGGACCTGGCGCGGGAGCTGAGCCCGGCGGCAGGGCTGTACCGGCCCGGTTCCGTGCAGTACGCGAAGCTGGGGCTGCCCGACAACCGGCGCTATGCGGCCGTACGGCCGGCGGGCATCGTCGCCTGTGCGAGCGAGTCCGACGTGCGGGCTTCCCTGCGCTGGGCCGCGACACACGGTCTGCCCTTCGCGCCGCGTTCGGGCGGTCACAACTACGCCGGATACTCCACCACCACAGGTCTGCTGATCAGTCTGCGCCGGATGAACGGCGTGGTGCCCGCCGGCCACCGGCTGCGGGTGGGCGGCGGTGCCACCAACTCCGACGTGTACGACGCCCGGGCAGCCGATCTGTACTTTCCCGGCGGCCGTTGCCCCGGTGTCGGGGTGGCCGGGCTCACTCTGGGCGGAGGGCTGGGGTTCAACGACCGCAAGTGGGGCCTGACCTGCGACCGGCTGGCCGAGACGCGTGTGGTCCTCGCCGACGGGTCGCTGGTACGCGCCGCCGAGGACGAGAACGCGGATCTGTTCTGGGCCTGCCGCGGCGGGGCGGGCGGCAACTTCGGCATCAACACCGCCTTCACGTTCGACGCCGTGGACGTCCGCGGACTGCGTGCCACGGTCTTCGACCTGGCCTTCCCCCTTCACCGGGGCGTCGAGGTCATGGACGCCATGCAGGGCGTCCTGGCCGAGGACACGCGCCACGACGTGGACATGCGTATCGGCTTCACGAACGCCGGTGAGGGAGGGACCGGGGTGCTGTGGCTGCTGGGTCAGCGTCTCGGTGACGAGGACGCGGCCCGCCACGCCCTCGCGGCGGTGCTGGGCCTGGGCCCGGACACCTCGTTCGTCGAGGAGCGGCACTTCTGGGACGCCCAGAGCTACCTGATGGAACAGCCGGGACCGCCCGCGGCGAGCGCGTCGAAGTCCCTGGTGCCCGACCGCCCCATCGAGCGGCGGTCGGTGGAGGACATCGTCGAGTGGGTCAGCGCATGGCGTCCGGGCCGGGCGGGCAACTCCGGCTACGTCACCCTGTTCGCCATGGGCGGCGCCGCCAACGCGCCCGCCCCCGGTGCGACCGCCTATCCGCACCGCGACGCGACCTTCGTCATCGACATCGGCAGCCACTGGTCCCCCGCCACCCCGCAGGACACGGTCGACGAACTCCTCGCCCAGCTGAACACGATGTACCGCACGCTCGGCAGGGCGCTGCGCACGTCGGCGGCCTACGTCAACTTCCCGGACCCCGACCTGCGGAACTGGCAGCACGCCTATTACGACGGCAATTACGACCGTCTGGTCGCCGTCAAGCAGCACTACGACCCCGGTCACCTGTTCCGCTACGGCCAGAGCATCGCCGGCTGAGTCCGCCCCTTCGGCCCGTCCGCCCCTTCGTCCGGACGGAACGGACAGGCGGACGGGACGGGACGAGCGGACGGGGTGGACGGCGGTCACCGCACGATCGGACAGCGGCCTTGGTGCGCCCCGGACGCGAACTTCACCGCCTCGTCGCGCGGTTGGTCGCGCTCTCGGCGGTGCTCCAGGCCGACGGCCGGAAACGCCCGCCCCCGCCGCCGGAACTCGGCCCGGCGACGGGAGCGACAGCGCGGTGCGGTGCGGTCAGACCTTGACGGCCACGTACTCCTTGCCCTCCTCGTTCTCCACCACGACCTTGGCCACGTCGTCGACCGGAACGGCCGCGGAGCCGTCGAGGTTGGAGCCCTTCTCCTTGTCGGCGACGAGCCAGCTGCCGGCGATCTCGCGGCTGCCGTCCTCGGCCACCACGATCAGGCGGCACCGTTCACCGGCCGGGATGCCCTTGACCGAGGCGTTGACCCGGACCCAGTCGGAGGCCGGCGTCACCTGCACCGACATCCGGGTCCCCGTGCTCGCGCTCGTTCCCGAGGCGATCTTGATACCGGCGGGCGGCGTGGCCGTGGCGGTGGGGGCGGGCGGCTCGGACCCGTTCCCGGCCTGGGCTTTCTGTCCGCCGAAGCCTTGGCCGATCAGCACACCGCCGCCCAGTACGGCCGCCGCGGCGACCGCCGCGACCGCGGACAGGACCACCCGTCGTCGCCGCTCCACGCCGTCCCGTTCGCTGCGGGCCCGCCGCAGCGTGCGCTGCAGCAGCAGATCGCCGCCCTCCGGCGGTCCGTCGAGAAACGCCTCCGGAGGCACCTCGCCCAGGGCCTCCTGCATCTCCCTCAGCCCGTTCAGTTCATCGCCGCACTTCTGGCACGACGCCACATGTTCGTCGACGGCTCGCACCTCCTGCTCATCGAGCGCGCCGAGGACATAGGCACCGAGCAGATCGCTGTCGTGCTGCTGAATGCTCATACCGCCACCTCCTTCAACGCGACGAGCTTCGCTGTCCCTGGCTTGTCCCTGTACATGTCGCGCAGGGCTTTCAACGCATAGTGTGACCGGGACTTGACCGTCCCGGGTGGTATCCCGAGTTTCTCCGCCGCTTCGGTGACGCTCCTGCCCAGGAAGTAGATCTCCCTCAGCACGTCCCGGTGGTCCGGTGAGAGCCGGTCGAGTGCCTCCATGACGAACATCGAGTTCACCACGCCGTCCGCGTGGTCCTCCTCCACCGGTGTGGTGGCCGCCGACTCCGCGACCTCGGTGGGGCGCACCGCCTTGGCCCGGTACCGGTCCGTGATGATGTTGCGGGCCACGGTGAGCAGCCACCCGCGCACCGAGCCCTTGCCGTTCACCAGTGCGTCAGGGTGCTTCCAGGCGCGGATCAGGGTCTCCTGGACCACGTCCTCCGCCGCCGCGTGGTCACCGGTCAGGCGCTTCGCGTACGCGAGGAGGGCCCCGCCGTGTTCCTCGTAGAGACCTCGGATCAGTACCTCGTCACTCGTTCTCTGCTTCTGCCGAGTGCGGGACCACAGTGCCGCCGCCATCCACTCACTCCGTCCTCTCCTGTTGCCGACGCGCTGAACACGGCTTGTCGGCAGGACCGGTTCACGTACCGGCCCTATGTGCTCCAGATCACTTCTGCCGGTGTCAGTGGAAGAGCTGACCGCGCACGGCGCCGTCGGGGAACTCGGCGGTGTGCAGGTTGGAGTAGAACCCGGTCGGGTTCTTCTTGATCTGCTTGAGTACGGCGCCGTCCGACACCGCGGCCGAGCCCGAGACGGCGAAGATGTTCTGCGGGACGGGCGTGGTGAACAGCGCGACCTTCACGGCGCCGTTCTTCCCCAGGACCCCCTCGTGGATGTGGCCCGCGGCGGGGGCCGCGATGTTCACCCACGCCAGGGAGTAGTCCACCGAGCGGCGCCCGGGCTGGAGGAACGTCACGGCGTGGCCGTCCGGGTCGCCCACCGCCTTCGGGTCCTTGGCCGGGACCTCCTGACTGCCGTCGGCGAGGGCGCGCAGACCGCCGCCCTTGATGATGCTGAGCGGATTGACGAACCCGCGCAGCGGCTTCAGCTGGCCGCGCACCGCTCCGCCGGGGAACTCCGCGCTGTGCAGGTTGACGTAGAAGCTGCCGGGGTCGGTGCGGAGCCGCTCGGCGAGCGCCGCGTCGGTGACGGTCTGGCCCGCGGCGGAGTGCACCCCGGCGGGCATGGCCGTGGTGAACAGGCCCGTCTTGACCGCTCCGTTGACGCCCGGCTTGCCCTCGTGGATGTGGCCGAGCGTCGGTGCGCCGATGCCCCTCCAGGTGAGGGCGAAGGTGACCCGGTCGCCCTTGACCTTGATGAGGGCGACGGCCCTGCCGTCCTGGTCGCCGACGGCCGGGCCGCCCGCGGTGGGCACTTCCTGCGCACCGTCGAGGCGCGCCACCAGCGCCACGGCCGGGGCCTTCGCCGAAACCGCCGACGGCGCCTTCCCGGCGGGGGCCGCGGCGGCGGCCTTGCCGGTGTGTCCGGCATGGCCGTCGTCGGCCACCGCGGGGACCGTGGTGGCGGTGGCGATCAGGCCCGCGACGAGCACGGCGGCCGACGCGGTGGAAACGAGAGCGGAATTCCTGCGCATTTTCTTGGTCCTTCCGAGTGCGAATTCAACTTCGAACACCCGGCACACGACTCCGACGGTGAGGCGGTTCAGTGGAAATTGGGATTGAACCCCTTCCGGCCGGCAGACGTGTGGGAGCCGCGACGCGTTTTCGCGGAGCATCCACCGACGACGACAAGGACGGTCGACATCATGCGCGCACGGATCACTCTTGCGGCGATTTCCCTGACCCTGCTGACCCTGACCGCCTGCAGTGGAGACACGGACGAAGGGGCGGCGGGCAAGTCCGCGGGCCGCTCCACGCAGGGGGCCGCGCAGGGTGCCGATCCGGTCGTCAAGGTGGCCGGCTCCGACCTCGGGGACATCCTGGTGGACCAGGACGGCCGTACGCTCTACGCCTTCACCAAGGACAAGGCGGGCCAGAGCAACTGCGACGCCGACTGCATCGCCGTATGGCCCGCGCTGACCGGCTCCACCAAGGTCGCCGCCGGTCCCGGCACGAGCAAGGCCCTGCTGGCGAGCGCCACGAACGCCGGGGGCGCGGTGCAGGCCGTATACGGGGACTGGCCGCTCTACTACTACGTCGGCGACTCGTCCCCCGGTGACGTCAACGGGCAGGGCCTGGACGGCGAGTGGTTCGTGGTGGGCGCGGACGGCAAGCTCGTACGCGAGGGCGCCGAGCCGGCCGGGACGACCGGGACGACCGGGCAGTAGGACTGCCCGGATCACTCGGACCGGCATGGACGGCCTTCATTGATGCAGCGCACCAGTTCCGCCATCCGTCTGTCGGTCATCACGTTCACGAACATGCCGTGATCGGTCCTGGGGTCGCGCGACTGCTCGGGGAAGGAGTCCACGGCGAAGGGCGTGCCGTGCGGGAGGTCGTAGGTGAGAGTGATCCGCAACTGAGGTATGGGGAACGTCGCGTGCGGGCAGACACCGTCGGCCGTGGGGAACTGCACATGGGTGCGGTGGTTGTAGCTGTCGGTGTCCAGGCCGTTCCAGCAGCTCGGGAAGTCGAGCGTACGGGTCGGGCCGCTGTCCTCGGGGCACAGCGCGTACCTGGTCGAGAACCGCCCGGGGTGGCCGGAACAGCCCCACTGGGCCCGTACCAAAAGGTCGTCCGTGGTCGCCGCCACCGGGTCCCCGGTGACCAGCCGGAGGAAGCGGGGCATGGCGATCACGTCGCTCAACGGGTTTCCGCGGAACTCCACACGCACCGAGGACGCGTGGAGGATCTCGCCGGTGTTGCCGTCCAGTCCACCGCCCACGTCTTCGGCGTCGGCCCCGGTGCGGTCCAGTCGGCGCAGCACCGGCCAGTAGTACGTGGAGCGGTCACCGCCCGCGCAGGTGGTCGGGGCGGCGGCGAGACTCGCGTTCGTGGAGAACGCGTTGGTGGACAGGTTGCCCACGTAGTCGTGCACATGATGGGCGCCGCTCGTGACGCCCGGTGAGACGACGACATTGTCGGCGTTGTAGTGGTCTTCCTCGTTGCGGCCGCAGTCCACCGTGAAGGACCCGGTGGAGGCTCCCGGTCCGGTGGCCGGGGCAGGAGCCCGCGGTACGGCGGCGATGTCGACATAGCGCTCCGCCGCGGGTGCGGCGTGGCTCTCGGGAGGGCGAACTGCCAGCGATACCACCAGCGCGACGACCGCGGAGACGCAGAGGGTCACGGGCAGAACGACCTTTACCGGGCGGGCTCTTCGGCGGCCAGGGCGATTCCACACGGCAGCAGAGTCGCAGTATTGTCCAGACCAATCAAGATCGAAGCCGAACCTTTAACGGTTTCGCCATCGTTCCGGGCGGTACGGCGGGGAGGACCCGGGCGGTCCCGGAGCGGCTCCCCGGGCGGGTCCCGGG
>NZ_VJZE01000005.1 GCF_009377205.1 Streptomyces phyllanthi
GAACCCCCACCTGGCCCGGACCTGCCCCTGAACGGGTAGGCCCGAGACCGCTCCCGGAGGCCGCAATGAGCGAAAACGCAGGAAACAGGTTGGACGACGCACCACTGTCGCCCTTCCACAAGAAACTGGCGCTGTACTCCTCAGGAGGCCCGTTCCTCGACGGCTACGTCCTGAGCATCATCGGCGTCGCCATGGTGCAGATCTCGCCGCAGCTGAACCTCTCCGACTCCGCCGAGGGCCTGATCGGCGCGTCCGCGCTCATCGGGATCTTCCTCGGCGCGTTCGTGGGCGGCTGGCTGACCGACAAGTTCGGCCGGCAGCTCCTGTACACCATCGACCTGATCGCCATCATCGTCTGCTCCGTCGCACAGTTCTGGGCCTCCGACCCGGTGTGGCTGTTCATTCTGCGGCTGCTGATCGGCATGGCGGTCGGCGCGGACTACCCCATCGCCACCTCGCTGCTCGCCGAGTTCACTCCGCGCCGCTACCGGGGACCGCTGCTGGGCGCCCTGGTGGTCATGTGGTTCGTCGGCGCCGCAGTGGCGTACATCGTCGGCGAGATCCTGCTGCAGGTCGGCGACGACGGGTGGCGGTGGATGCTCGCCAGCGCCACGCTGCCCGCCACGATCATCGTGCTGCTGCGCCACGGCACGCCCGAGTCCCCGCGCTGGCTGGCCAACAAGGGCCGCGTCGAAGAGGCCGAGGCCGTCCTCAAGCAGGTCTACGGCCCCGACGTGACGATCGCCGACCTGCCGGACGAGACGGGGGAGCGGGAGAACCTCGACGTCAAGGCGATCCTGCGCTCCGGCTACGGCGGACGGATGCTCTACATCACGGTCTTCTGGACCTGTTCCATCGTGCCGCTCTTCGCCATCTACGCCTTCGGCCCGAAGATCCTGGACGCGCTCCAGCTCGAAGGCGGGCTCGCCAACATCGGCGAAGCCATGATCACCGTCATGTTCCTCATCGGCTGTGTGATCGCCCTGCTCTGTGTGAACCGCATGGGCCGGCGCCCCCTGGTCATCCACAGCTTCGTCTGGTCGGGCCTGGCACTGCTGCTGCTCGGCATCTTCCCGGACGCCCCCTCGGGCGTGATCATGACCCTGTTCGCCCTGTACGCGGTCATCATCGGCGGCACCCAGATCCTCCAGTGGATCTACCCGAACGAGCTGTTCCCGACCGAGGTACGCGGCTCCGCCGTGGGCCTCGCCTCCTCCGCCAGCCGTATCGGTGCCGCCGTCGGCACCTACCTCGTCCCCATGGCCCTGACCGGCTGGGGCGTCGGCGGCACCATGCTCGCGGCCGCGGCCATCAGCCTCCTCGGCGCCGTCGTCTCCGTCGTGTGGGCGCCCGAGACACGCGGCATGGCTCTGCACGAGGCCGCCTCGCTGTCATCCAAGCCGGAGCCCGTCGGCCGCCCCGCCGCCGTCTGACCTCACCGTCAGGACGGGCCATCACCTGGCGGGGCCCTGGCCGCCTCGGTCGCCGTACGGACGTCACGCCCGCGGAGCGTTGCACGTCATGCACCACCACGGGCGCCGATCCCGTACACCCGTTCGCCCCCGGAGGTCTGGTGTGACTGTCGACGACCCCTTGATGAGTCCGTTCGTCCTGAAGAACCTGACTCTTCGCAACCGCATCGTCAGCACGTCCCACGAACCGGCGTACAGCGAGGACGGCCTGCCCAAGGACCGCTACCGCGCCTACCACGTCGAGAAGGCCCGCGGCGGGGTCGGGCTGACCATGATCGGCGGCAGTGCCCTGGTCAGCCGGGACAGCGCACCGGCCTTCGGCAACCTGCAGCTCTGGAAGGACGAGGCGGAGCCCTGGCTGCGCCGCCTCGCCGACGAGGTCCACGAGCAGGGCGCCGCCGTGATGACCCAGCTCACGCATCTCGGACACCGCACCAGCAACTACACCGACAACTGGCTCCCGGCGATCTCGGCGAGCAGCGTCCGCGAACCCGCGCACCGCGCGTTCACCAAGGCGGCCGAGCAGTGGGACCTCGACCGGGTGCTGCGGGACTTCGTCGCCGCCGCACAGCGCTGCCGGTCGGCGGGCCTCGACGGCATCGAACTCATGACGTGGGGCCACTTCCTGGACTCGTTCTGGACGCCCTTCTGGAATCACCGCGACGACGAGTACGGCGGCTCCTACGAGAACCGGATGCGCTACCCGCTCCAGGTGATCCGTGCCGTGCGGGAAGCAGTCGGACCGGAATTCGTCATCGGCGTGCGCATGACCTTCGACGAGGAGCGCGAGGGCGGTCTGGAGACGCCCGAGGCCCTGCGCATCGCCGAGGACGTCACCGAGGCCGGCATCGACTTCATCAGCCTGATCAAGGGCTCGATCGGCACCGACGCCGACCTGGCCCGCACGATCCCGCCGATGTCCACGCCCGCCTCTCCCCATCTGGAGTTCGCCGGGCGGATCAAGCAGAAGCTCTCCGTCCCGGTCATGCACGCCGCCCGGATCAGCGACGTCGCCACCGCGCGGTACGCCGTCGCCGAGGGTCTGCTCGATCTGGTCGGCATGACCAGGGCGCTGATGGCCGACCCCGAACTGCCCGACAAGGTCCGCGACGGCCGCACGGACCGGATCCGTCCGTGCGTCGGCGCCAACATGTGCATCGACGGCATCTACGCCTCCGGCGCGGCGTTCTGCATGCACAACCCGTCCACCGGCCGCGAACTGGAGGTACCCCAGCGCGTCGACCGTGCGCGCACACCACGGCGCGTGGCGGTGGTCGGGGCCGGGCCCGCCGGCCTGGAAGCAGCCCGGGTCCTCGCGGAGCGCGGTCACGACGTCCATCCCTTCGAGGCCTCCGACAAGGCGGGCGGCCAGCTGCTACTGGCCTCGCTCGCCCCTCGCCGCCGCGACCTGCGCGGCATCATCGACTGGCGCACCGACGAACTCGCCCGCCTGGGCGTACCGATCTCGTGGAACACCTACGTCGAAGCCCGGACACTCCTCGCGCAGTCATGGGACGTCGTGATCGTCGCGACCGGCGGCACTCCCGCGGCACCCTCCGTTCCCGGGGCCGGCCTGGTGATCGACACCTGGGACGTCCTCGCCGGGGCGCGACGGCCGCGGGGGCGCGTGCTGGTCTACGACGACCACGGCGGCAACCAGGCACTCGACGCGGTGGAGGCCCTCGTCCGAGGAGGCGCGACAAAGCTGCTCTTCGGCGCCGCGGCCGCCGACCTGCAGCCGCGCCCCGGGGCTCAGGCCACCTGAACCCAACCGCCGAAGGCGACAGCGGCGCGCCGATGGCTGGTGCGGGACCGCTCTCGGCGGCCGTGGTCAGCGGCCGTGGTTGTGCATCACGTGCTTGGTCCGTGAGTAGTCGTCGAGGGCGTACAGAGACAGGTCGCGGCCGTAGCCGGAGCCCTTGAAGCCGCCCCAGGGGACCTCGTTGGCGATGACGAGGTGGGAGTTCACCCAGACGGTGCCGGAGTCCAGGCGCGCGGCGACGGAGTGGCTGCGGCGGGCGCTCTCGGTCCACACGGAGGCGGCGAGGCCGACGGGGACGTCGTTGGCCCGGCGGACCGCTTCGTCCTCGCTGGTGAACGTCTCGACGGTGACTACGGGTCCGAAGACCTCCTCACGGGTGACCTCCGAGCCCTCGGCCACGTCGACCAGCACGGTCGGGGCCACGAAGTAGCCCGGCCCGTCCAGGGCGCCCCCTCCGATCGCGGCCCGTGCTCCGCCGCTCAGTGCCCGGTCGAGACAGCCGAGGACGCGGTCGAAGTGCGCCTTGGAGACGAGTGGGCCGACCTCGATGTCCTCACCGGCCCGCGGGTCGCCGACGGCCAGTTCGCTGACCTCGCGGACGAGTTCCTTGACGAGCCGGTCGGCGACGGACTCGTGGACGAGGACGCGGCAGGCGGCTCCGCACTCCTGGCCGGAGTTCCAGTAGCTCGCGACGCGCAGGGCGGCGGCCGCAGCCTTGAGATCGGCGTCCTCGAAGATGACGACCGGGGCCTTGCCGCCCAGCTCCAGGTGGACGCGCTTGAGCGACTCGGCGGCTGTCCGGGCGACGGCGCGACCGCTGCGTACCGATCCGGTCAGCGCGATCATGGCCACGTCGGGGTGCTCCGCGAGCCGGGCGCCGACCACGGGGCCCGTGCCCGTCACCACGTTCACGACGCCGGGCGGCAGCAGGTCGGCCGTGAGTTCGGCGAACTTCAGGGTGGTCAGCGGGGTCTGCTCGGACGGCTTGATCACCAGGGTGTTGCCGGCGGCGAGGATCGGGGCGATCTTCCAGGCGGCCATCAGCAGGGGGTAGTTCCACGGCGTCACGACGCCGATGACGCCGAGGGGCTCGCGCAGGATGACCGAGAGGTGGTTCTCGGCGTAGTCCCCGGCGGCCATGGTGGTGGTCGCGCGCAGGGCGCCCGCCATGAAGCGGAACGTGTCGATCGCGCTGGCCACGTCGTCGCGTGCCACCGAGAAGGGTTTGCCGGTGTTGGCGGCCTCCAGGCGCACCAGGACGTCGGTGTGCTCGGCGAGCCGGTCGGCGATCGCGTGCAGCACCTCGGACCGCTCCTTGGGCACCCGCCGCGCCCAGTCCTCCTGGGCGGCGAGTGCGGCGGCGACCGCGGTGTCGACGTCCTCGGTGGTGCCGTCGGGGATGCGGGCGATCAGCTCCTCGGTGCACGGGTCGATCACCTCGGTGAAGCTCTCGGCGGAAGCGTCGGAGAACGCGCCGTCGACGAAGAAGCGGGCCGGAGGCAGGTCGCCCTCGGCGATCAGAGGCGCGGCGTCGGCAGCGCGGTTCACGTTCGTGGTCATGCCAGCTGACTCCCTTGTGTCGGGTAGCGGTCGAAGGTGTGGTCGATGTCCGGCTCCGGGGCGGGCTGGTGGCCGGTCCGGGCTGCCGCCGTGTCCTGGACGCCGGGGCCGGAGCTGGAGTAGGTGATGTCGTCGCCGTCGCGACCCGCAGCCCTGCCGGTGAGGACGTGGCCGCAGTCGCCGGCGTCCGGTCCGCCGGTGGCGATCAGCGGGCGGCAGTGTGCGGAGCCGTCGCCGTGCCCGGGGCGTGCACGGTACGTACGACGGCGTCGTCCAGGGTTCTCAGCGCGGCTGCCCGGAAGTCACCGCGCGACCGAGAGGTGAGGGAGCGCGGCGACGGCGGCGGCGATGCGCGCGCGGGTCGCGTCGTCCACCGCGAGCAGGGGCTCGCGCGGGGCGCCGACCGGCAGGCCGATCTCCTCCAGCGCGGCCTTGATCGCGGGAATGAACGGGGCGGACATCAGTGTGTCCATGAGCGGGTAGATCCGCAGCCACTGCTCGCGGGCCCGGGTCAGGTCGCCGTCGCGCAGCGCGCGGTGGACCGAGACCAGTTCGGCGGGCATGACGTTCGCGGTGCCGGCCATGACACCGGCGGCGCCCTCGGAGGTCGCCTGCAGGAGGAGGCTGTCCCAGCCGATGAAGGTGGAGATGACGTCGCCGTGGTGGTGGATGAGCTGCCCGGCCTGGGCCATGTCGGCGCTGGTGTCCTTGATGTAGCGGATGTTCTGGTGGCGGCGGGCCAGCATGCCGACGGTCTCGGGAGTGAGGTTCACGCCGGTGGCGCCCGGCAGGTTGTAGAGCATGATCGGGATCTGCACGGCGTCGGCGACGGTGCGCAGGTAGTGCAGGGTCTCGTCGAGGGTGAGCGGCTCGTAGTACGGGGCGACGACCATGAGGACGGAGGCGCCGGCGGCTTCGGCGTGCCGGGAGAGGGCGACGGCCTCGCGCGTGCTGACGGCGCCGGTCTGGGCGACGACGGGGGCGCGGCCGGCGGTCTGGTCGATGACGGTCTCGACGAGCAGGCGCCGCTCGTCGCCGGTCATCGCCGCGAACTCGCCGGTGGAGCCGCAGGCGACGACTCCGTCGACGCCGCCGTCGATGCTGCGGTCGACCAGGCGGCGCAGCAGCTTCTCGTCGATGGCGTCGTCGGGCGTGAACGGGGTGGCGAGCGCGGTGAGGATGCCGCTCAGGCGTGATGTCATGGCAGGTCTCCGGGGGGTTCGCGGGAATCGGGCGGGCTCAGGCGCTGCGGGCGAGGCCGAGGGGAGCGGCGGTCTGTCGGTCGGTGGCGAGCAGGCTGCGGGCTTCCTGGGCGGCGGCCAGGCCGGTCTGGATGGCGGTCTCGGTGTAGAGGGTGCCGAGGTAGTCGCCGGCCAGGAGGACCCGGCCGGTACGGCGGGTGAGGATGGGCTGGAGCTTGCCGCGGCCGGGGAAGCAGTACGGGGCACCGGTGGGCCAGCGCTGGATCCCGGCCTCGACGACGTTGCCGGCGAAGCCGGGCAGGACCTGGTCGAGGTCGTCGAGATAGATGCGCCGGATGGTGTCGTCGTCGTGTTCGAGCAGTTCGCGTGCGAGGCTGCCCGGGGAGAAGGTCATGATGCTGCTGCCGGGGCGGCGCTCGCGCTCGTAACAGTGGACGACGTTGGACATGTTGAGCGCGATGTTGAAGGAGCGTTTCGGGGTGGCGATGCCGTAGGCGTCGTCCCAGATCTGGCGGCCGGTCTCGTCGGAGAGGAACGCGGCGCTGACGTAGGGGCCGTAGACGATCTTCGACAGGGCCTCGCGGACGTCACGGTCGAGGTCGACGGCGATGCGGTGGCTGACGGTCGCCGGGGTGGCCAGGACCACGCAGCGGGCCTCGACCTCCTGCTCGACACCGTCCTGCCGGTAGCGGACGACGACCGAGTCCTTCTTGTGGACGATCTCGTCGACGGGCGCGCTCAGCCGGACCCGGTCCCCCAGGGCCGCGGCGATGCTCTCGGTGAGGGTGGAGGGGCCGCCGAGGATGCTCTGGGAGAGCCCCGCGCCGATGTTCCACACCAGGCTGAAGTAGCCGACGCCCGCGCCTGCGGAGAGCTGGTCGATGTCGGCGGCGGAGCGGGTGACCGTGGGCTTGAACAGGGCCTCGGCGTCCTCGGGCAGGTCGCCGATGAAGTCCTTGAAGGAGCGGTCGTTCATGAAGTCGTAGATCCGCTGCTGGCGCTGGGCCTCGCTCTCGCCCGGCCTGCGTCCCACGATCCGGGCGTAGCGGGCCACCTGCACCGCGACCTTCGCACCCGCCCTGACCATGCCCACCCGCGACCGCATCGACATCGGAATGCGGAACGGGTAGCTCTCCACCCGGCCCCGAAGCAGCAGCTTGCCGTTCATCGACAGCCCGGCCAGCGAACCGGGCACCGCCACCGAGTCCACACCGGTGCTGTTCAGCAGCCACGACGTCGCCGAGTCCCCGCCGGCATAGACGTGCCCGCCCCAGTTCAGCCAGTACGGCCCCCGCCTCTCCGACCGGATACGGCCACCCACCCGGCCCTCCGACTCCAGCACAAGCGTGTCCCAGTGCCGCAGCCGCCACCCGGCGGAGAGACCGGCGATGCCACCGCCGACGATGACCACGTCCTTCATGACCGTTCCTCTTCTCGATGGCGTGGGCGGGTTCCACGGATGCGGCAGGGATGCGTGACGTGCGGGGACACGCGGGCGCATCGGGGGAGTGCGGGAAGCCGCGCGGGCCCGGGGAACTACGTCCCGTATGAGTTGCCCGCCACCATAGAATGTGATCACAGATCACACAATGGGGTGAGGGGATCTCATGGATCAGCCGGATGGAACCATCGCGGGGCCCCGTAGTCAGGGGCATGGCGGAGGCGGGTACCCGAACCCCTCCACCGACCAGGTTATTTATGATTCAGTCGTGCGTATGTCCAAACGTGTCGAGCCGTCGCCCTCCCTGACCGACAAGGTGTACGCGGTTTTGCACGAGGCGATCACGAGCGGTGAGTATCCGGCCGGATACCGTCTGCGCATCCGCGATATCGCCGCCGAAGTCGGAACCAGCGTGATGCCGGTACGCGAAGCGATCCGACGCCTCGAGGAGTCCGGCTTCGCCGAACGCGTTCCGCACAAGGGCTCGGTGGTCAAGGGCCTGAACCTCGCCGAACTGCTGCACGTCTACGACACGCGACGTCTCCTCGAGGTGGAGGCCGCGCGCCGTGGTGCCGCGCAGATCGGCTCTGTGGACGTCGCCCGTATGCGCCAGGAGTTCGAGCTGATGCAGCGCGCGATCACCGAGGGCGCCGTGGTCCCCTACCTCGACCACGACGAGGCATTGCTGGCCATCCTCTACGAGGCGGGCGGCAACCCCGTACTGCTCAACACCATCCGCACGATGTGGCAGCACTGCCGCGCCTACAAGATCGTCGGCGCCCGGGCCGCCCTCGACGAGTCGGGCGACAACACGCTCTGGCGCTACCAGGAACGCCTGGTCGAAGCCGCGGACGCGTCTGATGCCGAGGCGGCGGCCGCCATCTCCAACGAGTCTCTCGTCGATGCCACCGACCGGATCAAAGCGCAACTCGAGTCTTACGGCTGAAGCCTGTCCCAGCAGTCCGGTGAGCCTGTTCCAGCAGCGCGGGGGCGGGCGGTGCAGTGTGTCTGCGTGTGCCTGTGGGTCATGTGGCGTGTGGTGAGGGTCGGGTCGCGCGTGCGGGCGACGGCCCGGACCACGTGGTGAAGGCCGTCACCGAGCTGTCGACGGTCCCGCGGGGGAGCCCTGCGCCGTTGCGGGACAACGGGGCGGGACCCGAGTGGACTCCGTCTGTGATCGCCAGACGCGTGTCGGCGTCGATGACGACCTGCGGGCCTGGATGCTGGACGATCCGGCACGCATCAGATCTTCTCCGGCCCCGGCCCCGGCCCCGGCCTCGGCTCGGTCGCCGTCGTCAGCGAAGTGAAGGTGACCGGAATCCATCCGGATGGTCACAACTGTCATGAATCCCGCGCGCCCCGGACCTGCCTGCCGCGAGCCGGAGGGGTGGCCCTGCGACGGGTGTTGATGGCCGCGCCTCTGCTCGCCCGGCGTGATCGCGACTCTCGCGATCGGCCCCCGCAGTCGCCCATCGAATATTTCGGAGCCGCGTTTTCCCAGCTCACGAGCGGTTTCACAGATAACGAAGCAAAAAAGATCTGTGATCACATCTTGTCAGGCCTTGGTGGAGGTGCGAAGTTACCAGCCACCACCGAGCCCTGCGCCAGTGCGAACGGGGTCCGAGTCGGGATCAATCCGCCCTGGCATTTTCCGCCGAAGGAGCGCGTCATGAAGCGTCTGTGTCGTCCATGTCTGGTTCACTTCGCGGCGATCGTCGGATCCGTCGCCCTGATCGGGTCGACGGCCGCGTGCGGTGGTTCGTCCGCTTCCGGGTCTTCCGGGTCTTCGCCTGCCGGGTCGGACAAGGTGTCGAAGAAGGTCGACTCGATCGCCGCCATGGTCCCCAAGTCGATCGCCCAGAAGGGGACCTTGACGATCGCCGCCGCCACCTACCCGCCCGCGGTGATCGAGCCGGCCGACGGCGCGGCTCCCACCGGCTGGGACATCGAGAACGTGCGTCAGATCGCCGCAGTCCTCGGCTTGAAG
This sequence comes from Streptomyces phyllanthi, assembly GCF_009377205.1. GTDB lineage: Bacteria > Actinomycetota > Actinomycetes > Streptomycetales > Streptomycetaceae > Streptomyces > Streptomyces phyllanthi. The sequence continues at coordinate 9,425 of NZ_VJZE01000005.1, forward strand.
GTCAACATCAAGATCGCCCCGTTCGACGGCATCATCGCCGGACTGCAGGCAGGCCGTTACGACGCCGCGACCGGAGAGATCTACGCGACGCCCGAGCGCACGAAGACCGTCACGTTCGTGACCAACCACGCATCGGCCGACGCCCTCATGGTCCCGGTCGGCAGCAAGATCACGAGCGCCGACACGGAAACGGACCTCTGCGGTCACACGCTGGCCGCGTCGCTCGGTTCTGCCGAGGCGGCGCTGGCCCAGAAGCTCGCGGGCAAGTGCAAGAGCGCGGGCAAGGGCGCGATCACGGTCAAGACCTTCAAGTCGCAGGCCGAGGTCAACCTCGCTCTGAAGGGCAGCCGGGTCGACGCAGCCGTGAGCAGCGCGAGCCAGGTGGCCTATGTGATGAGCCAGGCCAAGAACCAGTTCGAGCTGGTCGAGTTGCCATGGGCTCCCAAGTACAAGACCGGCTTCGTACTGGCCCGCAACGCTGACACCGAGAAGTTCGCCAAGGCGGTTCAGGCGGCCACCGACCACCTGATCGAGAGCGGTGAGCTGCAGAAGATCCTCGACAAGTTCAACGCCGGCCAGGGGCTGATCGAGAAGGCCGAAATCCTTTCGACCGCCGCCGACGGATCGACGGGGAGCAACTGATGAAAGCAGTCACCGTCACGGAGTCCACACGCCTGGACCCGTCAGCCACCCCGCCCTCGGAACTCGTGCCGATGCGGCATTCCGGTCGGGCCCTCGCCGCCCTGGTCATTCTCGTCGCCGCGGCGAGTCTGGGCTACTCCGCGATGACCAACGACAACTTCGAGTGGCCGGTCGTCTGGGAGTACCTGTTCCACCCCGAGATCATGCAGGGCCTTGGCACCACACTGATCCTCACCGGTGTGTCCATGACTCTGGGCATCATCCTCGGCATCGTGCTGGCCGCCTGCCGGATGTCGGAGAACCGGGTGCTCTCCACGCTGTCCGGCGCGTATCTGTGGTTCTTCCGAGGTACACCGCTCCTGGTCCAGCTGATCTTCTGGTTCAACCTTTCGGCGCTCTACCCCCGGTTGTCGCTCAGTGTGCCGTTCGGCGGCCCTGAAATCGCCGGCGCGGCAACCAACGGAGTGCTGAACCTGTGGGCCGTCGCCATCATCGGCCTGACCCTCAACGAATCGGCCTACATGGCCGAGATCGTCCGTGGTGGCCTTCTCTCGGTGCCCAGACACCAGAGCGAGGCGGCCACCGCGCTCGGGATGAACCGGTGGCTGACCTTCCACAGGGTGATCCTGCCCCAGGCCCTGCGAGTGATTGTTCCCCCCACCGGCAACCAGGTCATCGGCATGCTGAAGCACTCCTCGCTCGTCAGCATCATCGCTCTCTCCGACCTGCTGTACTCGGCGCAACTGATCTACTCGCAGAACTTCCGCACCATCCCGCTGCTCGTCGTGATCTCGATCTGGTACCTGGTGTGCACCACGGTGCTGTCCTACGCCCAGAGCCACATCGAGCGTCACTACGGGCGCGGCGTCCACGTCGGCGTGCAGCGACCCGGCGGACTCGCGAAGCTCCGCTCACTCGGCTCCCGGCTCTCGCAGCGGTCTCAGTCGAACGACAACCCGAATCCGGCGTGACGAAAGGACCGGTGAAGAACCGATGAGCACAGCGACATCCGCGCCCGGCGGCACTGGCGCCTCGACGACCGATCCCATCGTTCGGATCATCGACCTACACAAGAACTTCGGCCCCGTCGAAGTCCTCAAGGGGGTCGACCTGGAGGTGCGCCGCGGCCAGGTGGTCGTCATCCTCGGGCGCTCCGGCTCGGGCAAGAGCACCATGCTGCGGTGCGTCAATCACCTCGAACGCCCGTCCAGTGGCACGGTCATCGTGGACGGCGAGGTGATCGGTTACCGCATCAAGGGTGACAAGCTGCACGAGCTGCCGCCGGCGGCCATCGCGAAGCAGCGGACCAAGACCGGCATGGTCTTCCAGTCGTACAACCTCTTCCCTCACATGACGGTGATGGAGAACCTCATCGAGGCGCCGCGCCGGGTCAAGGGCGTGGACAAGGCCACGGCCATGGAGGACGCGCTCCAGGCGCTGGAAGAGGTGGGCATGGCCCACAAGGCCGATGTCTACCCGAGCACCTTGTCGGGCGGACAGCAGCAGCGCGTGGCCATCGCCCGGGCCCTGGTGATGAAGCCCAGTGTGATGCTGTTCGACGAGCCGACCTCAGCTCTGGACCCGGAGCTGGTCGGTGAGGTACTCAATGTCATGAAGCGGTTGGCCACCAGCGGGATGACGATGATCGTGGTCACCCATGAGATCGGCTTCGCCCGTAGCGTCGCCGACGAAGTGGTCTTCATGTCCGAGGGCCGACTCGTCGAGAACGGCCCGCCGTCCCAGGTCATCGACGCACCCGTCCACGAGTCCACACGGACCTTCATCGACAGCATTCTGTGACAGAAGGCGGCTTTGGACTTCGAGCGAAGCACGCATGGCTTTCCAGCAAATGATCCACGCCGTCGAGACGCACCCGGGCGAGCCGATGCGTGTCATCACCGGTGGTGTCCCGAACATCCCGACGCCGCGGCCTCCTCGAGACCGGCATGATCCCGATGCAGGAGCCGGTCACCGAGTGCAGACTCGAGGCTCCGGCAGGGCTCATCGGGATCCGGGCCGAGTGCCGGGGCGGCGTGCTCCACGTGATCGCGGACGTACGGCACTTCCAAGTGTTGCAGTTGATCCCGTCGCACGGCCGGGAGATCACGTGGGTCTCCTCGCGCATCCTCCGCGCCGCGCACGACCAGTCGCCGGTCGAGCGCTCGGACCATCCGGGGGTCGGCACGACTATCACCCAGCTCTCCGGTCCTACCAGCGATCCGGCCGCCGACCGGAGGAACGCGGTGACCGTGGCGAGCGGCCCGGTCGACTTCGCCGATCCTGCGACACGCGGATACCTCCGAGCCTGACACGTGCTCACTGATGAAGCCGTCAGTACCACTCGCAGGCTCCCGCCCGGTTCACACGCCATGGCCCGGGCGGGACCGATCCGCGGCGGTACGCATACGCTCCTCAGCTGCGCGTCCCGCGGACCGGGTCCGTACCTGTTGAAGTCGAAAGGACACCAATGGCACAGCAGGTCTACGAGACCGGGACGGTCACCTTCGGCCACGATCGGCTGGTCGAGCTCTGCGCGCAGGCCGCGGAAGTCGCGGGCGCCGACCAGCGCGCCGCGCAGGCGCTCGCTCGGGCCACCGTCGCGGCAGAGAGCGCGGGCAACACCGCCGTCGGTGTCGCCCACCTGTTTGATTACCTCCGGTCCTACGAGTCCGGTCGGATCGCCGTCGGCGTGGAAGCGGAGATACTGCGACCCGCACCGGCCTGCCTCGTGGCCGACGCCCGAAACGGTCTTGCCCAGGTCGCTTTCGATGACGCCTTCACGGCTCTGCTGGAGACGACGGCACGTATCGGGACGGCGACTCTGTGGATTCGGAACTCCTACACCTGTGGAGAGCTCGGCAACTACCCGCGCCGGCTGGCCGAAGCCGGGTTGATCGCTGTGGCGTGCGCCAACAGCCCGGCCTTGATGTCACTCGGGGGTTCCGCCACCAGGGTGCTCGGGACCAACCCGTTCGCCTATGCCGTGCCGCGCGCCGGCGCCCGGCCGTTCGTCATCGACCAGGCGTCCTCCCAGACGGCTTATGTCAACGTGCGTCAGGCCGCACAGGCCGGAACCCCGCTTCCCGAAGGCTGGGCCGTCGGACCGGACGGAGCGGCGACCACGGACCCGAACGAGGCACTCCAGGGCGCGCTGCTCCCGTTCGGCGGTCACCGAGGAGGCAACATCGCCCTGCTCGGCGAGCTGCTGGCCACCTTGGCAGGGGCCGCCTTCTCGATCGACGCGGCCCCCTTCGACCAGGGGTTCGAGCCCCCCGGTATCGGTGTGTTCGTCCTGTGCCTGTCCCCGGACACGTTCCCCGGATCCGTGAACCGCGTGGAACACCACCTTCAACGCCTGCACGACCAGCACTCCGTACGGCTGCCCGCGTGGACCACGACCCCACAGCCCCCGAAGACCATCCAGCTCGACCGCGGCCTGGCCGACCGGCTTCTCGCAGCGACGCGTCAACGATGAAGGAGCGCACCACCACGCACGACGTCGTCATCGGTCTCATGTCCGACCAGGCCAGAAGTCGCAGTAACCAGGCCAGAAGTCGCAGTAAAGAGATCTTCGAAGGGCCGAAGGCGTACCGTAACGCGGGCGGCAGCATCTCGCTGTTCCGGCCGGAGGCCAACGCGCGCCGGTTCGCACGGTCCACAGGACTGAACTCGCGGGGCACGGTGAGCTGTAGGCCGCAGCACCGGCGGTCGGGCACAGGCACGGGCAATCGCGGGTGCCTGGTGGGACAGCCGTGGCCCCGCGCCCAGGTTCGGTTGCGGGGCCGTACAACGAGGGTGGGCTACAGGGCGGCTGCGGCGCTGTGCAGGTTCTTGGCGGCCAGGGCGAGGCCCTCGGTCTGGGAGTAGGCGGCGTCCTCGTGTTCGATGTTCACGGCCATGTCCGGGTCGACCTCGGCGAGCGCGCGCAGAAACTCGGTCCAGAAGGAGACGTCGTTCCCGAGGCCGACCGCGACGAACTTCCACGCCGGGTTCTCCGGCCAGGCGTTGCACCAGAAGCCGTAGCCGGTGGGCACCTTGCCGGGGGCGTCGGCGGGTACGCGGGTGAACGACGTGTCCAGTACGCCGCGGATGTCGGCGCCGGGGCAGAGCGTCGCGTCCTTGGCGGCGGCGTGGAACACCAGCGGGCCCAGCCACTTGATGGAGGCGATGACGTCCATGCCCTGCCACATCAGGTGGGAGGGGTCCATCTCGGCGCCCACGTTCGTCAGGCCGCCCTCGTCCACGAGCCGCTTCAGGGTGACGGGGGAGAACACCACGTTGTGCGGGTGCATCTCGATGGCGACCCGGACGTCGTTCTCCCGGGCCAGCGCGTCGATCTCCTGCCAGAACTCGACGGCCACGCCCCACTGGTAGTCCAGGACGTCCATATAGACGCCGTCCCACGGGTTGACGACCCAGGAGGGGTACTTGGCGTCGGGGTCGGAGCCGGGGGTGCCGGACATGGTCACCACGTGCTTCACCCCGAGCAGGCCCGCGAGGCGGATGGTGCGGCGCAGGTCGTCGGCGTGCTTCGGGCCGACTCCGGGGAGGGGGTTGAGCGGGTTGCCGTTGCAGTTGAGGCCGGTCAGCTCCATCCCGCGGTCGGCGAACGCCGCCAGATACTCCTCGCGCGCGGTGGCCGAGGACAGCAGCAGGTCGACCGGGCAGTGCGGGGACGGAATGAAGCCACCGGTGTTGACCTCCACCGAGGTCAGACCGTTCTCCTTGAGGATGTCGAGGGCTTCGGTGAGGGTCCGGTCGTGCAGACAGGCGGTGTAGGCGCCGAGCTTGAGGGCCATCGAGGCTGCTCCTTGGGTACGGGGGTGGTCAGGCGACGGGCGGAACGGTGACGGCGGCGCCGTTGGTGCGGGAGGAGGCGACGACGGCCTGGATGATCTCCATGGTCCGCAGCGCGTCGGCGAACGTGGCACAGACCGGCAGCGGCTCGGCGACGCCCGCGACCTGGTCGAGGAAGGCACGGGCCTGGTAGGTGAAGTTGTCGGCGTTGCTGGCACCCACACCCGGCGCCTCCATCGGGACACCGCCCGCGAAGTACGGCAGGTTCGGGCCGGCGATGATCTGCCGGGCACCGCGCGTACGGGCGTCCGGCTGGGCGTCGTCGAAGAGGTACTCGGCCGGCCGGTGCTGGTCGAACGCGGCCCGGCCGCCCAGGCCCGCGACGTCGAAGAAGAGCCCGTTGGGCAGGCCGAAGGCGGTGCGCGACACGGAGAAGGTGCCGACCAGACCGGACTCGAAGCGGGCGGTGAAGGACGCGGTGTCCTCGTTCTCGACCTCGCCGAGCTCGTCGGAGACGGGAGCGGCGTTGTGCCCGACGACCGCGCCCAGCGGCAGGGGACGCTTCGGGATCTGCGTCGACAGCGAGGCACCGGAGACGGAGGCGATGGGCCCGGCGACGTACTCGGCGGCGTCGATGATGTGCGAGCCGATGTCGCCGAGGGCGCCGGAGCCGGGGCCGCCCTTGAACCGCCAGCTCAGCGGCCCCTTCGGGTCGGTCGCGTAGTCGCACCAGTACCGGCCGCTGAACAGCGAGAGATCGCCCAGCTCGCCGCGCTGCACATGGTCCCGGATCGCGCTGATACCGGGGGAACGCCGGAAGGTGTACCCGACGGCCGTCACGACATCGGCGCCCCGCTCCAACTCGGCCATGGCGCGGGCATCTTCGAGCGAGCCGGCCAGCGGCTTCTCGCACAGCACGTGCTTGCCCGCGGCGACCAGCGCCTCCGCGATCGGGCGGTGCAGACTGTTGCCCACGACGATGCTGACGGCGTCGATCGTCGGGTCCTCGACAACGGCCTCCCAGCTCGGGAGCGCCTTCTCGTACCCGTAGCGGCGGGCGGCGTCCTCGCCCAGTGCGACGTTGGCGTCGGCGATCGCTGCCAGACGGACCGGCGGCAGACCGGCGCCGAAGACCGTGTTGACGTTGCGGTATCCGGCGGCGTGGCTACGGCCGGCCATGCCGGCGCCGATCACCGCTACGGAGATGGGTTTGGCGGACGTGGTCATGCGGGTGCCTTTCGGAGAAGGTGCTTCCATCGAGCTGGCCCCGATGGGCCCGGGGAACGGTGCGGAGGAAGAAGACAGGCGCTCGTCGCGGCGTTGGGAGCCCAGAGAGGGTTTGTCGCGGTGACCGGTCAGTTGGAGGTGGGGAAGTTGAATTCGGCGGTGGTCTGCTGGGTGGGTTGGGGCCAGCGGGTGGTGACGACCTTGGGGCGGGTGTAGAAGCGGATGCCTTCGGGGCCGTGGATGGGGGAGTCGCCGATGAGGGAGTCCTTCCAGCCGCCGAAGGAGTAGTAGGACATCGGCACGGGGACGGGGACGTTGATGCCGATCATGCCGATGTTGATCTTGCGCTGGAATCGGCGGGCGGCTTCGCCGGAGGCGGTGAACAGGGCGGTGCCGTTGCCGTAGGGGTTGGCGTTGATCAGCTCGATGGCGTCGTCGAGGGTGTCGGTGCGGATGATGGCGAGGACGGGGCCGAAGAGTTCTTCCTTGTAGGCGTCCATGTGGGTGGTGACGTGGTCGAGGAGGGAGGGGCCGGTGAAGAAGCCGTTCTCGTGGCCTTCGACTTTGAGTCCGCGGCCGTCGACGACGATCGTGGCGCCTTGTCCCGCAGCGGTGGTGACGGCGTTCTCGATGCGTTCTTGGGCGGCTTTGGTGACCAGGGGGCCCATGTCGGTGCCGGGGGTGTCGCCGGGGCCGACCTTGATCTCGCGGGCCTTGCGTTGCAGTACTTCGACGAGGTTGTCGGCTGCGGTCCCGACGGCGATGGTGACGGAGAGGGCCATGCAGCGTTCGCCGGCGGAGCCGTAGGCGCCGGCGGTGATGTGGTTGGCGGCGAAGTCGAGGTCGGCGTCGGGCAGGACGACGGCGTGGTTCTTGGCGCCGCCGAGGGCCTGGACGCGTTTGCCGTGGGCGGTGGCCGTCTCGTGGACGTATCGGGCGATCGGCGTCGATCCGACGAAGGAGACGGCCTGGATGCCGGGGTGGGTGAGGAGGGCGTCGACCGCGTCCTTGCCGCCGTGCACCACGTTGAACACACCGTCGGGCAGACCGGCCTTCTTGTACAGGTCGGCGATGTAGTTGGCGGCGGAGGGGTCGCGCTCGGACGGCTTGAGGATGAAGGTGTTGCCGGTGGCGATGGCGATGGGGTGCATCCACAGGGGCACCATGGCGGGGAAGTTGAACGGGGTGATGCCCGCGACGACGCCGAGGGGTTGGCGGAAGTTGTGCACGTCGATGCCGCGGGAGACCTGGTCGGAGAAGGATCCTTTGAGGATGTCGCCGAGTCCGCAGGTGAATTCGACGACTTCGCGGCCGCGGGTGATTTCGCCGCGGGCGTCGTCGATGGTCTTGCCGTGTTCGGCGGAGATGATCCGGGCGAGTTCTTCTTCGTGGTCGAGGAGGAGTTGGCGGAAGGCGAACATGACCTGGGTGCGCTGGGTCAGCGAGGACTCCGACCAGGTCTCGAACGCGGCCGCAGCGGCCTGCACGGCGGCGTTCACGTCGGCGGCGCCGCCCAGGACGACCTGGGCCTGCTCGGTGCCGGTGGCGGGGTTGAACACCGGCTGGGTGGCGGCGGAGCCCTGGGTGGGGGCGCCGTTGATCCAGTGCGGGATGGTGGTCACGGTGCGGGTTTCCTTTGCGGGGGCGGGGCCTTACAGGTAGTGGCGCTGGGCCTGTTTGTGGGCGGCGTATGTCTGGTAGGCGGTGCGGGTGGTGTCCAGGGCGGAGGTCTGGCTGACGGGGACGTCCCACCAGCCGTGGCCGGGCGGGTTCGGCCCATAGAGGTCGGTCTCCACATGTACGACGGTGGTGCGGGAGGCGGCTTTGGCCTTCTGCATCGCTGTACGGAACTCGCCGAGGGTGGTGGCGTGCAGGACGTCGGCGCCCAGGGAGGAGGCGTTGGCGGCGAGGTCGACGGGCAGGACGTCGCCGTCGAGGAGGCCCGAGTCGGTGTCGCGGTAGCGGTATCGGGTGCCGAAGCGCTGGGAGCCGAGTGACTCCGACAAGGCACCGATGGAGGCGAAGCCGTGGTTCTGGACGAGGACGATGATGACCTTCAGTCCTTCGGAGACCATGGTCACGATCTCCTGGGCCATCATCAGATAGGAGCCGTCGCCGACGAGGACGACGACCTCGCGGGTGGGGTCGGCCATTTTGGCGCCGACGCCGGCGGCGACTTCGTAGCCCATGCAGGAGTAGGCGTATTCGACGTGGTAGGCCTTCGGATCGCGGGCCCGCCAGAGTTGTTGCAGGTCGCCGGGCATGGAGCCGGCGGCGTTGATGACCACGGCGCGGTCGTCGAGGACGTCGTTGAGGGCGCCGAGGATCTGTGTCTGGGCGGGCAGCCGGCCGGTGTTGCGGTCGGGCGCGAAGCACTCCTCCTCGATCTCCCGCGTGCGGGCGATCAGATGGCGCGTGTGGGCACGGTAGGACGGATCGACTTCCCAGCCGTCCAGCACCCCGGCCAGGGCTTGGATGCCGAGGCGGGCGTCGGCCACCAGCGGCTCCGCGGAGTGCTTGACGGCATCGAGGCGGGCGACGTTGAGGTTGACGAAGGTGACGTCCGGATTGCCGAAGACGGTGTGGCTGGCGGTGGTGAAGTCGGAGTACCGGGTGCCGATACCGAGCACGACATCGGCCTCACGGGCGAGTTCGTTGGCCGCGTAGGAGCCGGTGGATCCGATGCCGCCGACGGCGCGGGGGTGGTCCCAGGGCACGGCGCCCTTGCCGGCGTGGGTGTCGGCGACCGGGATGCCGGTGGCTTCGGCGAAGGCCCGCAGCTGGGTCTCGGCGCCGGAGTACACCGCCCCGCCACCGGCCACGATCAGCGGCTTTCGCGCGTTCCGGAGCAGGCGCGCGCCGCGCTCGATGGCGGCTGGCTCCGGCACGGGGCGGCCCACATGCCAGACCCGGCGCCGGAAGAAGGAGACCGGCCAGTCGTAGGCTTCGGCCTGCACGTCCTGCGGCAGCGCCAGCGTCACCGCACCGGTCTCCACTGGATCGGTCAGCACCCTCATCGCCGCCAGCGCGGCCGGGATCAGCTGCTCGGGACGCTGGACGCGGTCGAAGTACTTCGAGACCGTGCGGAAGGCGTCGTTGACGGTGACGTCGCCGCCGCGGGTGTCCTCCAGCTGCTGCAACACGGGGTCGGCAGCGCGGGTGGCGAACATGTCGCTGGGCAGCAACAAGACCGGGAGACGGTTGGTGGTGGCGAGGGCGGCGCCGGTGATCATGTTGGTGGAGCCGGGGCCGGTGGAGGCGGTGCAGGCGAAGGTCGCCAGCCGGTCGCGCATCTTGGCGTAGGCCACGGATGCGTGGACCATGCCCTGCTCGTTGCGCGCCAGGTAGTAGGGGAGATCGGCCTCGCCGGTGGTGGCGGCCTGGAGGAGTGCCTGGCCGAGGCCGGCGACGTTGCCGTGGCCGAAGATGCCCCACACGCCGGGGATCAGCCGCTGTTCCTGGCCGTCGCGCTCGCTGTACTGGCCGGTCAGGAAGCGCACCAGGGCCTGGGCGGTGGTGAGCCTGATCGTTTCCATTACTCGTTCTCCTCGGCGCCGAACGGCAGCCGGTCATCGATGTCCTGCGCGTCCCAGGTGGAGCGGACCCAGCCGTGGGCGGGGTCGTCGCAGATCAGCCAGGCGCGGTCCTGTCCGGGGCCGGCCATGACGTTGAGGTAGTACAGGTCGTAGCCGGGCGCGGCGATGGAGGGGCCGTGCCAGCCGTGCGGGATGAGGACGGTGTCGCCGGAGCGGACCTCGGCCAGTACGTCGATCGGCCGCTCGGGCGTGCCGTAGACCCGCTGGTAGCCGAAGCCGAACCCGTCCTTGCCGGAGACCTGGAAGTAGTAGATCTCCTCCAGCTCGCTCTCCACCGGGTTGCCCGCGGTGTCGGTGCGTGCCTGGTCGTGCTTGTGCGGCGGATACGACGACCAGTTGCCCCCCGGGGTGAGTACCTCGCACACCAGCAACTGCTCCGCGTCGAACGTGCCGGGCAGGCAGTAGTTGTTGACCTGCCGGGAGCAGGCCCCAGCGCCGCGCAGTTCCACGGGCACGTTCTCCTTGGGCCCGTACCGGGCGGGTAGTGAGCCCCGCTCGGTACGGGCGGAGGGCAGCGCGAACGCTCCACCGTGCGCGCTGCTGATGACGGCCTCCGACGCGCGGGGGAGGTACGCGAAGTCGGTGACCGAGGCGAACACACCGGCCCGGCCGCTGAGTTCAAAGGTCTGTCCGTCGACGGCGACGGTGCAACCGCCGCTCAGCGGAAGGACCAGGAACTCCGAATCCCCGGTGGACAGCGTGTGCGCCTCACCCGGTTTCAGGGTCAGGATCCTGAGGCCGGAGTAACCCCAGCCCGCCGACTCGGGCGTGACCAGAAGGTCGTAGGAGCCGTCGGCCGAGGTTCCCTTGGGCAGGTGGTACTTGCTCGCGGATGTCACAGCAGGCTCACCGCCCGGTCCACCGCGCCCGCGACGTCGCCGCCTGCGGGGTAGAGCAGGGAGCGGCCCACGACCAGGCCCTGAACGGTGGGCTGCTTGAGGGCCTTGCCCCAGGACGCGAAGGCCGCATCCGGGTCGGTGACCTCCCCGCCCAGCAGCAGGGCGGGAAGAGTGGAGGAGGCCAGGACGCGTTCCATGTCCTCCACCACCGGCAGCTTCAGCCAGGTGTAGGCCGTACGCCGGCCCAGCCCGGAGGCGATGGTGATCGACTTGATGACGGCATCGGTGGAGAGGTCGTTGCGGATCTTCCCGTCCTGCCACACCGACAGGAACGGCTCCACCATGGCGATGAGATGACGGTCGTTCAGCTCGTCGACGGCGCGGGCGGTGTTCTCCAGAACGGACGGCGTGGCCGGGTCGGCGAGGGCGATGCGGGTGAGCATCTTGCCGCCGTCGAAACCCATCGCCGCGATCGTCTCGGCGTCGTAGCCGGTGAACCGGTCATCGATCTCGAAGACCGAGCCCGCGAGCCCGCCCCGGTTCATCGAGCCGAAGACGGACTTGCCGTCCAGGACGCCGAGCAGCAGCAGGTCCTCCAGGATGTCGGCGGTGCCCAGCACCCCCGTCACACCCGGCCGCTCCAGCGCCACGCACAGCCGGTCCAGCAACTCGAAGCGGTCCGCCATGGCGTTCGGGTCGCCGCCCACGCCATTGGCGCCACGCGCCGGATGGTCCGCGGCAATGATCATCGCCTTGCCGTGCTCGCCGAGCAGCGAGGTGGCCTTCACGCGCCGCGCGGCCGCCGCCGCGATGGAACCGGGGTCGTTGACCCGGGCCCCCACGACCCTGCTCACATTGTCGTATGACACCTCGTCACACCTCTCGCTGGGACTTGTCGGGGGCATCAGGGCCTGCCGCGCGCAGCTTCTCCTCCACCTCGGCCTCGGTCGGCATGGCGTCGGAGCAGGCCAGCCGGCCCGCGACGATGGCGCCGGCCGCATTGGCGAAGGACACCGTGCGGTGGGTGTCCCAGCCGGAGAGCAGGCCGTGACACAGCGCCCCGCCGAAGGCGTCACCGGCGCCCAGGCCGTTGACGACGTCCACCGCGACCGGCGCGACCTCGGCGGCCGAACCATCGCGGCCGACGGCCAGCACGCCCCTGGGGCCCTGCTTCACCACCGCCAGCTCCACACCGGCCGCCAGCAACGCCTTCGCGGCGGCATACGGCTCACGCTCACCGGTGGCCACCTCGCACTCGTCGAGGTTGCCCACCGCCACAGTGGTGTGGCGCAGGGCCTGGGCGTAGTACGCACGGGCCTGCGACGGATCGGCCCAGAACATCGGCCGCCAGTCCAGGTCGAAGACCGTCGTGTCCGCCTTCGCCCGGTGCGCCAGGGCCGCCAGCGTGGCCGAACGGCTCGGCTCCTCACTCAGACCCGTACCCGTGACCCAGAAGATCCGGGCATCACGCACCGCTCCCAGGTCCAGCTCATCACGCTGGATGTCCAGGTCGGGGGCCTTCGGCAACCGGTAGAAGTACAGCGGGAAGTCGTCCGGCGGAAAGATCTCGCAGAACGTCACCGGCGTCGGCGCGATGTCCGACGTACCCACGAAACGACTGTCCACGCCATAGCCGTCCAGCGCCTGCCGCACGAACTTGCCGAACGGATCGGCCCCGGTCTTCGTGATCACCGCCGCAGAGCGCCCGTAACGAGCCGCGGCCACCGCCACATTGGTCGGACTGCCACCCAGGTACTTGCCGAACGAAGTGACCTCCGCCAGCCCCACACCGGTCTGCAACGGATACACATCCACTCCCACACGGCCCATGGTCAGCACTTGGAACGGCATCACGCTGGTTTCCCTTCGCCCGGAGGACCCCGGGATGGAGGTGGTGGAGAGACAGTGATTTAGAGCGCTTTAAAGAACCGCTCCAGCGCGTACAATGATCCCTGTCCGAATGTCCTGTCAATGGCTTGGTGTCGTGAGATTCACGGGTCACCGGGCAAGAACCTGCCGGTCCGGGTCAGAGCAGCCGACGATGACGCAGGCCGGCGTGAACCCGCTCGGGCATCAGAGCTCGCGGTGACGCCCAGGCGATGGAGCATCGTCGTGAACCATCCAGCCTTGACGCTTGACGGCGCCAGTACCCGCGACTTTCCCGTGGTCGGCCGGCCAGGTCCGAGCCCGTAGCTCCGGAGCTGCGCCGACGAAGTGCAGGGGCGTGGCGGAGTGCGGCCGGCGCCGACCGAGGCGCGTGGTGGCGTGGCCGCAGCCTGTCTATGACCAGGTGGCCGTGTACTCCTTGATCCTCTCTCGCATGAACACCGACGATTCCCTGGCTCGTTCCTCCCAGGCGAAGACGCATGCCGTGAGAGTGCCGTCGAAGCCGTTCGCGTTCAGTTCACGGAAGAGCTCGTCGAAGTCGACCTCACCCTCGCCCATGTTCAGGTGCTGGTGGATGCGCGCGGGGGTGCCGGGCGGGTTGAGAATGTATCGGTTGCCGGAGGACGCGGTGTGGTCGAAGGCGTCGGCCAGGTGGACGTGGGTGAGCAGGTCTCCTGCGTGCTTGATGATGCCGGGGGCGTCGTTGCCGATGTGGAAGGTGTGCGGGGCGCAGTACAGGAACGACACGTGGGGGTGGTTGATGCCGCGGATGAAGTTGATCGCGTCGTAGCCGTTCTCGATGAAGTCGTCGGGGTGCGGCTCCAGTGCGAGGTGGACGCCCTCGCGTTCGAACAGCGGCAGCAGGTCGTCCATCGACCGCCAGAACTGGGCCTCGCTCTTGTCGGGCTCCTCGGGGCGGCCGTTGAACTCGGAGATCATGCTGGTGACGCCGAGGTCGGCGGTGATCTGGATGGCCCGCTTCCAGTACCGTACGGCAGCCTGCCGGGCGTCCTCGTCCGGTCCCGACCAGCGGAACAGCGGCAGCACGGAGGAGATGCCGACGCCCGCGGACTCCAGGGCCTTGCGGAACTTGGCCACCGTGGCGTCGTCGACGCGCGGGTGCCGGAAGAACGGGATGAAGTCCTCCCGCGGGGAGAGTTCGATCCACTCGTAGCCCAGCTCGGCCACGACGGCGGGTAGTTCGAGCAGCGGTACGTCGCGGATCATGTAGGGATCGAGTGCGATCTTCATCTGGATCTCCCGGTGGGGTGGCGAGGGGCGGTCGGTACGGTGCCCACGGCCGGGTCCGGCCATGGGCACCGACCACTTGTGAGGCTGGGTCCCTGCCGGTCGGCGGGTACCCTTCGCGGCGGACTCGGCGACCTGCCCGATGATGGACTTGTCGACGTAGGCGGCCAGGTCGGTACCGGCTGCTTGCCGCCGCCCAAGGAGTTGCCGTTGTTCTTGTGGGGCCACAGGGTGTGGAGGCCCCGTTGGGCCCGGGCTGGGCGGTGAGCCGGTGCCGACCCGGTGGGACGGGCAGGCCGAGCCTGCCGTCTCGGTGCCGGCCTGCTTGGCCAGTGAGCGGTTAAAGCGTTTTAAGTGCTGGTACTATCGGCCGCCTTACGGACGCATGTCAAGGGTGTTGCCGCAATCGAACGGGAGATCATATGGACGAGCTCGGCTCCGCTCCCCCCGGGGGTGGCAACGGCGCGACTCCACGCCCGCGACTGGAGGACGTTGCCGCACGCGTCGGCCTGTCCACGGCGTCGGTGTCGCTGGTGCTGCGCAACATTCCCGGGCCCAGCGAGCGCACCCGGCAGCGCGTCCTGAAGGCGGCCGCCGAACTCGGCTACCGCCCCGACCGCACTGCCAGCGCCCTGGCCAGCAGGCGCAGCCGGCTGCTCGGCGTCATGGTCGACGTCCACAGCGCCTTCCAGGCCGAGCTGGTCGAGCATCTCCACACGGCTGCCGAGGGGGTCGGCTACGACCTCGTCCTGAGTACCCAGACCCGGACCCGCGACGAGAACACGGCGGTCGAGACGCTGCTGGCCTTCCGCTGCGAGGCGCTGATCCTCCTCGGCCCGGTGGCCCCCGCCTCCGTCCTCGCCGACCTCGACCGCAGGGCGCCCGTCGTCTGCGTGGGGCGTCGGATCACCGGCGCCGATCTCGACGTCGTCCGCAGCGCCGACGACAACGGAGTCGGTCAGATCGTCGACCACCTGGTGAGTCTCGGTCACCGCGCGATCGCCTACGTCGACGGCGGCAAGGGTGTCATCGCCACCGACCGGCGCCGTGGCTACCGGGGCGCCATGCGCCGCCACGGTCTCGACGGGCAGATCAGGGTCCTCCACGGGGACCTCACCGAGGAGGCCGGGGAGAAGGCCGCCCGGCACCTCCTCGACAGCGGCGACCTGCCGACCGCCGTCGTGGCGTACAACGACCGGAGTGCCATCGGCCTGCTCACCGCCTTCCGGGGGGCCGGCGTCGACGTTCCCGGCGTCGTGTCCATCGCCGGATACGACGACGACACCCTGTCCCGGCTGAGCTGCTTCCGCCTCACCACCGTCAGCCAGGAAGCCGAGGAGCAGGCCCGGCAGGCGGTGACGGCCGTCGTCGAGCGCCTCGACGGGAGTCGTACCGCGCCCCGCGAGATCGTCCTTACCCCGTCCCTGGTCGTGCGGGAGACCACGACGAAGCCGCGCTGATCGCCTCGAACCACTCCGTGTCGGGCGGTCCTCGCGCGCTCCTGGTCGCCCTGGCCGAGCGGGCGCGACGGGCATCGGGTCGAGGCGGCTTGTGAACCGCGAGGCGTAGTCGCTCGACGGCGAACGTGTGGTCCATGCATCTTTCATGGATGGATCCCGGCAGGGCGTGCATTCGTGAGCAGACTCTTGACACTCGCGTGAAACACAAGCATGCTCTGCGCACCGCTTAAAGCGATTTAAACAAGTAACGGAGCGTACGAGTCCCCGTTGTCGTGAGCGGCGTCGGGGACCCCACGGCAAGCCGCCCCGGCGTAACGGTTCAGGTCGCACTGCAGCCCTGCCGAATGCACGGCCGGCGGCATGGCCGACCACGACACACCCGTCACCGAGGATCCTCCATGCCCGGGGCGCAGCCCCCTCCCCTGCTCGGCTGCGCCCCGTCATCCCCGATGACGCACCGCAGCACCACGGCAGACAGTTCATCCGCCATGCCCCCCGCCCTGGCATCGCACGAAGGAGTAACCAGCACATGGAACGCAAGCAGTCCCGGCGACCGCTCGGTCGCCGTCTTTCCAGAAGAGCTCTGACCGCAGTGAGCCTGCTTGCCGTGACTGCGGCCGCGGTGACCGGATGCGCCAGCGGCAAAGCCTCGAGCGGCGACGGGGGGCAGTCGACGGCGCCGGCCGGCGACGGATCGAACTCCGGCACGAAGAGCAACGGCAAGAACTCCATCTACGTCATCGGCGGCAAGTCCGACGACCCGTTCTGGTCCACGGTCAAGCGTGGTGTCGAGGACGCGACGAAGCTGGTGAAGGCGGGTGGCGGCAAGGTCACCTACCTCGGCCCGCAGAACTACGACAACCTCGGCCCGGACGTCGCCAAGCTGACGCAGACCGCCATATCGCAGAACCCGTCGGCGATCCTCGTACCGGACTGGGTGCCCGAGAACCAGGACTCCGCGATCAAGGCGGCCGTGGCCAAGGGCATCCAGGTGTTCATCTACAACTCGGGTGGCATCGACGCGGCCAAGCGGGTCGGCGCCGTGAAGTACATCGGGTCGGACGACTACGAGGCGGGCAAGGCCGGCGGCGCCAAGTTCGCCGAGGCGGGCGCCAAGAAGGTCCTGTGCGTCAACACCGTGCCCGGCTCCGCCAACCAGGAGGCCCGCTGCAAGGGCATCAAGGACGGCGCCGAGAGCAAGGGCGCCAACTCCAAGCAGCTCCCGCTGCCCTCGTCCAACTTCGGCAACCCGTCCGCCGTCACGCAGGCGATCAAGGGCGCGTTGCTGAAGGACACCAGCATCGACGCCGTGGTGACGATCGGTGTCGGGGACGCCGACAGCGCCGCCGCCGCGATCAAGCAGGCCGGCGTCGGCGACAAGGTCAAGCTGGGGACCTTCGACCTCTCGCAGAGCCAGCTCGACCGGATCAAGGCCGGCAACCAGCTGTTCGCCATCGACCAGCAGCCGTATCTGCAGGGCTTCTACGTCGTGTCGATCGCCAACCAGTACCTGTCCTACGGCGTGCTCCCGCCGCAGAACCCGATCCTGACCGGCCCGCTCCTGGTCACCGAGGACAACGTCGACGCGGCGATCTCCGGTACCAAGGCCGGCGTTCGCTGACCCATCCCAAGGTGCCGGGTCCTGCCCGGGCCCGGCACCTCTCCGTGAACCTCCCCGCCTCGCACCACATCCAGATCCACGAAGGTGACAGCATTCCGATGACAACCTCACTTCCCGACAGAACGGCTGAGAAAGAGACCGCCGTCGTCGCTCCGAAGCAGTCCGAGAGCCCGCTGGGGCAACTGCGACATCGCCCCGAGGTCGGCGCGCTCATCGGAACGATCAGCGTCTTCGTCTTCTTCGCGATCTTCGGCGGTGATAAGTTCCTCGCCCCGGCGGGAGCGGCGAGCTGGCTGAACATCGCCGCGGAGCTCGGCATCATCGCCATCCCCGTCGGGCTGCTGATGATCGCCGGTGAGCTCGATGTATCCGTGGGTTCGGTACTGGCCGGCAGCTCGATGACGCTGGCCATCGTCTCCGGCCACTGGGGCGCTCCGATGATCGTCGGCATCCTCTGCGCGCTCGGGCTCGGGCTGCTGACCGGCCTGCTCAACGGGATCCTCGTCACGCGCACCAACGTTCACTCACTCGTCGTCACGCTGGCCACGCTGTCCGGCCTGGCCGGTCTCACCCTCGGCCTGTCCCGCGTCGCGACCGGCACCACGAGCGTCCCAGTCAGCCCCGACCCGCTGTCGAAGTCGCTGTTCGGCCAGCTCATCGGCGGCCAGTTCGAGGTCGCGATCTTCTGGTGGCTCGGCATCGCGGTCCTGGTCACGGTGATGCTGCAGATGATGAAGTACGGCAACTGGATCTTCGCCATCGGCGGTGACAAGGAGAGCGCCCGCGCCACCGGCATCCCGGTCGACAGGGTGAAGATCGCCCTCTACATGGCCAGCGGGTTCGGCGCCGCCCTGGTCGGCGTCATCCAGACCATCCTCTACAACGGCGCGCAGGTCGCCAACGGCCAGTCCTTCGTCTTCAACTCCATCATCGCCGTGGTCATCGGCGGCGTCCTGCTCACCGGTGGATACGGCTCCGTCGTCGGTGTCGTGCTGGGAACGCTGACGTTCGCCATCGTCAACCAGGGCATCTACTACACCGGTTGGAACTCCGACTGGGCCAGCCTGATCCTCGGCATCCTCATCCTCGCGGCGGTGCTGATGAACAACACCTTCCGCCGGCTCGCCCTGTCCTACAAGCCCCGCACCGCGAAGAAGGCATGACCATGACCGCACCCGTGCTCCGCCTGGACGGCGTCAGCAAGTCCTTCCTCGGCACCAACGCGCTGCAGGACATCTCCCTCGAGGTGGACGCCGGAAAGGTGCTCTGCCTGCTCGGCGACAACGGCGCCGGCAAGTCGACCCTCATCAAGATCCTCTCCGGGTTCCACAAGCCCACCACCGGCGCCATCGAGGTGGGCGGCGAACCGGTCGTCTTCGACAGCCCCCGCGACGCCAGCGCCAGGGGCATCGCCACCGTGCACCAGTTCGGCGGCACCTTTCCGCTGATGGGCGTCGGGCGCTGCTTCTTCGTCGGCGCCGAACCCACCAAGGGCTTCGGCCCGTTCAAGTTGTTCGACAAGAAGCTCGCCGGGGAGATCGCCGTACGGGAGATGCAGTCCCTGGGCATCACCCGCGTCACCGACGGCAACCGGCTCGTGGGCAGCCTGTCCGGCGGTGAGCGCCAGGCCTTGGCCATCGCGCGCGCCGTCTACTTCGGCGCCAACGTCCTCATCCTCGACGAGCCCACCGCGGCCCTCGGCGTCAAGGAGGCGGCCCACGTCCTGCGGATCGTCATGCAGGCCCGTGCCAAGGGTGTCGCGGTCATCCTCGTCACCCACAACGTCCGCCACGCCATGATGGTCGGCGACCACTTCGCCGTCCTCATCCGCGGGCAGAAGGCCGACGACTTCCGCAAGGGCGAACGCACCCGTGAGGAGATCACCGACCTGATGGCCGGTGGCGAGGCCATGGCCGACCTGGAAGCCGAGCTGGCACAGTTGCAGGCCCACGCCTGATCGCTTGTCCCACGTCTCGTTGTGTGCGCCCGCGCTGTACTGGCGGGCGCACACAAGCCGTGAGACCAGTGCCGTGAGAAGCAGGCGAGAGTTCACTCGCACAGCGCGCTGCTCCGTCATGCGCTGGGCGTCATGCATGGCGGGAAGTACGCCCGGGTGTGCAGTTGCAGCCGAGGCGGTCCAGCGCGACGGCACGTCTTGGGATGGGACAGGGGAAAAGGCCATCCCCGTTCCACTGGAACGGGGATGGCCCGCCGGCTCCCAAGCCCTGTGGGCGAACTCTCCTTGGCCGGGAGACTTTCAGGGTGAGGCAGGGGCGGCTGTCGAGGATCCGGCGCCGATCGCGCGGAGCCATGTGTCGACCCCGCGCGACGGCCTTGTGGCAGAGGCCGGTCAGGCCGGCCCGCTGGGCGCTCTGCCGGGCATCATGCGTCGAGTTCTCTGGTGATGCGGTCGAGCATGAACGCGGAGGATTCGCGGGCGCGTTCCTCCCAGGCGAAGACGCAGGGGGAGTACGGAGGACAGCTGGACGCCGTGGGTGCGCAGGGACTTCTTCAGCGCGGCGACGCGTTCGTCGTCCGCCCGCGGTGCGGGAAGAACGGCATGAAGTCATCGCGCGGGGACAACTCGATGTACTCGTAGCCGAGTTCCGCGACCGTACGCACCATGTCGTCCATCGGCAGGGTGCGGAGCATGTACGGGTCGAGGGCGATCTTCACGCGGTGCCTCCGTAGAAAGCGGGGCGGGGCTTCATGTCGGTGGCGACGATGCGGCCCGACTGCCGGGCTTCGACGGTGGCGTTGGAGATGACGGTCGCGGCGTAGCCGTCCCAGGCAGAGGGGCCGGTGGGCTCGACGCCCGCCGCCAGGTTTGCGATCCACTCACGGAACTCGGTGTCGAAGGCGTCCACGAAGCGGCCCACCCAGTCCGTGAGGACCACCGTGCTGTGCTGCCCGGCGGTGCGGACGCCGACGGCGGCCGGGTCGGGCAGCCGTACGAGGCCCTCCTCACCGACGGTCTCGCACTGGATGTCGTAGCCGTACTGGCAGTTGACGAACATCTCCAGGTCGATACGGACACCCTTCGCGGTCTCGAAGAGCATGATCTGCGGGTCCTTGAGGTGGGCGAACCGCTTGCTCGTGGAGCGCGGGGTGACCACCTGGGCAGAGACGATCTCGTCGTCGAGCAGCCAGCGCAGTACATCGATCTCGTGGACCGCTGAGTCGAGCGCGGCCATGTCGCTGTGGTACGACTCCGGCACGGTCGGGTTGCGGTGAGCACAGTGCACCACGAGCGGTTCACCGATACGGCCGGAGTCGATGACCTGCTTCATCTGCCGGTAGCCCTGGTCGTAGCGGCGCATGAAGCCCACCTGGACGAGACGCCTGCCGTGCGTCATCTCGGCCTCCACGATCCTGAGGCAGTCCTCGGCGGTCGTGGCGAGCGGCTTCTCGCAGAAGACCGGCTTGCCCGCCGCGATCGCGGTCAGCACGTGCTCCGCGTGGGTGGGGCCCCAGGAGGTGACGACCACCGCGTCGACGTCGTTCGCCGCGATCAGTTCGCCGCCGTCCGCGCACACCCGGGCACCGACCCGGGCCGCTGCCACCTCGGCGCGCGCTGCGTCGATGTCGGTGACCGCGGTGACCTGGGCGCCGGTGACGATTTCGGTGAGGCGGCGGATGTGGTCCCGGCCGATCCAGCCGGCTCCGATCACTCCTACGCGCACAGTCATGGGGGTTCCTTTCTGGGCCTTCGGGAGCATGGGTCCCGGGACGCGGAGCGTTTCACGCTGAGCTCGGCCTCGGCCCGCTGCTCGGGCGGACCTGCTTGAGGACAGTCAGCGCATCCCTGGGTTGTTCAGGCAACGTGGGGTCGGGGGAAGGCGGCAGGCGGTCGTGTGTGCATTCCGCTGGTTTCCCTTCGCCTCGTGCTGACCCCGGGGATGTGAGGGGGCGGTGACAATCTCGTTTAGAACGCTTTAATAGTGCGCTCTAGAGTGAGTACGATGGCCGCCAGGTAAATGTCATGTCAATGGCTTGTCGCTACGAGATTTTCGCCAGGCGCGTGCCGAGGCCCTGCGTGGCCATGGTCGCGGAAGGAGGGTGCGCCGCATGGATGCGTCGAGCGGGGCGCCCCGACGGCGGGCGTTGTTCCGGAAGCAGGAGTGTCGCACGCTGTCATCTCGGTCGCCCTCCGTGACCGGCGGGGAGTCGGCCGGGAGGTCGGGGGGCGAGCGCTGTCGTTTCGTGGCGCGAACAGGTCGATATGGTCGACGGCCTGCGTGGACGCCGTTGTGGAGCTGTGATCCTTCCGGGCTGATCCCCGTTGTCCGTCGGCTCCGGCGGACTGGATTCCCGCCCAGTCGCCGTCTCGGTCGGCCGACGGGTGCGCGGTCTGCTGAGGGCGTCCGGTCGGGTGTGCGGCACGGACCGGGGGCTCGCGCCTCTCCCGTACGACTTGGCGGTGTGGTGGAACACGCCTCGACGTTCGACCTTTTTTGTCTGTATTTTCGCAATTCCGTCAGTCGCTGGCGCCCCGTAGGGCACTGATGCCCGGGGCAGCTGATCTTGGTGCCCGGATGTACCGGACTTTGTTGCGCCCTGTCAGCTGATGAGCGCCTCGTTGGCCGGCGAGCTCCCAGAAACCCCGATGATTCAGAAACCCCGATGACGCCTGCCGGATACGGCAACGATTGTGGAGGCATGCCCATGCTCGAAGACGGCGTACGAACTTCGCCCCTCGTGGCGGTGCCGCCGGACATCGCGGGACCTCACAGGAAGCGGCTCGGCCTGATCGCCGTCGTCGCCACCTTCGGCGGACTTCTGTTCGGCTACGACACGGGCGTCATCAACGGCGCGCTGGCACCGATGAAGGAGGATCTCGGACTGACCGCCTTCACGGAGGGCTTTGTGGTCAGCATTCTGATCTTCGGTGCCGCGTTCGGCGCCCTGATCGGCGGTCGGCTCGCCGACGCCTACGGTCGTCGGCACAACATCCTGATGCTCGCGGGTATCTTCACGGTCGGTACGCTGGGCTGCGTCGTCGCTCCCGACTGGGAAGTGCTGGCGCTCTTCCGGTTCGTCCTGGGCCTCGCGGTGGGTGGCGCCTCGGCCACCGTTCCGGTCTACCTCGCTGAGGTCTCTCCCGCCGAGCGGCGCGGCAGCCTGGTGACGCGCAACGAGGTCATGATCGTCTGGGGCCAGTTCGCTGCGTTCGTCGTCAACGCCCTCATCTTCAACATCTGGGGAGAACACGACAGCGTCTGGCGCTACATGCTCGTGGTCGCCGTACTCCCCGCCTTCGCCCTGTTCTTCGGCATGCTGCGGATGCCGGAGAGCCCGCGGTGGCTGATCTCCCAGGGGCGGGAGGCAGAGGCCCTCAAGGTTCTCAAGCAGATCCGCAGCCCCGAACGCGCCGTCGCGGAGATGGCCGAGGTGCATGCACTCGCCGAGGAAGAGAAGGAAGCCCAGACGGGCGGTTGGGCGGACCTGTCCGTGCCGTGGATCCGCAGGCTGCTCCTGATCGGTATCGGGCTGGGCGTGTTCCAGCAGTTCACCGGCATCAACTCGATCATGTACTACGGCAGTCAGCTGCTCGAGGACGCCGGGTTCTCCGCCAAGGCCGCCATCATCGCCAACACGGCCAACGGCCTGTTCAGTGTCCTCGGCGTCACCGTCGGCATTCTGATCATGAACAAGATCGACCGCCGCAAGATGCTGCTCGGCGGATTCGTCCTGACGACGTCTTTCCACATCCTCGTCGGTCTGTCGGCGACGCTCCTGCCGGACAGCACCGTCAAGCCGTACATCATCCTGCTGTTCGTGATCTGCTTCGTGTTCTCCATGCAGGGCACGATCGGGCCTCTGGTCTGGCTGCTGCTGGCGGAGATCTTCCCGCTCAAGATCCGCAGTTTCGCCATGGGCATGTGTGTGTTCATGCTCTGGATCGCCAACGCCGGCGTTGCATTCGGCTTCCCGCCCGTCGTCAGCGCACTGGGCATCGCCCCCACGTTCTTCATCTTCGCCGGACTCGGTGTAGCCGCCCTGCTGTTCATCCACACGATGGTGCCCGAGACCCGGGGCAGGTCCCTGGAAGAGTTCGAAGACGAGTTCCGGGCCCAGCACGCCTGACCACCATCAGCCAACTCGCCGATTGGTCACCCCATGTCAGTCATGGTCGCTGTTTCAGACAGTCCAGAGGGCGCGGTCGCCCTGGCCGCCGGTGTCGCCGAGGCCGACCAGCTCGACACCGACCTGATCATCGTCAATCTGTCCCTCACGGAAGTGGACACCTCGTTGGTCCCGGCCACGCTCAACTTCAAGATCGTCGACCGTAAGGGCAGGGACGACCGGGACCCGGCCGACGCCGTCCTCGATGAAATCCGGGACCACGCCGTCGACCGCCTCGTGATCGGTATCAAGCGCCGCTCACCGGTCGGCAAGGCGTTTCTGGGCAGCATCAGCCAGCGGCTGCTGCTGGACTCCCCGGTCCCGGTCGTGGCGGTGAAGCTGGGCATGCGGGACGCCTGACCCCGCAGCCACCGCCTGTCCCGCCCCTGGCAGGCATCGGCTTCCCTGCCCGTCGTGGCCACCAACAGCACCGGACAGCGTCTTCGCCGCCGGCACAGAACAGCCCTGGGTCGCGAGAGCGCGCCGGTGGCCGGCGGGCTGCTGCCTGCGGGAGGGATGGGGCGCGGTCAGCGGTACCGCATCCGGGCCTGGCGCGGGATGGTGCCGAACTCGCCGGTCTGGAAGTCGCGGAGGGCCTGCTGGATCTCGGCCTGGGTGTTCATGACCATGGGTCCGCCCATGGCGACGGGCTGCCGGATGGGCGGGCCGCTGAAGGTCAGGCCCGCCCCCACTCGTCGTGCCAGGCGCTTCGCAGCTGGCGTGCCGGCTTGCCGCTCCGGGGCGGTGAGTGGAGGGGTGTCGGCGCTGGAGGCGGCCGGGAACCGGCACCGTGCGGGTCATCGTGACCTAGGGCCACCTCATACGGCGTACGGACCTACGGCGTACGGACCTACGGCGTACGGACCTACGGCGTACGGACCTACGGCGTACGGAACCCGCGGAAAGTCACATGCCTGCGGCTCTCGAAGCCGAGTCGTTCGTACAGGGCGATCGCGGCGGTGTTCGTCTCCGCCACATGCAGGAAGGGGCGTTCGTTCCGGGCCAGGACGCGTGCGGCGACCGCGCTCACCAGGCGGACGGCATGGCCCTGCCCGCGTGCCTCGGGTGCTGTGCAGACGGCGCTGATCTCGCTCCACCCCGGAGGCCGGAGCCGTTCGCCCGCCATGGCCACCAGTCGCCCGTCGGCGCGGATGCCGAGATAGGTGCCGAGTTCGTGGGTGCGCGGCCAGAACGGTCCCGGCCGGGTCCGCGCGACGAGGTCGAGCATCTCGGGCACATCGGCCGGACCCAGTTCGACCACGCTGTCGGTATCCGCATGGACGGGTCGGTCGCTGGGCCGGATCATCTGCCGGCCTTCCAGGACGAAGGCCGGCTCCCAGTCCGACGGCGGGGTCGCTGGGCAGCTGAACATGTCGGCGAACGCGCCTCGACCGAGCAGTTGGGCGAGATCGTCCCAGTCCGCCGAGTCCGCAGCGGGGGACACCGCCGAGAAGGTCGCGACGTTCGGCAAGTACGTGGCAGCGCAGCCGAGTCGACGGGCGACGCCTGAGTGGTGCCCGCGCAGCGACTCGCCCACCGGGTCGTCGAGTACGGCGGTGTCCGCGCTCGTCATTGTGCTGTGCCTTTCTCGGACCGTCTCGTGGACCCGGATATGCCTTGGCGGCGACGTGAATTCCTGAGAATGAATCCGCTTGGCGGCGTCAGAGTAATGGAGGGATAACCTCCGTCAATCGCCGGTGCCCTCGTCGGAAAGCTGGGTGAGAGCCGTGACGAAGTCCTCCAGATCAGCTGCGAGAGCGGTGCCATTGTCCCAGACGGCCTCATAGGCGATCTCCACGGGGTCTCCGGCCCGGACGAGGGGACGGGAGCCGCCGTGGTCCCGGGTGATTTTGGACTGGGGCAGCAGCGCGGCGCCCACGCCCATCCGCGCCCACTCGTCCAGCACGCGGTAGTTGGAGGCCTCGCCGGGGTAGGTGCGCAGCGCCAGATCGTGGCTGCGGAACAGTTCGGTCGTGAAGGTGGTCAGTCCGCAGCTGTCCGGTACGAGGATGTAGGCGGCGTCGGCCGCTGCCCGCAACTCGACCGGGCCCTCGGTCCGCGAGTCGGCCGGGTCGATCACGACGACCGGTTCGCGGGCGATGACGCGATGCCGGAACGTGGGCATGGCCTGCACGGCCGGCACTAGGAGGACATCCAGGAGTCCTGCCCGGAGGTCCTCACGCAGGTGTGTGAGATCCGCCTCACGCAGGACCAGGTCGCGCGGGCGGTCCAGGTTGCGGGCGGCGTCGAAGGCCCGGGCGACGAGGTCGGCCCCGATCAGCGGGGAGACGCCCATGCGGATCGTGTCGGGCGTCGGCAGCGCCAGCCGCCGGGCCTCGGCGACGACCGCGTCCAGGGCGTCGAGGGCCTGGACGATCATGGGCAGGATCTGTGTGCCGTCCGCGGTCGGCCTCACCCCGCGCGGCGAGCGCTCGAACAGCGTCACGCCGAGCTCCTGCTCCAGTCGCGCGATGCCGTTGGACAGAGCGGGCTGGGTGACGCCGTAGGCCCGGGCGGCCGCACTGAACGACTTCGTCGTGGAGACGGCCCGGGCGTAGCGCAGCCCCTCGATGTTCATGCTGCTCTCCTCGTTGCTATAGCCGCTCTTTATACCCCCATTCCCCATGATCCTCTACCGGGGGCGTCCGGGACGCCCTACGGTGCGGACGGAGCCACGCGCGAGGTATTTCCGTGAATATCCGCGTCCTTTTTCTATTTCACGGAGGGATTTTCGTGTCCCAAGACGCTAACCACGTTCACAGGGCCGCACAAGTGGCGGAGCCCGGAGCTGCCGTCCAGGTCGTCCCGGTGCAGGAGAGGGCACCAGGGGTCGGTGAGGTGCGTATCGACGTGGAGGCGACCGGCATCTGCGGCGCCGACATCGGTACGGTCGGCAATCCCGCTCCGGCGACCGGTTTCCCCATCACTCCGGGCCACGAGGTCGCCGGTGTGATCGCTGAGCTGGGCCCCCAGGTACAGGGATGGGACGTGGGGGAGCGGGTGACCGTCGGCTGGTTCGGCGGCAGCTGCGGGCACTGCTCCGCCTGTCGGCTCGGCGATGTCGTGCACTGCCCGGAGCGGAAGGTGCCGGGTCTGTCGTACGCGGGTGGCTGGTCGAGCACCATCACGGTTCCCGTCTCCACTCTCGCCCGGATCCCCGGGGGGCTGTCGGCGGCGGAGGCCGCGCCGTTCGGATGCGCCGGTGTCACCACCTTCAACGCCCTGCGGACCTCCGGTGCCGGGCCGGGCGATCTGGTCGCCGTCCTAGGGATCGGCGGTCTGGGGCATCTGGCGGTGCAGTTCGCGGCGGCCATGGGGTTCGAGACGGTGGCGATCGGCCGGGGCGAGCAGAAGCGGAAGCTCGCCGAGGAGCTGGGCGCGCGGCACTACATCGACACCGAGCGACAGGAACCCGGAGCGGGGCTGGGGGAGTTGGGCGGGGCGCGGCTGATCCTGTCCACGGCCTCCAGCAGCAAGCCGCTGGCGGAGCTGGTGGACGGGCTCGCCCCGCACGGTCGGCTCACCGTCGTCGGCTTCGACGGGGCTCCCCTGCAACTGCCCCTGGCCAAGCTCGTCATGGGGGCGCGCAGCGTCACCGGTCATCTGACCGGAAGCCCCGCCGACACCGAACAGGCGATGCGCTTCGCGGTCGCGAGCGGTGTCCGCCCCCAGGTGCAGACCGTCCCGCTGGAGGAAGCGCAGCAGGCGCTCGACACCCAGCAGGAGGGCAAGGCCCGCTTCCGGATGGTCCTCACCACTGGCGCGCAACGGCCGTTGAAGAGGAGAGAACATGGTTCAGCATGACGGCCACGACGTCGTCGTGGTCGGTGCCGGGATCGCCGGACTGGCCGCGACCGCCGCTCTGGTCGCCGCCGGGCGCGACACCGTGTGCCTGGAGGCCCGCGAGCGGGTCGGCGGGCGTCTGCTCAGCACGGCAGCCCCGCCGGGGGCCCTCGACCTGGGCGCCACCTGGTACTGGGACGGGGAGCGGCGCGTCGCGGATCTCGTCGCGCGGCTCGGCATCGCCACCTTCGAGCAGCATCTCGCGGGGGACACACTCGTACAGGACGCCACCGGCGTACGACGGCTGCCCGGCAACCTGCTCGACGCCCCCGCCCGCCGCTTCACACCGGGGGCCAACGCCCTCGCCCGCGCCCTCGCGGCCGAACTGCCCGCCGACGTCGTACGGCTGGACAGTCCCGTCACCGCGATTCACCCCCGCGTCACCGGTGGCCTCGAAGTCCGTACGCCGAGCTCGGCGCTGCACGCCGAGCAGGTCGTGGTGGCCGTACCTCCCGCACTGGCCCTCGCGCGCATCGACTTCGACTCGGAGCTGTCACCTGAGCTGGTCCGCCTGGCCAGGGCGACCCCGGTGTGGATGGGGGCGGTCGCCAAGGTCGTCGCCCGCTACCCTGCCGCCTTCTGGCGGGGCGAGGGGCTCGCTGGAGCGGCGGTCAGCAGAACCGGCCCGCTGCAGGAACTGCACGACATGTCGGGCCCCGACGGGCGGCCCGCCGCGCTGTTCGGCTTCGCCGCGGCCCAGGCCGTCGGCCCCGACTTCGAGCAGGCGGTGACCGCCCAGCTGGCCCAGCTCTTCGGTCGTGCCGCCGCCGAGCCCGAGACGCTCCACATACAGGACTGGAGCGACGAGCGGTGGACCGTGCCGCCCGCCATGCACCACCTGGCCGACCACTCCCTGTTCGGCCACCACCTCTACCAACGGCCCGCGCTGGACGGCAGGCTGCACTGGGCCTCGACCGAGACCGCCACCGAATACGCCGGGCACATGGAGGGCGCCCTCGCCACCGCCGAGCGAGCGGTGACGGCGTCCCTGACCACAGATGAGGCGAACTCACGCGGGAGGCAGCATTGCCGGGCTGGTGGTCGTACTCGCGGGCCAGACGCCGGTGCAACATCAACGTGCCGTTGACCTGCTCCACCACCCATCTCTTCGGTTGCGGAACGAAGCCCCCGCCCTGGTCGGCGGGGTCCCGGCGGACGACGTCGACGGTGATGCCGAGCATCGCGCCGTGGATGACGACCTCGTCCTTGACCCGTGGTCCACCAGGACCTTCTCCAGGCGGTTCCCGCGCCGTTCGGCGGCCTGGTCGAATGGCTCTCGGTTGATCGGGCGGGCCCAATCCGGGCACCCACGCGCCAGGGCGCGGGCCGGTGCAGCGAGCCGACGAACTCGTAAAGACTCACGAACAAGTCCGGAAGCGAAGCTCACGGGAGCGAGCGCCAAGGCTCGGGCGTTTTCTCTTGCGGGGTGGGAACAGCCGAGTCGGCCAGCACTGTTGCACCAGCCGAGGGACCGGCGCC
This sequence comes from Streptomyces phyllanthi, assembly GCF_009377205.1. Classification (GTDB taxonomy): domain Bacteria; phylum Actinomycetota; class Actinomycetes; order Streptomycetales; family Streptomycetaceae; genus Streptomyces; species Streptomyces phyllanthi. The sequence goes on from NZ_VJZE01000005.1 coordinate 38,190, forward strand.
GCGCGGACGAGGATCAGAGAAAAGCTGGTCCGCTCCAACGCGGTCCGGCTCCCGGGTCCGTGGTATGCCCGGTCACCCGATACCGGCGACGTCCTCATGTGCGCCTGCCGCGGACTCGGACCGAGGCCTTTTCACACAGGAGGACTGTTTCATGAACGACCGGCCGTTGACGCTCATGGCGGTGCACGCCCACCCCGATGATGAGGCAACTGGGACAGGCGGTGTCCTCGCGCGGTACGCGGCGGAGGGCATGCGTACGGTTCTCGTGACGTGTACCGACGGCGGTTGCGGTGACGGGCCGGGGGGTGTCAAGCCCGGCGATCCCGGGCATGATCCGGCGGCCGTCGCCCTGATGCGGCGTCGAGAACTCGAGGCAAGTTGCGACATCCTGAAGATCAGTCATCTGGAGATGCTGGACTACGCCGACTCCGGAATGATGGGCTGGCCGACCAACGACGCCCTCGGATCCTTCTGGCAGGCACCCGTCGAGGAGGGCGCCGCCCGACTCGCGGAACTTTTTCGGCGCTACCGACCCGATGTGGTCGTCACTTACGACGAGAACGGCTTCTACGGCCACCCCGACCACATTCAGGCCAACCGCATCACGATGGCGGCACTGGCGATGACCGCGCCGACACCGAAGGTGTACTGGACGACGGCGCCCCGCTCGATGATGCAGCGGTTCGGGGAGACCATGCGCGAGTTCGGTGCGGACGTACCGGAGCCAGATCCCGCCCAGGCCGCCGCAATGGCCGAGATCGGACTCCCCGACGAGGAGATCACCACCTGGGTGGACACCACCGCGTTCGGCGGCCAGAAGTTCGATGCACTGGCCGCGCACGCCAGCCAGGGCGAGAACATCTTCTTCCTCAAGATGGGCCAGCAGAGGTTCACCGAGTTGATGGGCGTCGAGACCTTCGTACGTGTCCAGGACACCACCGGCGCGGCCGTGCCCGAGAACGACCTCTTCGCGGGACTGCGCTGATCCGCCCGCCTTCCCGGGGCCTTCGAAAGATCATGGTCCGTATGGCTCGATCGAGCGTGCTCGCACACCGAAGGCTTGTTCATGTGTGGGGCCATTCCGGTGGCCTTTTGATCACCAGTTGGCCCTGCTCGGTAGCGTGGCGGTTACGAGCGATGTCGACGTGTGAGGGCTGACGTCGTCGCCTGCCCCGGGCGGGCTCGGCCTTCCGCCGAGCCCGCCACGCCGGCTCCCTACCGGAGCCGGACCCGTGTCATGCCGTCAGCGCTGCCGTGTCAGCAGACCCGGACGGTAGGGCAGGAGGCCGTAGTCGCCGCCTGAGTTGGGGCTGCGCCCCTGGTAGAGCAACTGCAGATTGCAGGGGTCGACGGTCATGGTCTGATCAGGGCTGGTGCGGATCAGTTCGCCATGGCTGATGTCGTTGGTCCAGGTGGCGCCGCTGTTGGCCTTGCCGGCGAAGGGATTGCTCTCGGTCGCGGCCTGGGGTGTCCATGAGCCGTTCAGACTGGTGGCTGTGAACGATCGGAAGTAGCGGCCCTGCGAGCCGATCGCCTCGACGATCATGAGGTAGCGGTTCTGGCCCTGGAGCTTGTAGACCTGCGGGGCTTCGAACAGGTTGTTCGTCGTGTCGCTCATGATCACTGTCGAGTTCGTGCCGAAGCTGCCTGGGAAGTTCCCGATCGGCATGCTGGCCCGGTAGATCTTGCCGTTGTCGCCGGCGAAGAACAGGTACATGTTCGTCCCGTCAGCGATGAGCGTCTGGTCGATGGGTCCGGTTCCGGAGCCGGAGATGCTTCCGGAGAAGAGCACCTGCTCGGACGACCAGCCATTCGGGTTGGTGGGGTCGCTCGACGTCCGGTAGGAGAAGGCGGTCCTCCCCCATTGGTAGGCGAGCACCCAGATGTTCTTCGGTGCGAAGTAGAAGAGCGTGGGCGCGACGGTGGAAGTCGACATCGTGTTCTGGCTGGCCGAGGTCATCTCCGACCAGTTGGTGAACAGGCCGAAGTTCATCGAGCCCCACCTCGTCCCCGTGTCGTGCGTCGTCGCATAGACGAGTTGCCTGCCGTTGTAGGGGACGACGGTGAAGTCCTTGAGCGAGACCCACCCCGGCTTGGGCTGCGCCAGCGCGCCCGTTGATGTCCAGCGGTATGTCGACGGAAGATCGCATGGGCCGGGGTTGTCGGCGCCGACCTTGACGAGCTGCCACTGCTGGTTGCTGCCGCCCCAGTCGTCGTACTGGACGATGTTCGCGTTGTCGGCGGTGGAGGCGCCTTGTACTTCGAGGGCCTTGTTGCTGTGGCGCGAGATGAGCCTCACGTAGCCGTCCGAGCTGTCGGCCAGCCGCCACTGCTGGTTGGTGCCGTTCAGGTCGGCCCACTGGACGATCGAGCCGCCGTTCGAGGTGGACCAGTTGTGGACGTCCAGCACCTTGCCCGAGTGCCGGGACTTGATGCGGTAGTAGCCGCCCCCGGAATCGACGAACTGCCACTGCTGCTGGCTCTGATCGTTCCTGGTCCACTGGGTGATGCGGGCGCCGTCGTCGGTCGCCATGTTGTAGACATCCAGGGCTTTGCCACTGTTGCGGTTGACCAGCACATACGAGGCGTTGGGGTCTACGGTCGCCGCGCTGGCGGGCTGGGCACCGAGGAAGGCAGCCACGAGCAGGAAGGGCGAAAGGACGGCGAGTAAGCGTCTTGGACGAATCGGGGGCGGGTGGCGAAACCACATCAGAGGGCCTCCTTGGGGGCGGGGTGAGGCGACGCCGAGTAACCGCAAAGCGGCCGTACCGGGGGCAGGGATGGTTCCGAAACTTTCGAAGATTTCCCCGAACCTTTGACGCCACAAGCTAGGAATGCGGGGCCCTCTGGTCAAGGTCTGTCGCCGATCTGTCCACAAACAGTTCCTCCCCTGCCGGGCTTGGCAAGCTGTCGCGCCGACCGGAAGTACTCCCAAAGTTCCTGATACGGCTCGCCCCTCCAAGGGTCCGCGAGGGGTGCGGGGGAGTTGAGCCAGCAGCGTACGCACACTCGTCCTGGTCCGGCCCGGAGCCCTACGGGGTCCGCCGGCGGCGGCGCCGGAGGGTTCGCGGTCCGGCCCGATGCGGCTCCGAATGTTTCGAGCACAGCACGGAAACTTTCCCTTCGGTGAGTATTGACGATTCACCGTCAATCCCTCAACCTCCCTCACTGGGCGACCGGCCGTGGTTCGAGATTTCGAATCATGCCGGCCCTGAGCGAGCAAACTGTGCTGCACGGCAGATCCACGCACCGAAGCACCGCAGATCCGCGCACCGAAGCACAGCACCTGCGCCACCCCGTTTCGTTCCGGTGAGGTCCGCACCAGCGCATTCTGGCTCTTCGCGCAGTTGGAGAGGCACGCGACGCCGCGTGACGGTCCCCCGGCCGAGCCGCGATGGAGTACCCCCGTGCCCTTGTCGAACCATCACTGCCACCCGCCGTACGTCACCCGGCGGCCGACCCGGGTGCCGTCCGGGCCGGTTGAGATCGCCCCGGTCCCATGACCGCGGTGTCCGGTGATTCCGTGCTGCCCGGTTCCGCCCGCCCCGTACGTCTGCCGAGTGGGAGCGGACGACGCTTTCCCCTGCGCTTCAGTCATTCCGTGATGTCTACCTTGGAGGCACAGCCATGGGCTTATATGCCCTTCCCGGAACCGTTTTCCGCCGGAAGATCCGCGGCCTGCTGTTGGCGCTGGTCGTCGGCGTCCTCGGTGCGGTCGCCGCACTCGTCGCGCCGCCGACCGCACACGCCGCCGAGAGCACGCTCGGCGCCGCGGCGGCCCAGAGCGGCCGCTACTTCGGCACCGCCATCGCCTCGGGCAGGCTGGGCGACTCCGCGTACACGGCGATCGCGGGCCGTGAGTTCAACTCGGTGACGGCCGAGAACGAGATGAAGATAGACGCCACCGAACCGCAGCGGGGCCAGTTCAACTTCACCGCCGGTGACCGCGTCTACAACTGGGCGGTGCAGAACGGCAAGCAGGTGCGCGGTCACACCCTGGCCTGGCACTCCCAGCAGCCCGGCTGGATGCAGAGCCTCAGCGGCAGCACGCTGCGCCAGGCGATGATCGACCACATCAACGGCGTGATGCGCCACTACAAGGGCAAGATCGCCCAGTGGGACGTCGTGAACGAGGCCTTTGCCGACGGCAGTTCGGGAGCCCGGCGCGACTCCAACCTGCAGCGCACCGGCAACGACTGGATCGAGGTCGCCTTCCGCACCGCGCGCGCTGCGGACCCGGCCGCCAAGCTCTGCTACAACGACTACAACGTCGAGAACTGGACCTGGGCCAAAACCCAGGCCATGTACGCCATGGTCCGAGACTTCAAGCAGCGCGGCGTGCCGATCGACTGCGTCGGCTTCCAGGCGCACTTCAACAGCGGCAGCCCCTACAACAGCAACTTCCGCACCACCCTGCAGAGCTTCGCCGCCCTCGGCGTCGACGTGGCCATCACCGAGCTCGACATCCAGGGCGCCCCGGCCGCGACCTACGCCAACGTGACCAACGACTGCCTGGCAGTCCCGCGCTGCCTCGGCATCACCGTCTGGGGTGTGCGCGACACCGACTCCTGGCGACCGGAGCACACGCCGCTGCTGTTCAACGGCGACGGCAGCAAGAAGCCCGCCTACACCGCCGTCCTCAACGCACTCAACGGCGGCTCCTCCACGCCCCCTTCGGGCTCCGGACCGATCAAGGGCGTCGGTTCAGGCCGCTGCCTTGACGTGCCCGGCACCAGTACCACCGACGGCACCCAGCTCCACCTGTGGGACTGCCACAACGGCACCAACCAGCAGTGGACGTACACCGCCGCAGGTGAGCTCAGGGTCTACGGCAACAAGTGCCTGGACGCCGCCGGCACCGGCAACGGCACCAAAGTGCAGATCTACAGCTGCTGGGGCGGCGACAACCAGAAATGGCGCCTCGACTCCGACGGATCCATCGTGGGCGTCCAGTCCGGCCTCTGCCTCGACGCCGCCGCAGGCGGCACCGCCAACGGCACCCTGATCCAGCTCTACTCCTGCTCGAACGGCAGCAACCAACGCTGGACCCGCACCTGATGGGATCCGCCGCAGAACAAAGGGTGAATCGATGAAGCCCTACGGTGCGTTTTCCCCCGCCCCTCCACGACTACATCGCTGGTGGTCCCGGGTCGCCGCTATGGTGGCGGCGACCCTCGCGATCGGCATGCTCACCGCGGTGAACCCCGCGCCCGCCGAGGCGGCGACGGTGGACATCAATGCCTGGTATGTCCTGATCAACCGCACCAGCAGCAAGGCGGTGGAGGTGCAGGGCGCCTCCACCGCCGACGATGGCAACGTCGTCCAGTACACCGACTGGGGCGGCGCCAACCAGCAATGGCAGATGATCAAGCTGTCGTCCAGTGGCGGCGGATGCGGCAGCGCCCCGACTCTGGCGAGCGGTACGCACACGATTCAGAGCGGCGGCAAGAGCCGCGGCTTCATCCTCAGGGTTCCCGCCAACTACGACAACAACCTCCGCTACCGGCTGATCTTCGCGTTCCACTGGCGGGGCGGAACCGCCGGCGACGTCGCCTCGGGCGGCACGAGCGGGAACGCCTGGTCCTATTACGGCCAACAGGAGCAAGTGCAGGGTCGTCCCCAATCGTTGCAGGCGTGCCTCACAGATCGAGCACAAGCCGTTTCGCACGCGAGCGCGACACACAGAAGACCCTGGCCCCCAGGCAGGTGTGGCGTCCCTTGGCGAAGGCGTAGTGGTCGTGCTCGTCGAGTCCTGCGCGCCTGATGTCGAAGGCCAGGGGATCGGAGACGGCGGCGCCGGGTCGGTGTTGGCGGAGGCGAGCGCCAGCCAGACGACTTCGCCCTTGGGAATGGTCACATCGGCGATCACGGTGTCCCTGGTGGCGACGCGTGACACGAACTGCGCGGACGGGCGCCGACGCACCGTCTCCTCACATCACCGCATCGGCGTTGCCCACCACCACTGCCGCCCAAGCGACGACGTACGACGAGGCGCACGGCCTCCGAAGAGCCGCCTGGGACCGGTACCTGGCAGCTCGGACAGGCGCCTGCCGTGCGGCGCCGGACCGGTCAGTGCGACGACTTCCCCGCGCTGTCAGGCGCGCTGGGCGGGAACACCTCGTCGACGGCGCGACGCAGCGTTTCGCGGACGGCCGTCGCGTCGCCGAGTTCGGCAGCCTGGAAGGCGCCGTCGTGCAGCAGGACGAGTACGCGGGCAGCGTGGTCGGGGTCGGGGTGGCCCATGTCGGCGGAGAGGTCGCGCAGGACCCCGAACAGCCAGGTGCGCTGGTCGTTGATGACCGCACGCACCGGGTGGTCGCGGTCGGGGTACTCGGCTGCGGCGTTGAGGAACTGGCAGCCACGGAAGCCGTCCTCCAGGGTCGAATCGCCGAGCACGGCCATCACCGCGCGGATCGCCTCGCGCGGCTCCTTGCCTTCCCGGGCCCGTGCGACAGCCCCCTGGACGTCCTCGGCGGTCGCTGTGAGGTAGGCGGAGACCAGGTCGTCCTTGCTGGGGTAGTGCCGGTAGAAGGTGGCGCGCGTGACCTGGGCCTCAGTGACCAGGCGTTCGATGCCCACGGCGTGGATGCCCTCTGCGTAGAAGAGGCGGGACGCGGTGCGCAGCAGCCGGTCCTTGGGGTGAAGTTGTGAGGTGGTCGTCATACACCCATCGTAGAGAAAGACCAGTCGTTCTAGAGGTCGGCCTCGTCACATTGCGGCTCACGGGAAGAATGACTAGTCTTTCTCGCAGAAAGACCGATCGTTCTTCCCTTAGAGAGGTATGAAGCCATGAGCACGACCCCCACGATCGTCCTGGTCCACGGCGCGTTCGGCGACTCCGGTATGTGGAAGGGAGTCATCGCCAAGCTCCGGGGGCAGGGCTACACCACGGTGGCCGTGGCGAACCCGCTGCGTGGCCTGGAGTCCGACGCGCAGTACGCCGCCACCGTCGCCAAGAGCGTGGAGGGCCCGGTTGTCCTGGTCGGTCACTCCTACGCCGGGTCGATCATCACCCGCGCGGCCCGCGAGGCGTCGAACGTCGAGGCCCTGGTCTATGTGGCCGCGTTCCAGCCCGACGAGGGTGAGAGCTCTCTGGAGAACGCCTCGCGCTTCCCCGGCGCGAAGATGGGCCCGGACACCACTGTTGCCTTCGAGCACGAGGGTGAGCCGGAGCTGCGGATCCTGCCGGAGCACTACCAGGACGTCATCGCCGGCGACCTGCCCGCGGAGGTCACCGACGTCCTCGCGGTCACTCAGCGCTCGGTCCGTGTGCAGGCCCTGACCGCCGAGCTGTCCGGTGCCCCGGCCTGGCGCACCCTGCCCTCCTGGGCGGTGGTTGCCACCCAGGACAACGCCATTCCCGGCCAGGCCCAGGAGTTCATGGCCGAGCGCGCGGGCTCGACCATCGTGCGCGTCGACGCGTCCCACGCGGTGTCCATCTCCCAGCCCGACGCGGTCGCCGACGTCATCATCGACGCCGCCAAGTCCACCCGCTGACCCCACCGCCTGAACCCCACCCCCTACCGCTGCCGCCACCGCGCCCCAACAGCCCGGTGGCGGCAGCACACCGCTCCGCTCGTCATGCTGGCGAGGACCGCGCGGCCGTCAAGGGCCAGGTGCCGACCGCCCGCAGCCCGGTCCGCGCCGCCCCTATCTCGGCGGCGACCGCCTCGACGACCTCGACAGTGAATCGGATGCGGTTCTCGATGCCGCCGCCGTAGACGTCGGTGCGGTGGTTGGTGTTGGGGGCGAGGAACTGGTGCAGCAGATAGCCGTTGGCGCTGTGCACCTCGACGCCGACGAAGCCCGCCTCGACAGCTCTGCGCGCGGCGGTGGTGAAGTCCGCGATCGTGGTCCGGACGTCGTCGGCGGTCATCTCGCGAGGGGTGACGGACTCCTGCTTGCCGACGGCGGTGCATCTCGAGGCTTTCTTCGGCTGCATTTATTACGCGGCTATGCGTCCTGCAGAAGTTATCCACCTCCGCATCGAGCAATGTCACTTGCCCAGGACCGGGTGTGGGATGCTCAACCTCTCGGGCGGGGTCGTCACGTCTGGCAAGGAGTGGACTGACGACGGGAAGGTGCACGAGGTGCATTCGCTCAAGCGCCGTGCGGCAACCGCGACGCGTCCTGTCCCGATCCCGCCGCAGTTGGTACGTATGTTGCGGGCCCATCTTGACCGCTTCGGTGTGGCAACTGACGGCCGAGTGCTCCGGAACGATGCTGGCAACTACGTGGACGCTGCGGCGTACGGTACGACGTGGGCGAGGCGCGGGAACACACCCTGACTCGGACGGAGCGCGCCTCCGGCCTGGCCAAGCGGCCGTACGACCTCCGGCACGCCGGGATCTCGTTCTGGCTCTACTCCGGTGTGGACCCGGCCGAATGTGCTCGCCGTGGCGGCCAGAGCATCGAGGTTCTCTTCCGTCATTACGCCAAGTTCCTCGACGGCGTTCGAGAACAGGCGAACCGCCTCATCGAGCAGTCCATGCAGGAGATGGGGGCGCGTCAGCCAAGGCGAGGCGTCTGGTGGATGATCCGTGGGTTTTGGTTCGTGACTGGTCCGGAAGCACTGGTCAGGAACGGCACAGCCGTGGGATGAATTGGGAGTTAGTGCGCAAACCGAGCCCAGCCGCGAATCGGACGGGAGACAGGCGCCTGACGGGCAAAAGCCCAGGTCAGGCGCCTTTTTTCGTGCGTCTAGAAGAAGCCCAGCTTCTTCGGCGAGTAGCTCACCAGCAGATTCTTCGTCTGCTGGTAGTGCTCCAGCATCATCTTGTGAGTCTCGCGGCCGATACCCGAGCCCTTGTAGCCGCCGAAGGCGGCGTGGGCCGGGTAGGCGTGGTAGCAGTTCGTCCAGACGCGGCCCGCCTGGATCGAACGGCCCGCGCGGTAGGCGGTGTTGATGTCGCGGGTCCACACACCGGCCCCGAGGCCGTACAGCGTGTCGTTGGCGATCTTCATCGCGTCGTCGAAGTCGTTGAACGACGTCACCGACACGACCGGTCCGAAGATCTCCTCCTGGAAGATCCGCATACGGTTGTCGCCCTCGAAGATCGTCGGCTGGACGTAGTAACCGCCCTTCAACTCGCCGTCCTGCTCGAGGCGTTCACCGCCCGTGAGTACCTTCGCGCCCTCCTGTCGGCCGATGTCCAGGTAGGAGAGGATCTTTTCCAGCTGGTCGTTGGAGGCCTGGGCGCCGATCATCGTGTTCGTGTCGAGCGGATGCCCGGGAGTGATCCGCTCGGTGCGGGCCACCGCCGCCTCCATGAACTCCGCGTAGTTGCCGCGCTGGATCAGCGCCCGCGACGGGCAGGTGCACACCTCGCCCTGGTTGAGCGCGAACATCGTGAAGCCCTCGAGCGCCTTGTCCCGGAAGTCGTCGTTCGCCGACCAGACGTCGTCGAAGAAGATGTTCGGGGACTTGCCGCCGAGTTCCAGCGTGACCGGGGTGATGTTCTCGGAGGCGTACTGCATGATCAACCGCCCCGTCGTGGTCTCGCCGGTGAACGCCACCTTCGCCACGCGCGAGCTCGACGCCAGCGGCTTGCCGGCCTCGACGCCGAACCCGTTGACGATGTTGACCACACCCGGTGGAAGCAGATCGGCGACCAGGCTCAGCCAGTAGTGGATGGACGCCGGCGTCTGCTCGGCCGGCTTGAGGACGACCGCGTTGCCCGCCGCCAGCGCGGGCGCCAGCTTCCACGTCGCCATGAGGATGGGGAAGTTCCACGGGATGATCTGTGCGACCACACCGAGCGGTTCGTGGAAGTGGTACGCGATCGTGTCGTCGTCGATCTCGGCGAGCGAGCCCTCCTGCGCGCGGATCGCTCCCGCGAAGTACCGGAAGTGGTCGATGGCGAGCGGGATGTCGGCGGCCAGCGTCTCCCGTACCGGTTTGCCGTTCTCCCAGCTCTCCGCGACCGCCAGCTTCTCCAGGTTCGCCTCCATCCGGTCGGCGATCCTCCGCAGAATGTCGGAGCGCTCGGTCACGGACGTGCGGCCCCAGGACGGCGCGGCGGCATGCGCCGCGTCCAGCGCCCGTTCCACGTCCTCCGCGGTGCCCCGCACGATCTCCGTGAACGGCTGCCCGTTCACCGGACTCGGATTCTCGAAGTACCGCCCACTGGCGGGCGGCACGTACTCACCGCCGATGAAGTGGTCGTAGCGCGTCTCGTACGAGACGATCGCGCCGTCGGTACCGGGCGCTGCGTAACGCGTCATGGGTGCCTGCCTCCCGGGAAGCAGCCGCCCGCCGTTGGGCAGCTCTCGCCGCGAGGCTAGGAACGGCAACGTTGCGAGGACGTTGCGAGACATCGTGGTGCCGGGTGCCGGGTGCCGGGTGCCGGGTGCCGGGTGCCGGGTGCCGGGTGCTCGGTGTGGGCGTGATGCGGCCGAACCCGGCGGTGACGTGACGCGGGTCAGCGGTGTGCGGGGCGCGCCACTGGACGCGGCCATCCTGGTGGCGCCGCCAGCTCGGACTCCAGTTCCTCCCAACGCGTCCGTACCGCTGCCGTCGGCCGTATCGCCGCCAGGGCACGCCATACGTCGAGGTCGTCCTCGCCCCACGGCGCGTGCGCCCACTCCGCCAGCAGGTCGGGATCGCGGCGGGCGATGAGCGCGGTCCGCAGCCCGTCGGCGAGCCGGTGCCGCAGCCGTACCACCGCCGGAGCCTGCGAACCGGGCAGCAGCGGACCGCCGTACGCCGCCGCGGCAGAGGTGACCGCGCCCGTCTCCAGCCTCCGCTCCACCACGGCGACATCGGACTCGACCGGAACCATGAGCCGGTACGGCCGGGAGCCCAGGACACCGGGGCCGAGCAGCCTGCGCAGCCGGGCCAGTTCGGCCCGCAGGGTCACCGGCGTCACCGTCCCGTCCTCGTACAGCGCGCACAGCAGCTCGTCACCGGTCAGGCCCTCCGGGTGCCGGGCGAGCAGCACCGCGATCTCGCTGTGCCGTCGGCTGAGCCTGACCTTTCGGCCGCCCGCCGTCAGATGGGCCTCGTCGCGGCCCAGCGCGGTCAGTTCGAGCACGTCGGCCGGTGTCTCGGGCGGGGTGAACAGGGCGAGCTGGGACTCGGCGGCGCGTGCCACCGCCTGGACGAAACCGAGGCTGTGCGGATGCGCGAGCCCGTCCCCACCGGTGATGTCCACGGCGCCCAGCACTCGCCCCGTGCGGGGGTCGTGCACCGGTGCCGCCGCGCAGGTCCACGGCTGGACCCGCCGTATGAAGTGCTCGGCCGCGAACACCTGCACCGGCCGGTCCACGGCGACCGCCGTACCGGGTGCGTTCGTGCCGACCGCGTTCTCGGCCCAGCGCGCACCCGGTACGAAGTTCATCCTGTCCGCACGCCGCCGGGTCGCCGGATGCCCCTCGACCCACAGCAGCCTGCCCTGCGCGTCGCACACCGCCAGCAGATGTTCGCCGTCCGCCGCGAACGTGCCCACGAGCTCCCGGATCACCGGCATCACCCGCGCCAGCGGATGCTCCGCACGATAAGCACCGAGCTCCCCGTCCATGAGCTCCACGCTCGCGGTGCCGTCCGGGCCTACGCCCGCCCTGGCCGAACGCCGCCACGATTCGGCCACCACGGAACGCACCGGCCGCTCCACAGTCCCCGCCTCGGTGAACCTCTCGTGGGCGCGGCGCAGCATCCGCACCCGTTCGGCGGGATCGGTGCCCGGCTCCAGGGCCACCCATGGATCGGTCAACTCGGCCTCCCCGGACAGCGATACTGCTCGGCCCCATCGTCGCCCCCACCGAGAGCCCGGACAAGCTCCTCGACCGTCCCCCTCGGCCCGGATCCGACGAGTGCGTGACCGTGTCGGGGCTTCACACGGCGTGGACCAGTTTCATGTAACGCGTCCAGTCCCAGTTGGCGCCGGGATCGGTGTGGTCGGTGCCCGGTACCTCGTGGTGGCCGATGATGTGGGCGCGGTCCTTCGGGATGCCGTGTGTGGCACAGATGGCAGCGGTGAGTCTGGCTGACTGTTCGTACATGGCGTCCGTGAAGTAGGACGGCTCGTCCACCCAGCCCTCGTGCTCGATGCCGATGCTCCGTGTGTTGTGGTCCCAGTTGCCCGCGTGCCAGGCGATGTCGCGTTCCCGCACGCACTGCGTGACGGATCCGTCGGCCGACCGTACGAGGTAGTGGGCGGACACCTTCTTCCGAGGGTTCTGGAAGACGGACAGCGCGTTCCTGAACGTCGTCTGCGTCACATGGATGATCACGGAGTCGATGGGGTGGCTCGTCGGGCGCTCGGCCTCCGTGTAGTTGGACGCGCTCGCCGGCTGCCATTCGGCGGGCGGGTAGTCGTAACCCTGAGGTTGCGCGCCGGCCCGGGGGTCGGGGAGCAATGAGTAGGGGATGACGGCGAGGGCCGTGCCCTTGAGCAGCCGTCGTCTGCTGGGGAACGATCTGGCTCGCTCCACGTGGATCTGCCTTTCGGTAGTGGGGGGTTGGGAGGCGTGCGTGCGAGGTGTCGTGCGTCCGTCGCCGGACCCGCTCAGTGCGCGGCATCGCCACCGTCTCGCTCCGTCGCGTGTGCGGTCCGCGATGAGTCTCGCGCGAGGGCAGCCACTCCTTGTGGAGCTCGGTCACGCACGGGTGGCTGGTGTCGCGGGCATCGGCGAGTGACGACTCGACGGTCTTCGTGGCGAACCGGCACGCGTCCAGTTCACTGAACCCGTGGCCACGCACCAGCCACTGCACCAGGCCCAGTTGGGATATCAGCGCAGCGATGCTTCGGAACAGGAGTCCGCACAGCACGAACACCGTGCGCAGCAGTCCTGGAACCGTCGTCTCCTCAGCCATGTGACCCCCGATGTGTGAACCCCGACGCGAGCGGACGCGCAGCCACCCGGACGTGTGGGCTGCGCCTCGCGTGATTCACCGTACGGTTCTTGCGGATCACGCAGGAAGGGCGCGCCGCTTTCGGTGGATGACGCCGAAGATGTGGATAACTTCGTCACCCACACGGGGGAGTTGCCCTGGCCGCCACGTGCGTCATGGCCGTCCGGCGACCGCGGCCGGATCGTCGAGCACGCCCCGCACCACCGAATGCGCCGCTCCGAGCAGCGGGCCCTCGGGACCCAGCCGCGACACGGTCACGGCACAGGCGGGACCTGCCGTGCGGCGCGCCAACTCCCGTTCCAGCGACGGCAGCAGCCACGGTGCGAGGCCCGCCAGTGCCCCGCCCAGCACGACCGTCTCCGGGTCCAGCAGGTTGACCGCACCCGTCAGCGCGATGCCGAGCGCGGTTCCGGCGCTGCGCAGGGCACGCCGTACATCCTTGTCGCCCTCGGCGGCACGCTCCGCCAGCAGTTCGACGCGGCCCTCGCCCGGCGCCAGCCCGGCCGCCCGCACGACGGCCTCCTCACCGGCGTACTGCTCCAGGCATCCGCGCCCGCCGCACGCGCAGTCCGGCCCTTCCGGACGTACGGGCACATGCCCCAACTCGCCTGCGAATCCTCGCGTTCCCCGCAGCAGTCTGCCGTCCACGACGACCGCGCCACCGATGCCGATCTCGGCCGAGACGTGCAGGAAGTCGCGCGGGGTGCCGTCGCCGAGCCAGAGTTCGGCGAGACCGCCGAAGTTGGCCTCGTTGTCCACTGTCAGCGGCAGGTCACCGGGCAACAGCGCGCCGAGGTCGGTGTCGTGCCAGTCGAGGTTGGGGGCGCGGACCACCGTACGGGCGTCACGGGCCACCAGGCCCGGTACGGCGACCGCGAGGCCTGCGGGCCAGAGGCCCTCCCGTTCGGCCTCGGCGACGACCTGCCGCACCAGCGTCGTCAGTTCGCCGATCACCGGTTCGGGGGAACGGCCGCGGTTCGTGCTGTGCCGCACTGCCCTCGCCCGCACCTCGCCGCGCAGATCGACCGCGCACACCGCGAGATGGTCGACACCGACCTCCGCGCCGATGCCGGCGGGGCCACGCCCGCTGAGAGCGAGCGCGGAACCGGGCCGACCCACCCTGCCGGGCCGCTCGGGCCCCAGTTCTTCGAGGAGGCCGGAGCGGATGAGCTCGTCGACCAGTGTGGACACGGCCGCCCGGGTCAGTCCGATGCGCGAGGCGACGGCGGCACGGGACAGCGGTCCCTCGGCGTTGACGGTGTGCATGACCCGGGAGAGGTTGCGGCGGCGCATGCCCTGCTGGGTGTCGGGCAGCCGACGGCCGGGACTCGTGGGGTGTGCCTCGTGCAGTGGTGCGCTCATGCCTCCGTCAGTCCTCGTCCGGCTGTCTCCCCGCGGAAGGGCGGGCCCGGTGAACTGCCCTGCCCCATGGGGTTGTCCTGGTCGGTGCCCGTCCACCGTCGTGGGACGGGCCTCGTCAGCGCCTGTCCGGCTCCCGCTCCAGCAGCGGCGCCGCGTCGGAGAGTACCCCGGCGATCCTGGTCAGCGTCGCCTCGTCCCGCTCCACCGGCTCCAGCACGGGACCGCGGGCGGTGTCCCAGCGGCGCGCGACCGCCGCCGGATCCTCTCCGGTCAGCAGTCCGGCGGCCTGGGCGGCGGCGCCGAGCGCGACCAGTTCCTTGGCCTCGGGCACCTGCACGGGGCGGCCCGACAGCCGCCGTACGGTCTGCTGCCAGGCCGTGCCCCGGGCGCCCCCACCGATCAGCAGCAGCGGCGCGGAACGGTCCGCGTCCGTGTCGAGCACCAGGTCCAGGGCGCCGAGCAGTGAGTGAACCGCGCCGTCGTACGCGGCCTGGAGCAGCTGCCCACCCGTCGTGTCGTGCCGCAGACCGTGCAGCAGGCCCGAGGCGTGCGGCAGGTCCGGGGTGCGCTCGCCGTCCAGGTAGGGGAGCAGGGTCACGCTCGTACCCGGTTCGACGGCCTCGCGGTCCAGGCCCAGCAGCTCGGCCACGCGGTCGACGGCGAGCGTGCAGTTCAGGGTGCACGCCAGCGGCAGCCAGTCACCGCGTGCGTCGGCGAAGCCCGCCACGGTGCCGGTGGGGTCGGCGGGGCGCCGCGTCGAGACGGCGTACACCGTGCCGGACGTACCGAGGCTCAGCACCGGTGTGCCGGGGCGCAGCCCGAGCCCGAGCGCGGCCGCCGCGTTGTCGCCGGTGCCCGGCGCGACCAGCGTGCCCTTGCTGAACGGCAGATCATGGGTGTCGCGCACGGTCCCGGCCACCTCGCCCGGCCGGACCACGCGCGGCAGCAGAGCCGGGTCGAGCCCCACGTGGTGGAGGGTCTCCTCGTCGTACGACTCCGTCCCGGACGCCCACCACCCCGTACCGGACGCGTCACCTCGGTCCGTCGTGCCCTGACCGGTCAGACGCTCCGTGAGGTAGTCGTGCGGCAGGCGTACGGCCGCTGTGGCGCGGACCGCCTCGGGCTCGTTCTCGGCGAGCCAGGCCCACTTCGTGACCGTGAAAGAGGCACCGGGCACGCTTCCGGTGCGCTCGGCCCAGGCCTTCGAGCCACCCAGCTCCTCCACCAGACGGCGGGCCTGCGGTGCCGAGCGCACGTCGTTCCACAGCAGTGCCGGGCGTACGGGGTCGCCCTGGGCGTCGAGGGTGACGAGGCCGTGCTGCTGTCCGCCGATCGACACCGCCGCGGCCTCGTGCGCCGCCTCACCGCACTGGTGCAGCGCCGCGCACAGCGCGTCCCACCACTGCCGCGGATCACTCTCCCGGCCCGCCCCGGAGGACACGGTGTGCGGCGCCTGCCCGCTCGCCACCACTCGTCCGGTCGACGCGTCGACGACCAGGGCCTTGGTGGACTGGGTGGATGTGTCCACACCGACGACGAGCGGACCCTCGGCTGCTGACATCGGGCTCTCCCTCTTCCCCGGCTCGCGGGATCTGGCCTGGTTACCGGAATGTCCCGGACCGGTACGGCCCGGCTGTCACACACAGTCTCCCGAAGGAGACACGTCGTCTCTTCCCAGAGATGCCTCCGCATACTAATTTGTTAAGCGCCATGACGAAATAGTCGGAGCGAGCAAGGAGTCGCGGCATGAACTACCAGCCCACCCCCGAGGACAGGTTCACCTTCGGCCTGTGGACCGTCGGCTGGCAGGGGAGGGACCCGTTCGGCGACGCCACCCGGCGCGCCCTCGACCCGGTCGAGACGGTGCAGCGTCTGGCGGAGCTCGGTGCCTACGGAGTGACCTTCCACGACGACGACCTGATTCCCTTCGGGGCCTCGGACAGTGAGCGCGAGTCGCACATCAAGCGCTTCCGGGAAGCCCTCGACGCCACCGGCATGACCGTGCCGATGGCCACGACCAACCTCTTCACGCACCCCGTCTTCAAGGACGGCGCGTTCACCGCCAACGACCGCGACGTGCGCCGTTACGCGCTCCGCAAGACGATCCGCAACATCGATCTGGCGGTCGAGCTGGGCGCCGGGATCTATGTCGCCTGGGGTGGCCGCGAGGGTGCCGAGTCCGGTGCCGCCAAGGACGTACGTGTCGCGCTCGACCGCATGAAGGAGGCATTCGACCTCCTCGGCGAGTACGTGACCTCCCAGGGCTACGACCTGCGCTTCGCGATCGAGCCCAAGCCGAACGAGCCGCGCGGCGACATCCTGCTGCCGACGGTCGGCCACGCCCTGTCCTTCATCGAGCGCCTGGAGCGCCCGGAGCTGTACGGCGTCAACCCGGAGGTGGGCCACGAGCAGATGGCCGGCCTGAACTTCCCCCACGGCATCGCCCAGGCCCTGTGGGCGGGCAAGCTCTTCCACATCGACCTCAACGGCCAGTCCGGCATCAAGTACGACCAGGACCTGCGTTTCGGTGCGGGCGATCTGCGCTCGGCCTTCTGGCTGGTCGACCTCCTGGAGACCGCCGGTTACACGGGTCCGCGCCACTTCGACTTCAAGCCGCCGCGGACCGAGGACCTCGACGGCGTGTGGGCGTCGGCCGCGGGCTGCATGCGCAATTACCTCGTCCTCAAGGAGCGTGCGGCCACCTTCCGCGCCGACCCCGAGGTCCAGGAGGCCCTGCGCGCCTCCCGCCTGGACGAGCTGGCCCAGCCGACTGCTGCCGACGGGCTGAAGGCGCTGCTCGCGGACCGTACGGCCTTCGAGGACTTCGACGCGGAGGCGGCCGCCGCGCGCGGGATGGCGTTCGAGCGGTTGGACCAGCTCGCGATGGACCATCTGCTGGGTGCGCGCGGCTGATCACGCGCGCGTGTGTGTGCCGGGGCCGTGCGGTAAGGAGACGTGCGGTCCCGCGGGGAGGGGGGCCGGGAGCGAGACGTGTCCGGGAGGGAGGCTTGTCCGCGAGGGAGGCGTGTCCAGGAGGGAGATGTACGGCCGAACCGGCCGACTGGGGCGGGTCCGGCGGCGTCTCCCTTCGTCTCGTCCACTGCCGGCGTCTTCCTTCGCCGATCTTTGCGTGGAATGCTCCGGAATCATGCGGTCCATGGCATGAGTCCGTATCAAGTCCTGTAGGCGGCTCGCGTGTTGACCGGTTCGAGGCGACTCTTGTCGGTATGGCCATGCCACCCGTACCGCCTCAGCCTCCTCGGCCGCCGGGAGGGGCGCCGCCCCCGAACGGCGGTGGTTTCGGACCGCCTCCAGAGGGCTTCGGCCCGCCACCGGGTGACTCGTCCGGCGGGTTCGGTCCCCCGACACAGGGCGGCTGGCCACCGGGGCAGGGCGGGAGCTGGCCGCCATCCGGAGGCACACCGTACGGAGGTACGCCCACAGGCGGTACGCCTCCAGGACGGCGCCCGAATCCGCTGTTCATCATCCTCGCGGTGATCGTCGCCCTGGGGGCCGTCACCGCTGTGGTCCTCGTGGCCACCAGCGGGGGCGGGCCATCCGGCGGGAAGTCGCCCGCCGAGAGCGGCCGGAGTACGGCGAGCTCGTCCACGCCGTCGCTGAGCGTCCCCTCCCAGCTGCCCGGCGAACTGCCGTCGCTGCCGTCGGACCTGCCCAGTGGGCTGCCGAGCGAGTTCCCGAGTGATCTCGACTCGTTCCTCCCGACCCCGGCGGGCGACGAGGTGCCGTACTACATGCTCAAGAAGGGCGACTGCTTCAACACGAGCGACAGCCGGCCCGGGCAGGCGGCCAGGCGTTCGTGCAGTACACCGCACGACGCCGAGGTCGTGAGGATGGCCGAACTGGAGGGCACCTACGCGAGCGACGCCGCCTTGAAGAAGGCTGCCTCGGCGCTGTGCGAGAAGGCCCTGGAACGCAAGGCCGTCCGACAGCCCGCAGGGACCGTGCGCGGCACGCTTGTCCAGTACCCGGACTCCGCGGGCTACGAGCTGGGCATCGACAGCGTGGCCTGCAGTCTGTCGGCGGACGTCGGCGGTGGCGACCGGAAACTCACGAAGCCGTTGAAGTGAGCGGGACATCCGCGCGCGTGGGAGTGCTGAGCCTGCATGCACCAGGTGCCCTGCGGTTCGCCCTGGTTCAGATGTCGACCTCCAACGACGCCGATGCCGACGCCAGCGCGGTCGCCGGATCCGGGGCAGCCGGGCCCGCGGGCACCCAGTGGCCCCTCTCCTTGAGGTACGGCCACCAGCGGCCGTCCGTGCCCAGGCGCAGCTGGGTCGAGGCGCCGATCACCGTCCAGCGATTGTGCGAAGCGCGCAGTCGGGGCCGCTCGTCGTCGTCCCACGCCGATTCCAGGGCGGCACGCGCGCGTGAGAGCGTTTCGCCCTCCGGGACCCACTCGTCCTCCAGTACCGCCAGTGCGGCCGTGCCCCCGTACCGCCAGGCACGCACGGCGAGCGCCAGCCCTTCCTGATCGCGCCCCGACCCCTGGGCCAGGCGAGTGGAAACGGCGGCCCCAGGACTGCCCGCGGCCAGCCGAACGGCATCCTGTGAGAGCGTCAACTCCTCCATGAATGCCTCGTGTTCGTGTTCGGACACGAGCGCGGCGGCGAGCAACCGGTGCGCCTCCATGGCGGCCCGCGACGCGAGGAACGCGAGAGCGGCCGGGTCGACACCGGGTGCCGGGCGGGTCCCGGTGTCCGGAGAAGGCGGGGTGCCGGGCTGCGCGGGCAGCTCCGGGAGCGCGGGCAGGGGCGGCAGGATGTCCCCGGTCGCGTACGCCTCGGCGGCGTCCACGCCCTCCTGAGCGGCTTCCTCCGTGGCCGTGGTCTCCTCGGCCGGGGTGACGCTGCGCGCCTGAAGGCCGTCGAGTACCTCGCGTTCTCCACGTCCCCGCATCAGCAGAAGCACGAACGGGTCCTGGTCCAGGAGCCGCGCCGTCTGGTAGCAGAGCGCGGCGGTGTGACCGCAGTGGTCCCAGGCGCCGCAGTCGCACTCCGGCTCCAGGTCGCCGAGCCCCGGCAGGAGTTCCACACCGGAGGAGGCGGCGTCCTCGACGAGATGAGGTGGCATGTCGCGGTCGAGCAGGGCCGCGACATGCCCAGCCCGTTCGACGGCCATGTCCAGGAAGCGGTCCCACTGCTCGTCGGACAGTTCCTGCAGCAGGACATCGGCTCGGTGCGCGGTGCCGTCGCGGCCCTGAACGACCGCTGTGATGCGCCCTGGGCGCACCGATACGGCGCCCAGGGCGCTCGCGCGCGCGAGTCTGCGGCCGGTCTTCACCTGCTCGGAGTCCAGCGCCGCGTCCTCCAGCGCCTTGAGCCAGGCCTGACCCCACCAGGTCTGGGCGAAGCCCCTCCCGCGCGCGGGAGGCAGCGCGGAGAACGTGCGCTCGTTGTCGTGGTCCCTCATCGTGCGCCCCCTCGCAGCTCCACCAGGTCGGCCAGTTCCGCGTCGGACAGTTCGGTGAGCGCCGCCTCACCGGCGCCGAGCACCGCGTCGGCCAGCTCTCGCTTGCGCAGCAGCATGTCCGTGATGCGGTCCTCGATCGTTCCTTCCGCGATCAAGCGGTGGACCTGGACGGGCCGGGTCTGGCCGATGCGGTACGCGCGGTCGGTCGCCTGCGCCTCGACGGCCGGATTCCACCAGCGGTCGTAGTGCACGACGTGCTCGGCCCGTGTCAGGTTCAGTCCCGTTCCGGCGGCCTTCAACGACAGCAGGAAGACGGGGACCCCGCCGTCCTGGAACCGCCGGACCATCTCCTCGCGCTCCTGGACCGGCGTCGCGCCGTGCAGGAACTGCGACGACACACCACGCGCCGACAGGTGCCGTTCGATGAGCCGTGCCATCTGCACGTACTGGGTGAAGACCAGGACGCCCGCCTCTTCGGAGAGGATCGTGTCGAGCAACTCGTCCAGCAGCTCCAGCTTCCCCGACCTGCCGGCGATCCTCGGCTGTTCCTCTTTGAGGAACTGCGCCGGGTGGTTGCAGATCTGCTTCAGCCCGGTCAGCAGTTTCACGATCAGGCCGCGCCGGGCCATGCTGTCGGCGCCGGAGATCTCGGCCAGGCTCTCGCGCACCACGGCCTCGTACAGCCCCGCCTGCTCCTCCGTCAGCGACACGGCGCGGTCGGTCTCGGTCTTCGGCGGCAGCTCGGGCGCGATACCGGGATCCGACTTGCGGCGGCGCAGCAGGAACGGCCGTACGAGCCGGGCGAGCCGCTCCGCCGCGGCGGGATCCCGGCTCCCTTCGACCGCCTGCGCGTACTGGGCGCGGAAGGCGCCGAGCCTGCCGAGCAGGCCCGGTGTCGTCCAGTCGAGAATCGCCCACAGCTCGGAGAGGTTGTTCTCCACGGGGGTACCGGTGAGCGCCACACGCGCGCGTGCGCCGATGGTGCGCAGCTGCTTCGCCGTGGCCGAGTACGGGTTCTTCACGTGCTGTGCCTCGTCCGCTACGACCATGCCCCAGGCCACCTCGGCCAGCTGCGGCGCGTCGAGTCGCATCGTGCCGTAGGTGGTGAGCACGAACTCGCCGTCGGCCAGCGCATCGAGGGAGCGTCCGGAGCCATGGAAACGGCGCACGGGGACGCCCGGCGCGAACTTCTCGATCTCGCGCTGCCAGTTGCCCATCAGAGAGGTCGGGCAGACGACCAGTGTGGGACCGGCTGCGGACGGGTCGGTCTGCCGGTGCAGATGCAGGGCGATGAGTGTGATGGTCTTGCCCAGGCCCATGTCGTCGGCCAGACAGCCCCCGAGCCCCAACGACGTCATCCGGGCCAGCCAGTTGAGGCCGCGCACCTGGTAGTCGCGCAGCGTCGCGGAGAGCGTGGCCGGCTGGCCGACCGGCTCCTGCCCCTCGGGGTCCGCCAGCCGCTCCCGCAGCGTCGCCGGCCATCCTGTGGACCGTACGTCGACCCGGCGCCCGTCGATCTCCGCGGAGCCCGTCAGGGCGGCGCTGAGGGCGTCGATGGGCGTGACCTTGCGGTCCTGCTGTGCGCGGGCGCGGCGCACTTCCTCGGGGTCCACGAGGACCCACTGGTCGCGCAGCCGCACCATCGGACGGGTCGACTCGGCGAGCCGGTCCATCTCCTCGCGGGTGAGCTGTTGGTCGCCCAGCGCGAACCGCCAGTTGAAGGCCAGCAGCGCGTCGGCGGAGAGGAACGACGGTGTGTCCGACGCGGTGCCGGACGGGCCCTGGCCGTCGTCCGGCGGTCCGATGACCGCACGGGCGGTCAGTCTGCGCGCCAGCCGCTTGGGCCAGTGCACATCGACTCCCGCGGCGGCCAGGGCCCGGGTGCCCTCCCCGAGGAGCTCGGTGACCTCTTCGTCGGCGAGTTCCAGGGCGCCCGGCACGGCCGCCGACAGTAACGGTGTGAGCGGCGCCCAGGCACGGGCGGCGCGGCGCAGCGCGAGCAGAGCGTCCATCCGCGCGTGTGGGCCGAACACCTCGGTCCCGGCCCACACCGCGGAGGCGTCCGCGACGAGCGTGGGATCGCTCACGCTGTGGATCTGCACCACGGCACGGAACGGCAGTCGCGTCCCGTCCGACGCGTCCGACTCCAGACCGGTTACCTCGACCCGTAGCGAGAGGCGTACGCCCGCGTCGTGGCCGGCGGCGACATCGGCGGCCCAGGCCCGCTGCTCGGGCAGGTGCTGCGGCTCCGGGACGGCGAAGGCCGGCCCGCCTGCCACGAGTGCGGCTGCGGGGGAGCGGGGCAGGGTGTCGGCCACCGAGTCGAGGAAGTCGCGCAACAGCCGCTCGGGCTCCGGCAGCCGCAACGGCTTGACGTGGTCGAGGGGCAGGGCATGGGCCTCGGGAGGCATCGCGGCGGCCAGCTCGCGCACCCGCTCCATATCGTCCGCCCGCAGCGGGCCCGTGCGCCACGCGTCGTGGTCGGTCGTGGACAGGCCGGGCAGCAGGAGGCCCCGCGCGGTCAGCTGCAGTGCGAGCACTGCGGCCGCACCCCAGAACGCGGCAGCCCGATGGGCCTGCGCGGCGCCACGCGCACGCGTGAGGACCGGCAACGCCTCCCGCACCGGCAGGAGCACGGCGGGCACGGTCGCCAACGCGACGCCCACGTCACCGGGCACGACAACGGTCACCTCATCGGCGGAGCCGGAACCGGAGGCCGGCACGGGCGGCGCCGTACCATCGGGCCGCCAAAAGGCGACGCGACCGCCGCGGGCCGGATCCGCGGGCACGAACACGGCGCAGCAGCGGGTCAGTTCGGTGATCTCGGAGGATGGTGCCGTGGATGTCCTCTGCGCAGCTATGGCTATTCCTCAAATTTGACTACCTGCGTTGGAGTCGCCGACTGTACAGCACGCAGGCCCTCTTGGAAGGCGGACGCGGCGGTGGCGTGGGTCACGTTCCGTCGACCCCGCCTTTGGCGGGCCCCAGGCGGGCCGGTGCCTGTGCGGAGGCCGGTCTCTCGCTCTCAGGGGCATGTCGGGGTTCGCCTCAGGGGTGCATCAGGGGTGTGGTCCGGAACTGCCTGAAGTGCGGGCCCGTTCTCAGGACAGAGAGCGGCACCGGCCGCGAAGGAGGCGACGGAGATGTCGAAGAACGCAAAGATCGCCGCAGGGGGCGCGGCGGCCGGAATTCTCCTGCTGATCTGGCTGCCCTGGTGGGCCGCCCTCCTGATCATCCTGGGAGTCCCGGCAGCCGCGTACCTCACGCTGGATCCCGCACAGCGGCGCAGGCTGCGCCGTGTGTCACGCAAGGAGCTCGGCCGCTGAGGCGTCAGCGGCGCGTCGGCACGGCGCTCGCGTCTGCTCGGCGCTCAGCTGGGACGTACCGCCATCTTGTCGAGGGCCTCCAGGAGACCGGGCAGTTCCGGGCCCCGCCCGACCGGCAGCACCTCGCCGGGCTCCTCGTCGACGAGGACGAACGCGATGTCGTCGGTCCTGGCCACCAAGGACCAGCCGGGACCGTCGGCCCGGAGGGTCCGGGCGTCGCCCGGAGCGAAGGACGAGCGGACACGGCCCGGCGGCGGCGGAGTGTCCACGTACGCGCGCGCCTGGGCGAGTACACGGTGGATGCTGCTGCGGTGTGTGCTCCGGCCGTCGCCCGCCCCGGTCTCGGGGGCGTCGTCGGCCGCCTCGCCCTCGTCGCGGTCCACGAACGTCTCGTCGTCGATCTGCTCGCGCCAGGCCGCCCACTGCAGCGCGATCTCGTCGGCGCCGAGGCGCCGCTGGGCCGGGCCCCAGGTCTCGGTGTCCGGCGGGGACAACGGCGCCCGCTCGGCGATCTCGGGCGCGGGATCATGCGGAGCGGGCACGCCGGGCGCCGCGACGGCCACCGCGAGGGGCCAGCCGGGGAGCGCGGCCACGACCGAGCGCTCGTCCGGCGACAGGTCGTACTCCATGCCGCAGTCCCACGATGCGATGGCCACGGCCACGAGCGACACGTCGTCGACGACGACCGTCCACCGCGCCCCGTCGCCGTCCTGGCCCAGTACAAGGCCGTACCCGTCGGCGATCGGCGTGAGGCCGAGCGCCGCGCAGGCCTCCGGATAGTCGTCGCCGAGCACGCTGGGGAACTGCGCAGGTGTCAGCAGCACCGCCGTGAGTACATACAGCGCGTCGTCGTCCCCGGCGGCGACGGCGTCCTCGCCCGTCCCGGCCATGCCGGCCTCCCCATTGCTCTGGTCCGTCGGCGCACCCTAATGCGCGGGGAAGGCGCTTGTCACGAGTCCGAAGCAGGGGCGGAGCCGAGACCGACCGGGCGGACGGGACGAATCGGCGGTAGTCGCCGCCGGGTCAGGCAGCGGGCAGCCCGAGGAGTTCCCGGGCGACCGTCTGCGGAGACTCGTCACGCTCCCGCGCGAGCGCTATGACCGCCCGGCACGCCAGTTCGCTGACCCCGAAGGACAGCGCCTCGGGGGACACCCACGTCGTGGCCTCGTCGATCCGGTCCTGATCGTCCTCGGCGCACGCCGAGACGTACACCGCGGCGGCCTCGAAGAGGTTGTGCGTGCGCGTGTCCCCGCCCGTGTTCGTGTCCGCTCGTACGGAGTCGAAGAATCTCCCGAAGGACTTGCGGAGCCTGCCGAACATGTGGACTACCTTCCCCCTGTATCGATGTCACTGGTCACTCAAGTCTTCCCACCCTAAGGAGAGTTGGAGCCTCGGTGACGCGGGAGGGTGCGCTGAAGCGCCTCGCACGCGGGAGGTCCGACCGCTCAGCCCTCCTGTACGGCCAGTGCGAGGAACCGGGTGTCCTCGTCAACGTACGACGTCATCCGCCAGCCCGACCCCGCCAGCAACGGCCCGAGGTTGGTCTCGGCGCGCATGTCGTCCGGCGTGACCCGCCGTCCCTGGCGCGCCGCCAGCGCCGCCCTGCCGATCGGGTGGAAGAGCGCCAGCGTGCCGCCTGGGCGGACCACCCGCGCCAGTTCCCGCAGGTTCTCGGCGGGGTCCGGCAGATGGGCGATGAGCCCCGCGGCGAACACCGCGTCCAGCGACTCCGAGCGAAGGGGCAGCGCGGCCACGTCCGTGAGCAGGAGCAGCCCGGCGCGGTCCCGTCCGGCCCGTACGGCGGTCTCCAGCATGGCCGGAGTCAGATCGGCTCCCAGAACCACTCCTGAGGGGCCCACGGCGGCGCGCAGCGGCGGCAGTGCACGTCCGGTGCCGCAGCCCGCGTCGAGTACACGGTCGCCCGCGCGGAGCCCGATCGCGGCGACCGCGGCCGCGTACGCGGGGCCGTCGTCGGGGAACTTCGTGTCCCAGCCGGCCGCGCGAGCCGTGAAGAACTCCTGGACGTGTGTGTGGTCGTCGCTCATGCCCGCATGATCCCTCACCGGCGCGGAGGAGGCACTGTGCACACGTTCGAGCGTGAGGCGGTCGCTCCGATGCATATATGCGTCACATTCCTCCAGCTTTCGAAACCTGCTCCCATCGCGCGCCCCTGACAGGGCTAGCGTCCCTGAGCCATGGGACACCTGGACCACGCCGCCTTCGGCTGGCTGACACCTGTGCTGTCGTATGTGATGGCCTGCACGGGCGCCGCCCTCGGGCTGCGCTGCACCGTCCGCGCGCTCGGGGCCACCGCGAGGTCGCGCCGCAACTGGCTCGTCACCGCGGCCTCCGCGATCGGCACGGGTATCTGGACCATGCACTTCGTGGCGATGCTGGGATTCGGCGTCGGCGGCACCGAGATCCGCTACGACGTGCCCCTGACCATCCTCAGCCTTCTCGTCGCCATGGCCGTCGTCTGTGCGGGAGTCTTCGCCGTCGGCTACGGCAGGGACCGCACCCGCTCGCTCCTCATCGGTGGACTCACCACCGGGCTGGGCGTCGCGAGCATGCACTACCTGGGCATGGCCGCGGTACGTCTGCACGGTGACGTGAGCTACGACCCGGCGCTCGTCGCGCTCTCCGTCGTGATCGCCGTGATCGCGGCGACGGCGGCCCTGTGGGCGGCGCTCAACATCAGGTCACCGATCGCGGTCGCCGTCGCCTCCCTCGTCATGGGAGGTGCGGTGAGCAGCATGCACTACACCGCGATGTTCGCGGTGCACGTGCGTGTCGTTCCCTCCGGAGACGTCCTGCCCGGTGCCACGGCCATGCAGTTCATCTTCCCCCTCGCCGTCGGTCTCGGGTCCTATCTCTTCCTGACCTCGGCCTTCGTCGCGCTGTCCCCGACCGCGGGGGAGCGCGAGGCGTCCGCGTCGGCCCAGCGGCCCGTCGAGCGCACCGCCCACTGAGGAGCGAGGCGCCGCTGCTCGGGCATCCGAACCACTCCGATCGAGGAGGCCATGCGTACACGCCGCAGGACCCCGACCACCGACGCCGAACCGTTGTCCCGCCCCCCGGTGCGCGGCCGCCGCGCCCATGCGGGCCCACCCGCCGACGAGCGGCCCGACAGCGACCACGCCACCGACCCGGCCGAGACGCCCCCGCGCGCGGAACGATGGCGCGTACGCCCCCGCACCGTCCGGGCCAAGATCGTCTGCCTGCTCATGGTGCCCGTCGTCTCCTTGATCGCCCTGTGGGCGTACGCCACCGTCAGCACCGCCCAGGACGTCGCAGGGCTCCGGCAGGCGCAGCACGCTGAGGCGTCCGTACGCGCCCCGGTCGCAGCCGCCGTCGCCGCGCT
Organism: Streptomyces phyllanthi; assembly: GCF_009377205.1. Lineage (GTDB taxonomy): Bacteria > Actinomycetota > Actinomycetes > Streptomycetales > Streptomycetaceae > Streptomyces > Streptomyces phyllanthi. The sequence continues at coordinate 64,522 of NZ_VJZE01000005.1, forward strand.
CCAGGCCGAGCGCACGGCTGCCGTGCGGCAGGCCACCGCCCCGGCCCCCGGGCGGGAGAGCGAGCTGAAGAGGCTGGCGGAACGCACCGACCGCGCCGTCGCCGCGCTGCGTCTCGGGGACCGCCACACCGTCGCGGACGGCACCGATCTGCCGTCCGCCGTGGCCGAGCGCCTTGGCGCCTTCGTCTCCGAGGCGGAGCAGTTGCGTTCGCTGCGGACCGCCGTGCTCGACCGCCGTACCGGCTGGAGCGCGGCGTACACGCGGTACACCAGGGCAATCGCCACGGCCTTCGGAGCGGGCGGCGCGCTCACCGGTATCCAGGACGCCGATCTCGGCTCCGACGCACGTGTGCTGCTCGAGTTCTCGCGCGGGGGCGAGGCGCTGGCCCAGGAGGACGCCGTGCTCGCCGGCGCCCGGCTCACCGGAAGCCTCCACGGCGAGCGGCTTCGCCTGTTCACCGGCGCCGTCGAGACCCGCCGCACGTTGACCGAGTCAGCCGTCCCCGACCTGCGCGGACCCGAACGGACCGCCTGGAACGACCTCGCACGGGGAAGCGCTCACGCGACCCTCCGAAGCCTTGAGGACAAGGTGCTCACGGCTCGCCACGGCACCGAGGCGATCGACGCCGCACCCGAGGCCGCCTGGAGCACGGCACACGCGCGCGTGAGGGACGGAATGCGGGCGATCGAGGCGGGAGCCGGACGCGGTGTCGCGGACCGGGCCGACCCGTTCACCGGCGGACTGCTCACCCCCGCCGGGGCAGCGGTGCTTCTCGGCCTCGCCGCTGTCGCCGCGTCGCTCGTGATCTCCGTACGCATCGGACGCGCCCTCGTCGTCGAACTCGTGAACCTGCGCAACAGCGCCCTCGAGATCGCCCGTCACAAGCTCCCCCAGGCCATGCGCAAGCTGCGCGCGGGGGAGGAGATCGACGTCGACGCCGAGGCACCGCCCGGGCCGCCTGCCGAGGACGAGACCGGACAGGTCGCCGAAGCCCTGGGCACCGTGCACCGCGCCGCCCTGAGAGCCGCGGCCGAGCGCGCCGAACTGGCCGGTGGTATCTCCGGCGTCTTCGTCAACCTGGCCCGCCGCAGCCAGGTACTCGTGCACCGCCAACTGAGCCTGCTGGACAGCATGGAGCGCAGATCGGAGGACCCGGACGAGCTGAGCGACCTCTTCCGGCTCGACCACCTCACCACGCGCATGCGACGCCACGCGGAGAGCCTGATCATCCTCTCCGGAGCGGCCCCCGGCCGGGCCTGGAGCGTGCCCGTCTCGCTGACGAACGTGGTCCGCGCGGCCGTCTCCGAAGTCGAGGACTACGCGCGCGTGGAGGTACGGCAACTCCCGGAGACGCAGATCATCGGCGCTGCCGTCGCCGACCTCACCCACCTCCTGGCCGAGCTCGTGGAGAACGCCGCACAGTTCTCACCACCCCACACGCGCGTGCGGATCACCGGCGAGCCGGTCGGCAACGGGTACGCCCTCGAAGTCGAGGACCGCGGCCTCGGCATGGGCAAGGAGAAGCTCGCCGAGGCCAACCGGCGCATTGAACAGTCGGAGGCCCTCGACCTGTTCGACAGCGACCGGCTCGGCCTGTTCGTGGTCAGCAGGCTCGCGTCCCGGCACGGCATCAAGGTCCACCTGCGGACCTCGCCCTACGGTGGCACGACCGCGGTCGTCCTGCTGCCCACCGCCCTGCTGGACATCGCCACGGCGGAACGTTCACCCGGTACGGCCGCCGACACCGAGCAGGCAGAGGCACCCACGTACGCGCGCGTGCCGACCACCTCCCGTCAGGAGCCCGTCCGGCAGCCCGACGGGCGGCCCGCGCCGGCGGCTCCCGTGGCGTCCGCCGTGGAGGAGGGCTCGGCGGCGGACGCCACACCTCCTGGGGTCACCACCCTGCGCCGGCCCCCTCTCCCGCGGGCCTCCGAAGGCCCCGACGGCCTTCCGCGCCGGGTACGACAGGCGCATCTGGCCCCCCAACTGCGCGAACCGCGTCCCGAAGCACCGCCGCGAGCAGCCCAACCCCGAGGAGCTCACGGTGACGAACGCACCCCCGAACTCGTACGGGACCGCATGGCGGCCTATCGCGCCGGCTGGACGCGCGGAGGCGGCAGAGCACCCGGCCGCGGCGCCACTACCGACCCCGTGGCGGGCAGCGACAGCAGCGAAGGAGACCCCGCATGATCCAGAACCCGAGCACAAGGCCTGCCCAGAGGTCCGGCGAACTCGACTGGCTGCTGGACGACCTGGCGTTCCGCGTGAGCGACGTACGGCACGCCGTGGTGCTGTCGACCGACGGGCTCGCCATGGGCGCGTCCACCGGCCTCGAACGCCAGGACGCGGAACACCTCGCCGCGGTCGCCTCCGGATTCCACAGCCTGGCCAAGGGCGCGGGACGGCACTTCGACGCCGGCGGTGTGCGCCAGACCATGGTCGAGATGGACGACGGTTTCCTGTTCGTGGCGGCGGCCGGTGACAGCTCCTGCCTCGCCGTGCTCACCGCCGTCACTGCTGACATCGGCATCGTGGGCTACGAGATGGCGCGGCTGGTGAAACGCGTCGGCGAGCATCTCCACACGCCGGCACGCGCCGCCGCGCGCCCGCCCGCCACAGGATGACCGAGGACGGCCCGCGCAGATGATCCAGGACAGAGCACACACACCGCAGTCCCCGCCGGGCAGCCAGTGGTACGACCACGAGGCCGGACCGCTGGTTCGCCCGTACGCGGTGACGGGCGGCCGCACCCAGCCCGGTCCCACCGGTGTGCGCTTCGACCTGATAGCCCTGGTCACGCTCGACCCCGGAGCAGCACGCGACGCCGGTACGTCGCTCGGCCCGGAACACCGGGCCCTGGTCGACCTGTGCCGGGCCGAGACGCAGTCGGTCGCCGAACTCTCCGCCGGCGCCGACCTGCCCGTCGGCGTCGTGCGCGTGCTCCTCGGCGACCTCCTGGAGCTCGGCTGTGTGACCGTCAGCCGTCCCGTACCGCCCGCGCAACTGCCCGACGAGCGCATCCTGCGCGAGGTGATCGACGGACTGAGGGCGCTCTAGGACCTGAGGGATCAGGGGCGGACAGGCCCTGGCCGACGCACAGGGGCATCCCCTCGGACCCACTTCCGTACCCATCCGGGCCGAACAAGAGCGAGTCGGTCAGGGTCGCTCAAGAATCGGTCGAACGCCTCGGAGAAGTACGGGAGTTGCCATGATGCTGGCTTCGCATCCGTTTCCCGACGCCGACCGCAACCGGCACTCCCGAGAGAAGGTGATCGATGCTCTCCGAGCACTCCGACGCCACCGGCGGTGACACGTCCGCCCTGGCGCTGAAGATCCTGGTCGCCGGTGGTTTCGGCGTGGGCAAGACCACCCTCGTGGGGGCGGTCAGCGAGATCAGGCCGCTGCGCACCGAGGAACAGCTGAGTGAGGCAGGCAGGTCGGTGGACGACACCGACGGCGTGGACCAGAAGGTCACCACGACCGTGGCCATGGACTTCGGGCGCATCACCATCAGGTCCGGCCTGTCCCTGTACCTCTTCGGGACCCCGGGCCAGGACCGGTTCTGGTTCCTGTGGGACGAACTGGCGCAAGGCGCACTCGGCGCGGTCGTCCTCGCGGACACCCGCCGGCTCGAGGACTGCTTCCCCGCGGTGGACTACTTCGAGCACCGGCACATCCCCTTCGTCGTGGCCGTCAACTGCTTCGAGGGTGCCCGCACGTACGGCGTCCAGGACGTGTCGTGCGCCCTCGACCTCGACCAGGGAACGCCCGTGGTGCTCTGTGACGCCCGTGACCGCGACTCCGGCAAGGAGGTGCTGATACGGCTCGTCGAGTACGCCGGGCGGATGCACACCGCCCGGCTGCTCGATTCCGTGGGCTGACAGTGGCCGGCCCCGGGGGCCCGGGCCCTAGTCGGCAACGGCCGTGTACGCCAGGACCCTGTCGACCCGTACCCGGACGAGGAGTTCGCCCGGAACCCCGTTGCGGGCACCGAACTCCTCGGCCCGGTCCTCGCCCATGTAGCGCGCGCCGAGCCGCGTGGCCCAGTGCCGGACCTCGTCGAGGTCCTCCGACAACTCGGCCCTGCCTTCCAGGACGACGTAGTCGTACGGTGGCCGGTCGTCGTCCACGCACAGGGCGACGCGGCCGTCCCTGGCCAGATTGCGCCCCTTGACGCTGTCCTTGCCCGTGTTGAAGACCACGTCGTCACCGTCCAGCAAGAACCAGATCGGAGTGACATGGGGTCGCCCGTCGGCGCGGACGGTCGACAGTTTGCCGGTGCGGGTGCCATACGAGACGAAGGCCCGCCATTGCTCGTCGGTCATCTTTTGTGCCATGTACCCATCCTGCTTGCCCGCACGGCGGAGGTGGGGAAGGCTGATTCGTCGGATCCTCCAGCCAGGGGGAACAACAACACGGGGAGAACCGAAGATGCCGCAGAAGGCGCGACTGAGCCGGCTGCTGGACGACCTGACCGAACGCGTCGTGCACGTACGGCACGCCCTGGTGCTGTCCAGCGACGGGCTGGTGACGGGCGCCAGCACGGGACTCAGGCGCGAGGACGCCGAACACCTCGCCGCGGTCTCGTCCGGACTGCACAGCCTCGCCAGGGGATCCGGGCGCCACTTCGGCGCCGGTGACGTGCGCCAGACCATGGTCGAGTTCGACGACGCGGTGCTCTTCGTCACCGCGGCCGGCGAGGGCTGTTGCCTGTGCGTGCTCAGCGCCGCGGAAGCCGACATCGGCCAGATCGCCTACGAGATGGCTCTGCTGGTGAACCGTGTCGGTGAACACCTCGACGTGGCCGCGCGCCAACCGGAGCGGGCGCCCGCCATAGACCTCTGACCTGCCACTTCATCGCCGCCCACGGAGTTATCCACAGGCTCGCCACGAGGTTCGGCAAACCGGCTACGGTTTTTTCCGAAGCGGGCGCAGACCAGCGCCCGTACGTCACCGCACGGGGGAGAACCGCCATGTCCGGCAACACCGTCACGCGTTCCGTCACGTCCACCACGCCCGCCGCCCCGGCCCGCGCCGAAGTACGCGACGGCCTCTTGCTCTCACCCTCCCGCGCCGCACGGGAACTGGGATTGAAACGGGCCGAGTTCGACCTCGCCGTCCACCTCGGACGTATCCGGACCGTCGACGACGGAGGCGGCGGCCCTCGCGTCACCCGCGCGGAGATCGAGCGCGTACGCTCCGAGGCCGGCTTTCCCGAAACGCTGAGGGAGCGCGTCAAGACGGTGGGCACGGCGGACGGCGCGGCCTTGATGAACGTGCCCAGCGCCCGGTTCACCCGCCTCGCCCGTCTGGGCCAGGTGGTACCGGTGACCTTTTACCTCAATCGCTACAGGGCCGTGGTCTGGCTGTATCTGGCAGAGGAACTACGGCAGTTCGCGGCTGACGAGAAGAACGCCCCGTTGCTCAGCGGCCGTACACCGGAGGGGCTGCGCGATCAGCTGGAGGAGGGCCTGGACCTCCGTCCCCGCAACTGGCGGGGACGCCATCTCGGGTTCCTGCTGCGCCAGGCCGGGGATCCGTGGGCGCGGGCCGCCGCCGTGGCGTCACTGCTCGACCCCGTCCAGGTCGCGGAGATCGTCCGGGACCCCTACGAGCGCGCGTACGTGAACCGCCTCCGGCCCGCGCGGCCCGCCCACGGAGCACCCGACTCACCGGCTGCCCAGGTCGCCGCGACGATTACGACGGCGGAGGATCCCGACGAGATCGAATGGCTGCGATCCGACCTGCGACAGACCGTTGCCGAGGCCCGCGAGCACCGGGCGGCGCCACGACCGGGTTTGAAAGCGTCGTCGCCGGGCGCTGTCCAGCAGGCGGCGCCTGGAGGCGTGGCATCGAGTGCCGCACTGCCTGGAGGACCCGCAGCCGGGGAGGCGGCGAAGCCCGCCGAGCCACCGGAGAAACCACGCGGCCTGCTCGGCTGGTTCCGGCGCGGTAACCCCTGACCCGCGTTTGAGGAACCGGCCCTCCTGGACGACCGAGACGAGCAGGCCCCTCCAGAGCTCAGGCGAGCGGGGCTTCGTCGCGCTGGTCGACGGTGTCCACCACCTCGTCAAGGCGCCTATCGTGCTGGTGTGGGACCGCCTGAACACCCATGTCTCCCACGACATGAGTGAGCTGATTGCCGAGCGTGACCGGCTGACGGTGTTCCTGCTGCCCGCGTACTCGCCCGACCTCAATTCGCGCGCCGCCGGGGCCGCCGGATCAACGGCCGACAGCCCCAGACGGTCCCTGTCCGACCTGGCAGGTCAGCCGAGAGCTTGGATCAGGTCGTTGCATGCCTGCTCGCAGGAGCGGCAGGCTTCGGCGCACAGACGGCAGTGCTCGTGCATGTCGGCGTGCGTAGAGCACTCGTCGCCGCAGGCTTTGCAGGCGGTGGCACACGCCATGAGGATCGCGCGGGTGATGTTGGCGTCGTAACCGGTGTGCCGGGACAGTACGGACGCGGTGGCGTTGCAGATGTCCGCGCAGTCCATGTCGGTGCGGATGCACTTGGTGAGCTCGCCCACCATGCCCTCGGACAGGCAGGCGTCCGCACACGCCGTACACGCCTGGGCGCAGGCGATGCATTCCTCGATGCACTTGGTGAGCTTGTCGCGGTCGACGTCACCGAGGTCGGCCGGGTAGGTGGCGAGCATGTCCTTGACCGTGGCCATCACGGATCGCTCCTTTCGCTGCCGGAGGCCGGCGGGGCCGGGAACGGCCGCACCTCTTCAGACCCCGGCTCTTCGCCGGGTTGGCTCCGGCCTGGCAGAACAAACACGCCCGGGGATCCCTGTTCTCCTGGGAAAGCCCCGAGGCGCGTCGTGGACGGCCCAGCAATGCGAGGCGAAACGCGTGTTCCGAGTATCTGCGGCCGATCAGTGCCGGCGGTTGTCAGGGAGGTGGTCACCGACGTCATCCGGTGGCACGGGGGTGCAGATCATCCAAGCTGTCCGATGACGTGAGGCTTCCCCTTGCGGGGGCATACGGAAAGAGCAGGCAGAAGACCAGGCAGGAGAGAACCCACGCGGCGGACGTTCCGTTGCGGCAGCGAGCGGGGCGGCGGCCGAAGGAGGTCAGAAATGGCGGGGCCGGAGCATGCGGAGACGGTCCAGAAGCGGTCTCTGCAGACGCCTGCTGCCGACGTCACCAGAGCGCTGGAAGCCATCGGGACCGGGGCGTACCTCGTGGACGAGCAGGGCTGCATCATCGCCGTCAACGCTCGCACCGAACAGCTGCTGGCCTGGTCCGCCGAAGATCTCCTCGGCCATGACGCGCACGACCTGCTGCACCGTGGGCCCCACGGCCAGCCGCTGCCGAGAACCCAATGCGCCATGCGGCAGGCGTTCCACGCCGGGCACACGGCCCAGGCCGACGAGGACTACTTCGCCCGCGCAGACGGCTCTGTGCTGCCCATCTCCTGGCTGATCACCCCGTACGACATCGGCGACAACGGCAGAAGCACGCTCGTTGTCTTCCACACCCCCGAGCGTCCGCAGGAGACCAGCCTGCAACTGGAGCCCGCGGCAAAGCCGCTGCCGGAGCTCGAACGACTGGCCCTGCTGGCCGAGACCACCGCGCAGCTGACCTCAACCCTCGACGTCGACGAGGCGCTACGCCGGCTGGTGGCCCTGGTCGTGCCCCGGCTGGCGGACTGGGCCGTCGTCGATTTGATCACCGAGCGTGACGAGGTGTGGCGCACCGTCGTGGTCCACGCCGACGGCGACACCCTCGCACGCCGCGAGGACCTGCAGGGTCCGATGCCGCCAGTCCCCGAAGAATCGTCCATGCCCCTGTCCAGAGCCCTGCGCGGCGTGTCCTCCACCGTGGCCGGTCCGCAGACTTACCAGCGGACACCGGATTCCGGCATCGCGGTCGAGCAACGCCGCCTGTTCGACATCACCGGCATGCATTCCGCAGTGATCGCACCCATCCGCAGTACACGCGAAGTCCTGGGGGCCCTGACCCTGGGCCGCGCCGAGAACCCGGTGGTCTTCACCGCTGCCGACCTCCCCTTGATCGAGGACATCGCGCGCCGTGTCGGCCTCGCCCTGGACAACGCCCGTCTCTACCAGCGCCAGCGCAAGGTCGCCGAGACCATGCAGAACCATCTGCTGCCCCAGATGCCGGGTGTGCCGGGCCTGCAGATGACCGCCCGCTACCTGCCCGCACCCGACGCCTCACAGGTCGGCGGCGACTGGTACGACGCCTTCCCCCTGTCCGACGGATCCACCGCCCTCGCCATCGGAGACGTCGTCGGCCATGATCTGGAGGCCGCGGCCGGCATGGCACAGGTACGCAACATGCTCCGCGCCTACGCCTGGTCCCAGCACGAACCGCCCAGCCGGATCGTCGAACGGCTCGACGAGGCGATCCAGCACATCACCGACGTCACCATGGCCACCATGCTCTTCGCCCGGATCGAGGAGGCGGACGACGGCCACTGGCAGCTGTTCTGGACCAACGCGGGCCACCCCCCGCCGCTGCTGATCAGCCGCGACGGCCTGGCCCGCTACCTCGACGACGGCCACGGCATACTCCTGGGCACCGGAGCCAGTGCACCACGCCCCGACGCCACCGCCTCCCTCCCGCCCGGATCCACCCTGGTGCTGTACACCGACGGCCTCATCGAAGCGCGCGGCCACACCCTCGACACGGGCCTGAACCGACTGCGCCAACACGCAGCCGCCCTCGCCCACCGCCACCTCGCCTCCTTCACCGACCAGCTGCTGCGCCGGGTCCGCCCTGCCGACAACGACGACGACGTCGCCCTCCTCGCCCTGCGCGCCCCCGCCCGAAAGGCGGAACCCGGCGCGCCTGGGCACGGGCAGTGAACGGCGCCGTGCAATGCGGGCATCGTGTCTGCACGGCTCAATAGATACGCTTTCCCTCGTATCTCCCAAGGCGAGGTTGTCGTCTGGGCGGGCCTGGTGGAGTGGGTGTTGCCACCCTTCTATCTCCTACCCGTGTTGTTCCTAGAATGGCCGGGTGGAGGACATCGACGCGATCGCGGCCTTGCAGGATCCGGTGCGCCGCCGTCTGTACGAGTACGTGGCGGCACAGGGCCGCGAGGTCGGCCGTAACGAGGCCGCCGAGGCGGCGGGGGTGGCGCGCACGCTCGCCGCGCACCATCTGGACAGGCTGGCCGAGGCGGGGCTGCTGGAGAGCGGCAGCCGCCGCCTGACGGGCCGCTCGGGGCCGGGGGCGGGCCGTCCGGCCAAGGTGTACAAGCGGGCGCGGGTCGAGCGGGCGGTGTCGCTGCCGGCCCGCGACTACCGCACCGCCGCCGAGCTGCTCGCCGAGGCCGCCGAGCAGGCCGGGCTGGACGCCGGGCTCTGCGCGGCGGCGCGCCGCCGGGGCGAGGTCCTGCGCGGCTCGGCGGCGCCCTGCGGCAGCCTCGAAGAGGCCATGGGGATGCTGGCCGCCCGCGGCTACGAACCGCACCTGGAAGACACCGAGGACACCGAGGACACCAAGGGCGTTCAGGGCGTCCAGGGCATCGAAGGTGTCGAGGGCGTCGAGGGCATCGAAGGTGTCGAGGGGGCGACCGGGGCAACCGCACGCGTCGTCCGTATGCGCAACTGCCCTTTCCATGCCGTCGCCGAACGCTTCCCGCCGCTCGTCTGCGGCATGAATCTCGCGCTGCTGGAGGGGCTGCTCGGCACGGACGGTCCCGTCCGTGCCCGCATGGACGCCCGGCCGGGGGAGTGCTGCGTGGTGGTCGAGATTTCTAAAAACAATCGTGATTGACATAGAAAGCGGGCCGTGCTGGGATATGGCCATGACCGCATCCGCGCGTGCCGCCCACCTCGCCGAGCTCAACGTCGCCACACTCCGCCACCCCCTCGACGACCTGCGCATGGCGCCGTTCGTCGAGATGCTCGACCCGGTCAACGCCGCCGCCGACGACGCGCCCGGCTTCGTGTGGCGGCTCGTGGAGGAGGGGGCGGCTGACGCCACCGGCCTGCGCCCGGCGGGCGATGACGTCATCGTCAACCTGTCGGTGTGGGAGACCCAGGAGGCCCTGTGGGACTTCACCTACCGCAGCGGGCACCTGGAGGTGGTGCGGCAGCGTCGCGATTGGTTCGAGCGGCACGTCGAGGCGCACCTGGTGCTCTGGTGGGTTCCAGCCGGTCACCTCCCGACCGTCGGGGAGGCTCTGGAGCGGCTGGCGGACCTGCGGGCGCATGGGCCGTCCCCGCGGGCGTTCACCTTTGCCTCCTCCTACACCGCCGCCGAGGCCGCCCAGTACCTTCAGGCCGTGCCGCCGGCGCAGCCTGAGCAGGCTGCCCGGAGCACGCGGCCGGCACCTGCCGGGGATGCGGCGGCGGTGTAGCGCACCCGCCGGGGACGCTTCGGCGGTCCAGGGGAGGGGACGCTCGGTCCAGCAGGGCGGCGGCGAGGGAGTGGACGAGGTCGCCCTCCAGGCGGCGGCATCCAGGCGCCCCATTCCGTCGGGCACCACGACCTGGGCGCCTGCCGGCGCACCTTCGCCGACGTCATCGACGGCAGCGAACTGGGCGACTCCATCACCCTGATAAACGCCTCCGCGGTGCGCGCGGGGAGGCGCAGGCGAGGTCGGGCCAGAGGCTGGCGCGGCACTGGCGGGCGAGCAGGAAGTGCCGACGAACGCCGCACCGATACCGACATTCCCGAGATCACCGGGAAATCGGCGCGCACCGATCAACGGCGTATCAACACGGTGCCGTCCAGTGGCGAGTTCCCCTTCCGCTGCGACGTCGCCCGCAGCCTGACCGGCTGGCCCGCCGCGGCTCTGCTCCGGCTCAACCTCCCGACGACGGCTCGACGAAGCCGAACAGGCTCTGGGCCACCGGCTCGAGGTGGTGCTGCCCTGGTGGTGCGGAGGGCGTGGGTCGGCAATCCTCAGCGGCTCGGCGGCGATGTGGGTGCGTGATCGGCTGGATGGCTTGTTCACGGATGCTGATTTCGCCCACTGGTTTCCGATTGACGGGCGGCGTGGGCTGTCGCCCGCTCAGCCGGCTCTCGTATCGGTGCTGCAGTTGCCCCCGAGACGGCCGCGCACGCCCTGGTCCACGAGTTGCTCGCGCAGGGCCACTCGCGCCGGGCGACCGCCCGGCACCTGGGCTGGGGCTCAACACCGTGCTGCGCTACGTGGGCGGCGCGCGCTGGCGATATTCAAGTGAACGTACGGAAGGGGCTGCGTAGGGTGGCGGGCGTGGACCCAGCTGACTTCTACACCGGCATCGTCGCGGAACTCTACGGACCGCTGAAGTCCTTCTCCCAGGACCCCGAACCCTACGCAGCCTTCATTCAGCAAGCGGGCATGCCGGCACTGGAGCTGGGGTGCGGAGACGGTGAGCCCCTGCTCGAACTGCGCCGACGCGGCCTGGAGGTCGACGGCGTCGACTCCTCCGCCGACATGCTGGAGCGGCTCCGACGCCAGGCAGACGAACAAGACATCCGTGCCACCGTGTTCCACCAGCGCATGGAGGCTTTGGACCTGCCCCGCCGCTACCAGGCGATCTTCCTCGCCGGGCCGACCTTCACCCTGCTCCCCGATGACGCCACGGCGCTCGCCGCCCTGCGCGGCATCCACGCTCACCTGGCTGAGGGCGGCACCGCCCTGGTACCCCTGTTCACCCCCGCACCGACCCCCGCCGAGCAGATCGGCCGGGTGCGCACGGCCGCCGCACCTGACGGCGCCGAGCTCCGGGTGTCCGTCGTCGCCGAGCAACGCGACGAGACAGCCCGGACACAGACGTCGCTTCTCCGCTACGAACGGCACCACGGCTCAGACAGCACCATCGAAGAGCGCCCGTGGATCATGCATTGGTACACCCGGGACCAGTTCGAGAAGCTGGTCACGACCGCCGGCCTGACCGTGACCGAGGTCACCGATCCGGACGGCAAGCCCGCCCCTGACGATGCCACCGGCCTGCTGCACTTCCGACTCCAAACCACCTGACCGCCTCTCCCCTGAGAAGGCCCGGGGTCACCCTCCGCTACCGCTCCCCAAGATCTGAGCCAGAACCAAGCGGGTAGGGAAGTGCCATCCAGCGACGGTCCCCTTGCCTGGTACCGCTGGTACCGTAGGTGTCATGTCGAACCCGAAAGCGATGAACCTGCGCTTCCCCGACCCTCGGCAGCAGGCGGCGATCGCGGCAGCCGCAAAGCAGCAGGGTGTCAGCATGCAGGAGTACATCCTGTCGGCCGCCTACGACCGCGCCACCGCGGTCGAGCAGCGGTTCCTGGAGGGCTTCAGGGCTTCGATGGCCCGCAGCAGCGCGGCCTTCGCAGCCGAGCCCGGCAGCATCGACCCGACCACTGAGCACAGGGAAGCCGAGCAGCAGGCTCTGCGCGAGATCGGCGAACAGGAGCGAGGCCACGCGGCGTGACCCAGCCGGAGCCGTTCCACCCGCTCGACGTCATGTTCCTGCTGCACGCCGCCGAGCAACTGGACGGCGATCCCCAGATCGACGACTACGGACCGCTCTATGCCGCTGTCGGGCGGGTCAATGCCCGGGGCCTGGAGACCGAGATCTACGGCTCGCTGCACCTCAAGGCTGCCGCGCTGCTGCATACCCTGGCGAAACTGCCGTGTCTGGAGCATTCCAACGAGGCCTTCGCCTGGCACGCGGCCGAGGCCTTTCTCTTCCTCCACGGATTCCGTCTCGACTATCCGCCCAAGGGGGCTGTCATGCTCGTTCGGGATGCCGCCTCCGGTGCGCTCGGGGTCGCCCGGATTGCCCGCCGGCTGCGGACCTGGACCGTCACCTGACTACGTCCTTCCGCGGAACAGGCCTTGCGCTCCCGGCCAACCTGACGCGGGCTGCCCTATGGGTTTCGTCGACCCGAGGCGGCCGGCCACGACGTGGCCG
>NZ_VJZE01000600.1 GCF_009377205.1 Streptomyces phyllanthi
GGGGGTGGCGGGGTGGGAACACTCGGGTCGTGGGACGGGAATAACCCGGGTGACGTGGTGAGCCCGGTCGTGCGACCATCGTCGCGTCGGCGGCGAGGGCCGGCCCCTCGGGGCAGGGCCCGGGAATCTCCCGGGGGACTCGAACGTTGTCCAGGATGACGGAAACGATCCGTCGCCAGTGACGGAGCAGAGCAGACCCGTCGCCGCATCCGTTTCCCATCGACGTAAGGATCCAATGACCTCCTCTTCTTCCGCTTCCCAGGCCACGCAGCGCGCCTCCGCGCAGAACCACACCGAGGGTCTTCGGGCCGATGCCCTGATGGAAGAGGACGTCGCCTGGAGCCACGAGATCGACGGAGAGCGGGACGGCGACCAGTTCGACCGCTCCGACCGCGCGGCTCTGCGCCGTGTCGCGGGCCTCTCCACCGAGCTCGAGGACGTCACCGAGGTCGAGTACCGCCAGCTCCGTCTGGAGCGGGTCGTCCTCGTCGGCGTCTGGACCTCGGGAACCACGCAGGACGCCGAGAACTCACTGGGCGAGCTGGCCGCTCTCGCGGAGACCGCGGGCGCGCTGGTGCTCGACGGCGTGATCCAGCGTCGCGACAAGCCCGACGCGGCCACGTACATCGGTTCCGGCAAGGCGACCGAACTGCGGGACATCGTCCTGGAGACCGGCGCCGACACCGTCATCTGCGACGGTGAGCTCAGCCCGGGCCAGCTCATCCACCTCGAGGACGTCGTCAAGGTCAAGGTCATCGACCGTACGGCCCTGATCCTCGACATCTTCGCCCAGCACGCCAAGTCCCGAGAGGGCAAGGCACAGGTCGCGCTCGCGCAGATGCAGTACATGCTGCCGAGGCTCCGAGGCTGGGGTCAGTCGCTGTCCCGGCAGATGGGCGGCGGCAAGGGCGGCGGCCTCGCCACCCGTGGTCCCGGTGAGACCAAGATCGAGACGGACCGGCGCCGGATCCGCGAGAAGATGGCGAAGATGCGCCGGGAGATCGCGGAGATGAAGACCGGCCGCGAGATCAAGCGCCAGGAGCGCAAGCGCCACAAGGTGCCGTCGGTCGCCATCGCCGGCTACACCAACGCGGGCAAGTCCTCGCTGCTCAACCGCCTCACCGGCGCGGGCGTCCTGGTCGAGAACGCGCTGTTCGCGACCCTCGACCCGACCGTGCGCCGGGCCGAGACCCCGAGCGGGCGGCTGTACACGCTGGCGGACACCGTCGGCTTCGTACGCCACCTGCCGCACCACCTGGTCGAGGCGTTCCGCTCCACGATGGAGGAGGTCGGCGAGTCCGACCTGATCCTGCACGTGGTCGACGGCGCCCACCCGGCGCCCGAGGAGCAGCTGGCCGCCGTGCGCGAGGTGATCAGGGACGTCGGCGCCACCGACGTACCCGAGATCGTCGTGATCAACAAGGCGGACGCGGCCGACCCGCTGGCGCTCCAGCGGCTGCTGCGGATCGAGAAGCGCTCCATCGCGGTCTCGGCCCGCACCGGCCAGGGCATCGACGAGCTGCTCGCTCTGATCGACGCCGAGCTGCCCCGCCCGTCGGTAGAGATCGAGGCACTCGTGCCGTACACGCACGGCAAGCTGGTCGCCCGCGCCCACGACGAGGGCGAGGTGATCTCCGAGGAGCACACCCCGGAGGGCACGCTGCTCAAGGTGCGGGTCCACGAAGAACTGGCCGCGGAGCTGGCACCGTACGTTCCGGCACCCCTGGCCTGACCGCCGTACGCCCGACGAGTGAAGGCCCGCCCCTCGCACAGGGGGCGGGCCTTCGACGTGCCGTGTGGCGCACGTACGACCGATGGCCGCCGGCCACCCACGGACCGCTGCCGCGGATTGCCGGTGGCCGACTACCGGCCGCCGCGGGGCATCACCGACCGGCGAACTTCTCGCTCACCTCTTGGTAGATGCCCTTGGCCGCCTTGCCCAGCCGCGGGCCCGCCAGCCAGCCCGCGCTCGCCGGGCCGATCGAGGTGTTGGACACCAGCGCGGGCTTGCCGTCCGAGCCGGCCGCCACCCAGCCGCCACCGGACGAACCACCGGTCATCGTGCAGCCGATGCGGTACATCGTCGGGTCCGACTTCAGCAGCGACAGCCGGCCGGGCTTGTCCGTGCACTGGTACATCGTCTCGCCGTCGAACGGCGCCGCCGCCGGATAACCGGTCGCCGTGATGCTCTTCACCTGCGGTACTGCGGGCGCGTCGAAGTCCACCGGGAGCGCCGAACCGACCGTCTCCTCCAGGGACTTGCCGTCGCCGCCCTCCTCCGGCGTCACATGGATCACCGCGAAGTCGTAGGACGCGCCGTCGCCCCCGGTCGAACCGCCCTGCTCGATCCACTGGTCCGAGGTCTGCGCCCAGTCGCCCCACCAGACGCCGTACGGAGCGACCTCCTCCTTGGTGGCGGTCTCCAGCTCCGCCGCCGTCTTCCCGCTGTCGTTGTACGAGGGCACGAAGGCGATGTTGCGGTACCAGCCGCCCGACTTGCCGGCGTGCACACAGTGGCCCGCGGTCCACACCATGTTCGACTTGCCGGGGTGGGCCGGGTCCTGGACCACCGTCGCCGAGCAGACCATCGTTCCCTTGGGCGAGTCGAAGAACACCTTGCCCGCCTCGGGGGCGTTGTCGTGGTAGCGCGTCGGCACGGCCTTCGCCTCCACGGGGGCCGGGGTCGGGTCGGTGACGCCCTGGTCGCCGGAGAGGTCGTTCTCGTCGACCTCCTTCTCCGGCTCCTCGGCCTCACGCATACGGTCCGGATCCCACAGGTCCTTGATGATCGGGTTGACGAAGTCCTCGGCCTCGCGCAGCCAGTCGTCCTTGTCCCAGTTCTTCCAGGCGCCGTTCTTCCACTTGTCGATGTCGATCCCGTGCTCCTTGAGCCGGTCCTTGATGTCGTCCGGGATCGTGATCTTGTCGTCGTTCGAGGCGCCCTGGGAGGCGGACGTGTCGGCGTTCGCCGAGGTGTCGCCCGAGTCGCAGGCGGTGGCGGTCAGCGCGAGCGCCGTGGCGAGGCCAAGGGCGGCCAGCGCGGGGGAGGCTCTGCGGCGCCCGGCCCTGACTCGGCGAGCGGCGCGGGACGGGCGTATGGGTCGCATGGTGTGAACTCCCCCTGGTGATAAGGCAACTCTGTGCGCTGGAGCGGTCGCGTACGTTCGCGTACGTCCTTCTCTTCGTACGCGACGCCACGGCGGCTTGGTGCGGATCCGCCGGTGTGCGTTCGCTCGGTGTCGCTGAACGGCACCACACACTATGCGGTCGCTGTGGGGGACTTCCCACGGAACGGCAACGGTTCCGTCACGGCCTGGATCTTGAGCGGCGCGGCGCCTCATCGGCACGGATCTCGGCCGCACCCGCTTCCCCGCAGGGGGCGCGTCGTTGGTATGTGCGGGGAACCCGCCGCCGGTGTTCGGGGCCCCGGCCAACTCGCCTCTGGGAGCGGAGGAATCGTCATCGTGGTTGTGACCGAGTCTGTGGGGCGCGTGGCCGAGGGGGCTCGCGTGGCGCACGAGGGGATCCTGCGGAGGCAGTCGGCGCGCGAGTCCGCGGCGCGCACCTATGCGCGCGCCCTGCCGATCGTCCCCGTACGGGCCCGTGGGCTGACCATCGAGGGAGCCGACGGGCGCCGCTACCTCGACTGTCTGTCCGGTGCGGGCACGCTCGCCCTCGGTCACAACCATCCGGTCGTGCTGGAGGCGATCCGCAAGGTGCTCGACTCGGGGGCACCGCTGCACGTCCTCGACCTGGCGACCCCGGTGAAGGACGCCTTCACCACGGAGCTGTTCCGCACCCTCCCGCCCCAACTCGCCGACCGCGCCCGGGTGCAGTTCTGCGGGCCGGCCGGGACGGACGCGGTCGAGGCGGCCTTCAAACTCGTGCGCGCCGCCACCGGGCGCACCGGCATGCTCGCCTTCACCGGCGCCTACCACGGGATGACCACAGGGGCGCTCGAGGCATCCGGGGGAGCGACCGACGTACGAGTCGCGCGCCTGCCGTACCCACAGGACTACCGCTGCCCGTTCGGGGTGGGCGGCGAACGCGGCGCCGAACTCGCCGCGCGCTGGACCGAGTCCGTCCTCGACGACACCAAGTCCGGGGTGCCCCGGCCCGCCGGGATGATCCTGGAACCCGTCCAGGGCGAGGGCGGGGTGATCCCGGCGCCGGACACCTGGATGCGCCGTATGCGTGAGATCACCGCCACGCGCTCCATTCCGCTGATCGCGGACGAGGTCCAGACGGGCGTGGGGCGCACGGGCCGCTTCTGGGCCGTGGAGCACAGCGGCGTCGTGCCGGACGTGATGGTGCTGTCCAAGGCCATCGGCGGCAGCCTCCCGCTGGCCGTCGTGATCTACCGCGACGACCTCGACGTCTGGCGGCCCGGCGACCACGCTGGCACCTTCCGCGGCAACCAGCTCGCCATGGCCGCCGGCACGGCCACCCTCGCCCATGTCCGCGAGAACCGGCTCGCCGAACACGCCGCGACCCTGGGCGCCCGTATGCTCACCCAACTTCAGGCGCTGACCGACGATTTCGCCTGCGTCGGCGACGTACGCGGACGGGGCCTGATGATCGGCGTGGAACTGGTGAACCCTGTCTCTTATA
>NZ_VJZE01000601.1 GCF_009377205.1 Streptomyces phyllanthi
CGCCGAAGACGGTGACGGGGCCGCCCCCGGAGAGGGCGATGAGGCGCCACAGGCCGGGGCGGGAGCATGCGGAGGGAGACAGGGGGAGGGCCAGGTCGCCGTCCGCGTCGCAGAGTTGCCAGGAGTCGCCGTCCGGGACCGGGACGACACGAGCCAGCGTGACCGGGATCGCGTCCAGCCACGGGTCGTCGCGCAGGGCGTCGCCGTAGCGGGCGGCGGCCTCCGCCGGGGGCACCCCCGGCGGCCGTATCTCCGCCGGTGCGGGCGCCGTGAACCGCTCGCCCAGAGCGGCCCGCAGCTGTCCCGCGCCCGGATACGACGCCACCTCCGCCTCGAACGCAAGGCCGACCGGCAGCGTCAACTCCGGTGCCCGGCCCGCCGCCCCGTACGAGAGAAGCAGCGCCGTACGGCCGGATCCGGCGCCGTACAGCCATATCCGGCGCGTTGTCAGACGGGCGTCCGCCGTGTCGTACTGGGCGAGGACCAGCCAGCGGTCGCGCACCGGCGGGCCGTCCGCCGAGCCGGGCAGGCCGACCCGGGAACGGACCGTCGCTGCGAGCCCCTCCGGCAGGTGCTCGCGCCGCAGCCAGCCCTGGTCGAGGAGATGGAGGAGCGCGCACTCCTCCAGCAACCGCACCGGCCAGCCGGGCCCCGAGCCCGGTATCGCCCCCAATTCCCGCACTCGCGCGGCCAGTCCGGGTGCCTGGGCGTCGACCATGCGGGCCGCCGTCTCCTCCCACAGTCCGTACCCCGCCTGCTCGGCGGACGCCAGACCGCCCCGCAGCAGATCGGCCAGTCGCTGTTCCAGCTCCGTCGCCCCCGCGGTGATCCGCTCGGCGCGACGCTCCGCCCTGCGGCGCGCCGCCTCCGGATCACCCGAAGCGTCCCCAGATGCCCCGCCCGTCGTCGTCCTCCTGGCTTCGGCACGCCCCCTTCGCCCGGCCGTCCACTGCTCCGCCCAGTCCGGTGCCTGCGCACGCGGCACCGAACCGTCCTCGCCCGCCCAGAGCAGCAGCAAGCCCAGCGCGTGCTTGCACGGGAACTTGCGACTCGGACAACTGCACTTGTACGCGGGACCGGTGGAGTCCGCGACGTCGATGACCGTCTGATACGGCTTGCTGCCACTGCCCTTGCACAGTCCCCACACCGTCCCCTCGTCAGAACTGCCCGCCTCAGACCACGGCCCGGCCGCGCCGAGTTTGCTTCCGGCTTTGCGCGACGCTGCGTCAGGTGCCAATGCCAGCACCTGCTCAGCCGTCCAGCGCACCCCCTGCTGAGTCATGTCATCGAAGGTAGGACCCACCACTGACAATCGACCTCGGCGAGCGCATTTTCGCAGGTCGGAGTGCATTGTCAGTGGCGTGGTGCAGGGTGGACACCAGATCCGAACCGGTCGTACACGGCCGAGCTGGAGGGGGACTCAGTCATGCCTGTTTCCGTTGACCCGACGACCGTCGACGAGAGCCGCAACCAGTCCGCGCCCGCGAACGCGCACACGGACCCGGGCGCCCGCACGAGCGGGCACACGCCCGCGGAACAGACCGAGACCGAGGCGCTGCGCCCGCACGCCGAGGACGCGTTCGCCGCCGAACTCGCCGCGCTCGCCGCGCAGGACGACCGTCCGCGCCCGGCCCGCTGGAAGCTCTCTCCATGGGCGGTGGCGACCTACCTGCTCGGCGGCACCCTGCCGGACGGCACCGTGATCACACCGAAGTACGTGGGCCCGCGCCGCATTGTCGAGGTCGCCGTCACCACACTCGCCACCGACCGCGCCCTGCTCCTGCTCGGCGTGCCCGGCACGGCGAAGACCTGGGTCTCCGAGCATCTTGCGGCGGCCGTCAGCGGTGACTCCACGCTGCTGGTGCAGGGCACCGCGGGCACACCGGAGGAGGCGATCCGCTACGGCTGGAACTACGCGCAGCTGCTCGCCCACGGCCCCAGCCGCGACGCGCTCGTGCCGAGCCCGGTCATGCGGGCCATGGCCGAGGGCATGACCGCCCGCGTCGAGGAGCTGACCCGCATCCCGGCCGACGTCCAGGACACGTTGATCACGATCCTGTCCGAGAAGACGCTGCCCATACCGGAGTTGGGGCAGGAGGTGCAGGCCGTCCGCGGTTTCAACCTGATCGCCACGGCCAACGACCGCGACCGCGGGGTCAACGACCTGTCCAGCGCCCTGCGCCGCCGCTTCAACACGGTGGTGCTGCCGCTGCCGGAGAGCGCCGACGCCGAGGTCGACATCGTCTCGCGCCGCGTCGACCAGATCGGCCGCTCCCTCGACCTGCCGGCAGTGCCCGACGGGATCGACGAGATCCGCCGTGTCGTGACGGTCTTCCGCGAGTTGCGCGACGGTGTGACGGCCGACGGCCGTACGAAGCTGAAGTCGCCCAGCGGCACGCTGTCGACCGCGGAGGCCATTTCCGTCGTCACCAACGGACTCGCCCTGGCCACCCACTTCGGTGACGGTGTGCTGCGTGCCTCGGACGTTGCCGCCGGCATCCTCGGCGCCGTCGTCCGCGACCCGGCGGCGGACCGTGTCATCTGGCAGGAGTACCTGGAGGCGGTCGTGCGCGAGCGCGACGGCTGGACGGACTTCTACCGGGCCTGCCGGGAGGTGAGCGCGTGAAGGAGTTCCCGGAGCGGCATGTGGCCGGCGCCGAAGGGGCGTCGCCGCGAGAGCGGCCGTACGGCGACGGACCGCTGCTGCTCGGCGTACGGCACCACGGTCCGGGCTCGGCGCGGGCGGTGCGGGCCGCGCTGGAGGCGGCGCGGCCGGTGGTCGTCCTGATCGAGGGGCCCCCGGAGGCGGACGCCCTGATCCCGCTCGCCGCCGACGAGGACATGCGGCCGCCGGTCGCCCTGCTCGCCCACGCCGTGGACGAGCCCGGACGCTCGGCCTTCTGGCCGCTGGCCGAGTTCTCACCGGAGTGGGTGGCCGTCCGCTGGGCTCTGGAGCACCGGGTCCCGGCCCGCTTCATCGACCTCCCCGCAACGCACACGCTGGCGTGGGGGAGGGACGAGGACTCCCCGGAGCCGGCCGCCCCGGCCGGACCCACTGCGCCACCCGGGCCCACTGCGCCAGCCGAGACCGGCCTGGACGAGACCGGCGAGTCCGTGGAAGCCACCGCCACCGGCACCGCCACAGGCCCGACCGGCCCGCCCGCGTCCGGGGAAGCACCCGGAGAGACGGCACCGGCCGACCCCTGCGCCCCTCACCCGGACGCCGGTGCATCTCTCCGCGTCGATCCCCTCGCCGCGCTGGCCGAGGCCGCCGGGTACGACGACCCCGAGCGGTGGTGGGAGGACGTGGTCGAGCACCGGGGCACGGGCGGGGACGTGTTCGCGCCGTTCACGGCGCTCGAGGAAGCCATGGGGGCGCTGCGGGAGGCGTACGGGACCGGGGGCCACGACCGGGACCTCGTACGGGAGGCGTACATGCGGCTCCAGGTGCGGGCCGCGCGGAAGGAGTTCGGGGACGAAGTGGCCGTCGTGTGCGGGGCGTGGCACGTGCCCGCGCTGCGGGAGAGGCATACCGTCGCCGCCGACCGGGCGCTCCTGAAGGGGCTGCCCAAGGTCAAGGCCGACATGACGTGGGTGCCGTGGACGCACCGGCGGCTGGCCAGGGCCAGCGGGTACGGCGCGGGGATCGACTCTCCGGGCTGGTACGGGCACCTGTTCGGCGCGCCCGACCGTCCCGTGGAGCGGTGGATGACCAAGGTGGCCGGGCTGCTGCGCGAGGAGGACCGGATCGTCTCGTCGGCGCACGTCATCGAGGCGGTCCGGCTCGCCGAGACGCTCGCGGTGATGCGCGGGCGCCCCTTGCCGGGGCTCACCGAGACGACCGATGCGGTCAGGGCGGTGATGTGCGAGGGCTCGGACGTGCCGCTGTCGCTCGTGCATGACCGGCTCGTCGTCGGCGATGTGCTGGGCGAGGTGCCCGCGGCGGCACCGGCCGTGCCGTTGCAGCGCGATCTCACGCGGCTCCAGCGCAGGCTGAGGCTCAAACCGGAGGCGCTGGAGCGGGAGCTGGAGCTCGACCTGCGCAAGGAGAACGACACCGAGCGCAGCCGTCTTCTGCACCGGCTGCGACTGCTGGGCATCGGCTGGGGCGAGCCCGGGGCCTCACGCGGGAGCACGGGGACGTTCCGGGAGACCTGGCGGCTGCGCTGGGAGCCGGAGCTGTCGGTGCGGGTCGCCGAGGCCGGGGTGTGGGGTACGACGGTGCTCTCGGCCGCGACCGCCAAGGCCGAGGCGGACGCCATGGGCGCCCAGTCACTCGCCGACGTCACCGGGCTCGCCGAGCGCTGCCTCCTCGCCGAACTGCCGGACGCCCTACCCGTGGTGATGCGGATCCTCGCCGACCGGGCCGCCCTCGACGCGGACGTTGGCCATCTCGCCCAGGCGCTCCCCGCCCTGGTGCGCTCGCTCCGCTACGGCGACGTCCGTGCCACGGACACCCACGCCCTCGCCGAGGTCGCGGCCGGTCTCGCCGAGCGCGTCTTCGTGGGCCTCCCGCCCGCGTGCGCCGCGCTGGACGCTGACGCGGCGGAGGAGATGCGGCGCCATGTGGACGGGGTGCACGGGGC
>NZ_VJZE01000602.1 GCF_009377205.1 Streptomyces phyllanthi
ACCCGGGGACCGCCCGTGTGCGGGTGACCGTGCCCCTCATGGTCATGCCCCTCACCGCCGTCATGCCTCTCACCGCCGTCATGCCTCTCACCGCCGTCATACCCCTCACCGCCGTCGTGGTCCTCCTCCCGCACCCGCGCGTTCCTGACCCCGGCCAGCACCCCCAGCACCACCAGCAGCACCCCGGAAGCGATCAGGAACGGCCGCAGCCCCGGCTGGACGTACCGCAGATACAGCTCGCTGAGGAGCGAGATACGCAGGATCGCCGCGCCGCACAGCAGCAACAGCACCGCGGGACCGTAACGCCTCACAGGAGCCACCACCCCACCAGAACGCTGCTGGTCACGGCCACGAGCCAGGTGGCGGAGGAGAACCGTACGGCGAAGGACCGGCCGAACGTGCCCGCCTGCAGGGCGAACAGCTTCAGGTCCACCATCGGGCCCACCACCATGAAGGCCAGCCGTGCGGTGGGGGAGAAGCCGCTCAGGGAGGCCGCGACGAAGGCGTCCGCCTCGCTGCACACGCACAGCACGACGGCGAGCACGGCGAGGAGGAGGACGGACAGCCAGGGCGAGCCCGTGAAGACGTCGAGGACGGAACGCGGTACGAGGATGTTGAACGTCGCCGCCGCTGCCGCGCCCACCACCAGGAACCCGCCCGCGTGCAGGAAGTCGTGCTGCAGCCCCGACCGGAAGTCGTCCCAGCGGGACCAGCGGGACCGGCGGGACCGGCGGGAAGGTGTCCTCGCCGGGGCCCTGCCCGGCTTCGGAAGGCGTGGCCGCAGCCACTCGTCCTTCCCGAACCGCACCCACAGCCAGCCCATCACCACCGCCGTGGCGAGCGAGGCGACCAGCCGGGCCGCCACCATCAGCGGCTGACCCGGGAACGCGATGGACGTGGCGACCAGCACCACCGGGTTGATCGCGGGAGCGGAGAGCAGGAAGGCGAGGGCGGCCGCGGGCACGACCCCCCGGCGCATCAGGCTTCCGGCGACCGGTACGGACGCGCACTCGCACCCCGGCAGTACGACGCCCGCGGCCCCCGCCACGGGTACGGCGAGCACGGGGTTGCGGGGCAGCAGGCGGTTGAAGACCCGTTCCGGTACGAAGGCGCCGATCGCCGCCGACACCAGCGTGCCCAGCAACAGGAAGGGCACGCCCTGGACGACCACGGCCGTGAAGACCGTCCACCAGGCGGCCATCGCGGGGGTGGCCAGGTCCAGCGCGACCATGGGCCCGAGGACCGAGACGACCGTGGCGATGGCGATGAGGGCGAGGCCGCCGAGGACGGTGTACACGAGGGCACGCGCGGCAAGGCGCACGCCGTCGGCCACACTCCGCACACTTCGCTGGTTGTCCACGCGCCTTGCTTCCGCCCTGCTTCTTCCACGGACCTGCCGCACACACGTACCGCGGCTACGCCCCGCAGATTATCCGGCGGATCTGTGCACCACGTGTGGTTCCTCAGAGCGGGGGATGTGCCGGCGCCGGTCCCAGGGTCGTCGTCCCGGGGACCGTACGGTGCCCGAGTCCCGTCCGGTACGCGTCCAGCGCCGCCTCCACCCGGCCCGTACGGCGCAGGAGGTCCCCGAGGAGACGGCACAGGTCGGCCAGGTCGCCCGCCGCGCCCGCGCGCTCCAGCAGGCTGAGCGCCCGTACGTAGTGCTCCTCGGCGGTCTCGGTGTCCCGCGCGTCCTCCGCGATGATGCCGAGCAGACGGTGCGCGGCGGCGGAGTGGACGGCGCCGCGCTCCGGCGACAGCTCCCCGATGACCTCGCGGAGCAGCTCGGCGGCCTCCTTGGACTTGCCGAGCCGGTGCAGGACGTCGGCCAGTTCCACGGTCACCTGGCTGCTGTACAGCGCGGCGTTCCGGCCGGAGTGCATGACCAGTGCCTCGCGCAACTCGCCCTCCGCGCGCACCAGTTCACCGTTCTGCGCGTGCAGGTACCCGCGCATCCAGTGGCAGTTGGCGAGTTCGGTACGGATCTGGAGCTGGCGGTAGAGCTCGGCCGCCTTGACCAGGGAGGCGTCGGCCTCGGCGACGCGGCCCTCGGCGATCAGCGTGCGCGCGACCTGGCGGTGCATACGGGCCACCAGTGCCGGGTCCCGTACCTGCGGCGCGAGGGACAGGGCGATGTCGGCCGCCTTCGCCGCCCGCGCGTGCGCGCCCATGTCCATGTAGGGACCGATGGCGCTGGCGTAGAGCAGGAGCAGCGCGTCCGGGTCGTGCAGACCGCCGCGGTTGAGCTCGTCGATGGTCGACTCGAGTAAGTAGCAGGCGTAACGGAGTTCCCCGGCGAGGTAGTGGGCGACCGCCCGGCCGCGGAGGGCCGGTGCCCTGACCGGCAGCGGCGCGTCGCCGAGCACCTCCTCCGACCGCTCGAAGTACCGCAGCCCGGCCGCCAGATCGCCCGTCGTCAGCGCGCATTCGCCGAGCCCGAGGAGCGCGACGGCCTGTTCGGCGACGAGTCCGTGCGTCTCGGCCTCCCCCAGGAGCGCCGCGTACTGCTCCGCGGCCACCGAGGCCTCGCCGGTCGCGAGGGTGCGCTGGGCGTCGGTGAGGCGTAATCGCAGATCGGTGGCGAGATGGGCGGGGCGCCCGGTCGCCAGTTCCTCGTAGGCGATACCGAGCCGCTCCGCGATATGGGTGAGCGCCTCGTCGGAGGCGCGTACGCGCCCGGCCTCCACGGTGGAGATGTACGCGGGCGTGTAGGCCGGCTCGGCCAGTTGCCTCTGGGTCAGTCCGCGTTCCACACGCAGTCGCTGAACTCTGCGCCCAATGGTTCCCGGTTCGTCGCGCTCGGCCGTTGCTGACATGAACTAAGCATGTCAGTAAGGGGAGTTGAGCTCTGGCTTTCCTGCGACTCACCCAGGGCCTCTTGCTGTTGAAGCATAAAACGCCTACGTTAAGCAACGCGTTAAACACGCTTAATTCGCTGCTGAGGCCACCGGCGTCGTCGTCCGGTGCTGTCGTCGACCAGCCACCGTTGCCCCCGCTTCCCCTGCGAGGTCGCCGTGCTCCGACACCTGCTCACCCGCCACGCCCGCCCTGTCGCTGCCGCTCTGTTGGCGGTGGCCGCGCTTGTCACCGCGGCGAACGCGGTGCGGCCCAACTGACCGTCTCCAGCACCTCTCGGCGCTACGGCGCGGAGAGGTGCTCCACGAAGGCGGAGTAGGCCTCCGGCGAGAGGATGAGGGTGCCGCCGCGGGGGTTCTTGGAGTCGCGGACGGCGATGTGTGGGGTCAGGGGGGCGACTTCTACGCAGTCGCCGCCGCTGCTGCCGCTGTAGGACGACTTACGCCACTGGACGTGCGTCAGGTCCAGGCTGCTCCCCATAACGCTCCTCCATCACGCGAGCAATCAGTGCCGCTGAGTCCCTCGGGGAGAGGGCCTCAGCCTGCAAGCGAGCGTATCCGAAGGAACGTTCCCTGATCACCTGCGGATTAGCCGTCATGTGCCCCTGGTCGTAGCTCTCGCAGTAGTGCAGGTCGGGGTCGTCGTCGAAGCGCAGAAGGTTGAACGAGCCCATCAAGCTGGAGTGCTGTCCCGCCGAGAACGGCAGCACCTGGAGCTCCAACCAGGGCCGTCCGAAGAGGCTCAGCAGATAGGCGAGTTGCTCCCGCATGACCTCCCGTCCGCCGATCTCCCGGTACAGGACGGCCTCGTCCAACACCGCCCACAGGACCGGAGGCTTCTCCCGCTTCAGGATGCGCTGGCGCTCCATTCGCGCGGCCACCATCTCGTCGAGCGTTTCCTGGTGCTCCACACCGAGTACGGCACGCGCGTACGCCTGGGTCTGGAAGAGCCCGTACACCAACTGCGCTTGATACGTGGAGATGTACGCGGCCCTCGCCTCCATCTCCGCATACGCCTGGAACCACGACGGCAGCTGGCTCCTCAGCACCAGCCCCACCAACCGCGAGAACGTCCCGTCCGTCATCAGCGCCGCATCGCACCGTTCGGCGAACTCCCGTTGCGGGATCTTGTGGGCCGTCTCGATCTGGCCCACCAGTGACCCCGTGCAGAAGATCGACGAGCCCAGCTCCTTCAGTGTCAGCCCCGCCTTCTCCCGCTGGCGGCGCAGCTCGAAGCCGAAGTAGTCCAAAGGAGAGGCGCTGGGGTCCAGTTGGCGAACGTTGGGCATGCGGGCACCCCCAGGTCGGAACGCCGGGCGGCGTTGACGTCGGTACGTGGCCGAGCGTAATCACACGACTCCGCTCCGGTGCCCCGAATCACATAACTGCACCCTCGCGCATATGCCCGCCTGGTGATGTCCACCACACTGCGTACGCGCCGCGGCCGGCGCGACGGAAGGAGCGCGGAAGGCAATCGTCCGTTTCAGGCCCGGTATGCCCGGTTCGACACGGCAGGTCTACGCGGGATGCGTGACCGGGACGTGGAGTCGGTCCGTTACCGAGGGAAACGGCAGGTTCCGGAAGAGCCCTTACCTACCTGCGGGTACGTGTGACGATACGGCCCGCAGGTGTTTGAGCCCTCAATTTGTCACGGTCAGCAAAGGAACGGGTCATGACCAACCCTGTCCTCTCGGTCGACATGCCCGCCGCACCCTCCGCCCCCTCC
>NZ_VJZE01000603.1 GCF_009377205.1 Streptomyces phyllanthi
CCGCCGCCCGTGACCGCTCCGCCGACCCCCACCGCGTCCCCGGCTCCGGTCCGCCTGACCAAGGTCACCCTGACCAAGGAGGCCCCCGCGGTCTCGCTGACCAAGCAGGGCGGCACGTCCGGCGCCCTGCGGGTGAACCTGAACTGGCAGGTGCGCAAGCAGTTCTCGGGCTGGGCGAGCAAACTGGGCCGGTCCGTCGCCATGCACGCCGACCTCGACCTCGACCTGTGCGCCCTGTTCGAGCTGTCCGACGGCAGCAAGGGCGTGGTGCAGTCGCTCGGCAACGCCTTCGGCGCGCTGCACCAGCCGCCGTACATCCACCTCGACGGCGACGACCGCACCGGAGCCATGGCGAGCGGTGAGAACCTCACCGTCAACCTCGACCACAAGGACGCCTTCCGGCGCATCCTCATCTTCGTGACCATCTACGAAGGCGCCCGCTCCTTCGCCGACCTGCACGCCACGGTCACCCTCCAGCCCCAGCACGGCGCGCCCGTCGACTTCTCCCTGGACGAGTGCACGGTCCCCTCCACGGTGTGCGCGCTCGCCCTGATCACCAACCAGGGCGGCGACCTGGTCGTCCAGCGCGAGGCGCGCTACCTGGTCCCCGAGCGTGGCGTCAGTCCCCAGCGCACGGTCGACTACGCCTATGGGTGGGGCATGAACTGGACGCCGGGCAGGAAGTGACCCGGGCGGAGGAGAGGCCTGGGCGGAGGAGAGGCCCAGAGGAGAGGCACTGGAGAACAGCGGCGAAGAGCGGCGAAGAGCGGTGAAGCGTGGCGAGGGGCCGCCCTCACCGCTGCTCGGGGGCGGGGCGCGCATACGTACGGCCCTTCCAGGCCGCGCCCCGCCCCCTGTAGTGCTGCACCGCCGAATCGACCGTCATGAAGAGGTACAGCAAAGCCGTGAACGGCAGCAGGGGGGCGAGGGGAAGAGGCTGCCCGTAATAGCGGAGCATCGGCACGTACGTCGCTGTCATCAACAGCCACGCGAGCCCGCCGGCGACCGCGGCCGCCGTACTCCCCGCGACGAGGCCCGCGACGAACGCCACCGGCGGCACCAGATAGACCACGGCTAGACCGGTCACCGTGCCGGCGAGCAGCAGAGGGTTGTGCCGCAGCTGGGCGTACGCGCTGCGCGAGACCATGCGCCACAGGTCGTGCAGCCGCGGGTACGGACGCACACTGTCCACCCGCTCCGCCAGCCCCAGCCAGATATGGCCGCCGCCGCTCTTGACCGCCCTCGCGAGCGCCACGTCGTCGATGACGGCGTGCCGGATGGTGTCCGGGATTCCGGCACGCCCGGCCGTCTCCGTCCGCAGCAGCACACATCCGCCGGCCGCGGCCGCCGTCCGCGAGCCCCGTACGCGGACCCGACGGAACGGATAGAGCTGCGCGAAGAAGTAGACGAAGGCGGGCACGACCAGCCGCTCCCACGCGCTCTCCACGCGCAGCCGGGCCATCTGCGACACGAGGTCGAACCCGCCGGTGCGCGCCGCCGCCACCAACTCCCGCAGACTGTCCGGCCCGTGCGCGATGTCCGCGTCCGTCAGCAGCAGGAACTCGGGCCCACGCGCGCGGGCCAGCCCGATTCCGTGCCGTACGGCCCAGAGCTTGCCCGTCCAGCCCGCGGGAGGCTCTCCGGGGGAGGAGACGGTGAGCGGCAGACCGCCGTGCCGCCGTGAGAGCTCGCGTGCCAGCACACCGGTGCCGTCCGAACTGCCGTCGTCGACCAGGAAGACCTCCGCGTGTCCCGGATAGTCCTGCGCCAGGAGCGAGGGCAGGCTCTCGGGGAGTACGGACGCCTCGTCCCGCGCGGGTACGACGACGCCGACGGACGGCCAGACGTCGGGTTCCCGGCGCGGCGGCAGGCGGACGTCGGTACGCCAGAAGAGGCCCTGGCCGAGCAGCAGCCACAGCCAGACGGCCAGGGACAGGCCGGCGGTCCACGCGAGGGCACTCATCCGTCGCAGTCTGCCCCACCGCTCCGGGCCGTCGAAGCCGATCCGATAAGGTGCCCGGGTGAAGATCGCGCTCATGGACACCGGAATCGGACTGCTGGCGGCCGCCGCCGCGGTGCGCCGTCTGCGACCCGACGCCGATCTCGTCCTCTCCTCGGACCCCGACGGCATGCCCTGGGGACCGCGCACCCCGGAGGACATCAGGGCCCGCTCGCTCGCCGTCGCCGAAGCGGCCGCCACGCACCGCCCGGACGCCCTGATCGTCGCCTGCAACACCGCCTCGGTGCACGCCTTGCCCACCCTGCGCGCCCGTCTCGAACCGGACCTGCCGGTCATCGGCACGGTGCCGGCGATCAAGCCCGCCGCGGCGGGTGGCGGACCCGTCGCCATCTGGGCCACGCCCGCCACCACGGGCAGCCCCTACCAGCGCGGTCTCATCCGGGACTTCGCCGACGGCGTGACCGTCACGGAGGTCGCGTGCCCGGGGCTCGCCGAGGCGGTGCAGTACGCGGACGAGGCGGCCATCGACGCCGCGATCGCCGACGCCGCGGAGCGCACCCCGACCGATGTAACGACCGTTGTCCTGGGCTGCACCCATTACGAACTCGTCGCCGAGCGTATCCGCGCGGCGGTGCAGCAGGCCGGTCTGCCACCGCTCGTCCTGCACGGCTCGGCCGTCGCCGTCGCCGCCCAGGCCCTGCGCAGGATCAACGAGTTGCCCGCGCCGGAGGCGCCTGCCGACGGCACTCTGACCGTCATCCTCAGCGGGCGTGAAGAGCTCCTCCCGGCATCCGCTCTGGCGTACGAGGAGGGCCGCTTCCTGCAGGCGGTGAGCCCCGCGCGCTGAGCGCTGACGGACGACCTTCGGCCAAACGCCCGGCCGGACCGGTGACGCTCCGCGACCAGGTGCCCGCACAGCGGAATCTGAGTAGTCTCATAGCCATGAGGGACCACCCCCACGGCGAGAGCGGTGCCCCTGACGGTGCCGCGTATCCCGAAGTCTGGATCGGGCGCGCCACCAACCGCGCCCAGTGGCTGCTGGCGCTCGCCGGGGCCGCCTTCATGGCGCTCGGTATCGAGCTGGCCGTCGACTCCGCGTGGACCTCGGGCGTCGTCCCGCTCGTCATGTCGGTCGTCGGCTGCATCATGGCGGGCCTGCTGGTCCTGTTCGGCACGCTCGCGTTCGTGCACGTCGCCGTGAAGGTCGACAAGGG
This sequence comes from Streptomyces phyllanthi, assembly GCF_009377205.1. Lineage (GTDB taxonomy): Bacteria > Actinomycetota > Actinomycetes > Streptomycetales > Streptomycetaceae > Streptomyces > Streptomyces phyllanthi. Next base: position 3,175 of record NZ_VJZE01000603.1, read on the forward strand.
CCATCTCGAGGTGCGCTGCGGCCACATCGGCCTGCCGCGTCGGCGCATCCCCCTCTCACAGGTGGTCGCCGCCGACTTCGCACCGCGTGTCACCCCGCGTCACTGGGGCGGCTGGGGCTATCGCTGGCGGCCCGAGAAGGGCACCGCAGTCGTCGTCCGGCGCGGCGAGGGAGTGGTGCTCAGCCTCAAGGACGGCCATACGTTCACGATCACGGTGGACAACGCCGAGACGGCCGTACAGGTCATCCGCGACCGGCTGAGCCCGGCACCGTCGAGAGCGGCGCGCTGACGGTCCCGGCGCTCCCGAACCGGCCGCGCTCTCACTGCTCCGACCGATCACCACGCGCGCGCGTGCCGTCCTCGTGCCGCGCCCCCGCGTCCACCATCGGCCGTGCCGTCGCGATCCCCGCGACCACCCCCGCGCCCGCCGTCACGGCGGTGAAGCTCAACGCGTTCCCGACCGTCGCGACGACCGCGAGCGCGGTCAGGGACGCGCCCGCCGTGAGGACCACCGGCGTGGGGCGTGCGGCCCGCCACAGCGCGCACAGCACCCAGCAGAAAACGGCGGCCAGCAGGGCCACGCCGACCAGCCCCTGCTCGGCTGCCAGCTGGAGCGGGGCGGAGTGCGGCTTGCCGTCGGGCGTCAGTGACTGCGCGACCGTGGGGCTGAGCTCCCCGAAGCGTCCCGGGCCCACACCGAGAGCCGGTTCCCGGTGGGCCATGTCGAGCGCGTCGCGCCACAACTGCACCCGGTGCGGGGTGAGCTGCCCCTCCAGGGAGTCCGTCAGCCCGTCCGGCAGGACACCTTCGGCGACCGCCCAGGCCGTCCCGGTCGCCAGGGCCGTGGCCAGACCGAGGCCCACGAGACCCGGGACCCGGCGGCGCACCCGGGCCGCCGCGAGCGAGCACAGCAGCACCGCGGCGCAGGCCGCGGTGGCCGTGGCCGAGCCCAGCAGGGCCGCGGTCACCGTGACCCCGGCGGCCGGCAGACGCAGTACCGACCGCAGCACCGGACCACGGGCCGCCCAGGCCGCACAGCACGCGGCCCCCGTCGCCAGAACCAGCAGCGCGGTGGTCGCGCCCGTGCGGCCGAGCGGGCCGATCAGAGGCGAATCGGTGACGAAGTGCGGAGTGGTGGTCGCCAGACCCCAGGCGATCAGGGCGGCGGCGCAGGGAGCGGCGACCGGCAGGAGCGCCCCGCAGATCCGGCCCGAGGCGTACCCCGCGGCCAGGGCCAGTACCGCCAGCAGCATCCCCTCCGGGCGGCCGTCGTGCGCGGCAGCCGTGATCAGCGACCAGGCCGCGCACGTGCCGAGCAGGATCACACCCGCGGTGTCCGAAACGTTACGTCTCTCCCCCGCGGCCGCCGCGTCGGCCGCGGGGGAGAGACGTAACGT
>NZ_VJZE01000604.1 GCF_009377205.1 Streptomyces phyllanthi
GATCCGGGCCTGCGGGGGATCCGGGGGCGGTGAGGCGAGGACGGGCTTCGCGCCGTCGGGCCGGAACGCCCCGGATACCCTGATGGCTTCGATCGGCTCGGACCGGCTTGGATCGGCTTGGATCGGCTCGGACCGGCTTCGACGGCCGCGCGCGGGGGCGTGCGACCTGCGACCGAAGGCACTGCACAGGGCGCGGACGCGGACGGCGGACCGGCCGGCACGGAGGGAAGTGATGGACCATGGTCGACGGTGCGTCGCGCGGACCGGGCCAAAGGACGCGCACCGACCGGGCCGCGGCGGGAACCGCGCGCCCGGTGGTCAGCCGCCGCCGCGAACTCGGTGACGTCAGCGCGCGGTCGCTGCTGATGACCATGCTCGGCGAGTACGTGCTGCCGAAGGGCCGGCCCGTGTGGACGTCGGCGCTGGTGGAGGCGCTGGCGACGTTCGGCGTCGAGGAGAAGTCGGCCCGCCAGTCGCTCGCCCGGACGGCGGCGGAGGGCTGGCTGGCCTCGGAGCGGGTGGGCCGCCGGGTGCGCTGGGCGCTCACGCCTCCGGGCCGACGGATGCTGACCGAGGGCGCCCAGCGCATCTACGACTTCGGCGGCGGCGAGTGCACCTGGGACGGCACCTGGCTGGTGGTCCTCGTCTCGGTGCCGGAGTCCAAGCGGGACCTGCGGCACCGGGTGCGTACCCGGCTCACCTGGGCCGGCTTCGGCTCCCCGGAGCCCGGGGTGTGGATCACGCCCCACGCCGACCGCGAGACGGAGGCGCTCGGTGTGCTGAAGGAACTCGGGCTCTCCGACGACGCGATGTCCTTCACGGCCACGTACGGCGCCGTGGGCAGCGAGGCGGCCATGGTGGCCCGCGCCTGGGACCTCAGCGAGGTGGAGGACCGCTACGAGGCGTTCATCGACGAGTTCACGGGTCTGCGTCCCGCCGACGGCGACGCCGTACTGCACGCCCAGACCATGCTGGTGCACGAGTGGCGCCGCTTCCCCTTCCTCGACCCGCGTCTGCCGTCGAAGCTCCTGCCCGCGGGGTGGAGCGGTGCCAAGGCGGCCGACCTCTTCCACAGCAGGCACGCGGAATGGAGCCCGGTGGCACTGCGGCGGTGGGAGGAGCTGACCGCGGAGCACGGAGGGGAGTGAGGGGCGCGGGGGCCAGGGGCCGGGCCCGACCGCGCCCACGCGGCGGGGCGCACGGCGTTACGGCGTTACGGCCCCGCGCTCCTGCCGGGAGGCTCAGCCCCAGTCGTAGAAGCCCCGACCGGTCTTCCGCCCCAGCTCGCCCGCCGCGACCTTGTCCAGCAGGATCCGGGGAGGTGCGAAGCGGGGGCCGTACGTCTCGGCGAGGTGGCGGGCGATGTCGAGGCGGACGTCGAGGCCGACGAGATCCGTCAGCCGCAGCGGGCCCATCGCGTGGCGGTAGCCCAGCTCCATCGCGCGGTCGATGTCCTCGGCCGAGGCCACACCGTCCTCGAGCATCCGCATGGCCTCCAGACCGATCGCCACCCCCAGACGGCTGGTGGCGAAACCGGGGGAGTCACGGACGACGACGGTCTCCTTGCCGATCAGCTCGGCGGTCTCCCGTGCCCGCTTCAGCGTCTCCTCCGTGGTGCGCGCGCCGCGGACGATCTCGACCAGCGGCATCGACCACACCGGATTGAAGAAGTGCAGTCCGAGGAAGCCGCCGGGGCGCCGCAGCGGTGCGGCGAGGTCGTCGATGCTCAGCCCGCTCGTGTTGCTGGCCAGTACGGCCGGCCGCCGCTCCTCGGCCTCGGCGAGGACCCGGCGTTTGAGTTCCGGGCGCTCCGGGACCGCCTCGACCACCAGGTCCATGCCCTCGGGGAGTTCGCCGGCCGCACGCACCGTACGGACGCGACCGGGCAGCCCACCGGCCTGTTGCGGGGTGAGCCTGCCCTGTTCCCCCGCCCGGGCCGCCCGGGTCCGGACCGTCCCCAACGCTCGCTCCGCGCGGGCCGGTTCGGGTTCCACGAGGACGACCTCGCAGCCGGCCGCGGCGAAGACGTAGGCGATGCCGACTCCCATGGCGCCGGCGCCGATGACACCGATCTGCTGACGCATCATCAATCCCAATCCCAATCCCAATCCCAATACCTCATCCAGCCAGGACGGTTCATATCCCGAGACCGGGGAAGACCTTGGCCGCGTTGCCCGACAGCACGGCCCGTACCGTGTCCGCGGGCAGGCCCAGCGCGCGCAGCGCGGCGATGTTCCGCGAGGCGCCGGGCACGCCCGGCCAGTCGGTGCCGAAGATCCACCGGGTGGCCAGCCTCGGCAGGTCGAACCGGGAGTAGTACCCGGGCAGTTTGCGCGGTGGCAGTCCGGCGAGGTCCAGCCAGACGTTGGGCCTGGCCAGCGCGAGGAACGCCGCCGTGTCGTACCACCAGCCCCGCCCGCCGTGGGCGAAGACGAACTGCACGTCGGGGAAGTCCTCCACGGCGTCCAGCAGGAGCTGCGGATCGCCGAACCGGGCGCGGGCGCCGGGGAAGCTGGAGGTCCCGGAGTGCACGACGACCGGGACACCGCGCTCGCCGCAGAGCGCGTACAGCGGGTACAGCTCCTTGTCGGCCGGGTCGAACCCGCCGTGCACGGGGTGCAGTTTGACCGCGACGGCGCCCAGGTCCAGCTGGCGTTCCGCCTCCGCGGCCACCGGGTGGTGCAGATGCGGATTGACGTTCGCCACCAGCCGGAACCGGACCGGGTTGTACTCCACGATCGGCAGGAGCTCCTCGATCGGCTGGATACCGGTGGCGCGCGGGCTGTACTCGCAGAACAGCAGCGCACGGTCCACACCCTGGGACTCCAGCAGGGCGTCCAGCCGCTCGGGCACGGGGTCGCCCCGCTCGTCGTAGGCGTCACGCCACGGATGGTCGCCGGAGAAGGCGTCCGCCCACTCGAACCAGGCGGGCTTCAGCGTGGACAGTCTCGGGGCGTGGACGTGCGCGTCGACCACGGTCTCGCCGTCGATCACGGTGCCTCCTCGGAGCGCGGTGGCGGAAGCGTGCCGGGGCCGCGGGTCAGCCGCGAGGGCCGTACGCGGCGACGAGTTCCGTGTCCGTGCCGGCCGGGCCGTGGCCCGCGGCGCCGCCCGGTGCGCCGATCGGCGCGTCTCGGCCCGGCAGCGGCTCGGTGAAGAACCGTTTGTTGTCGGCGACGAAGTCCTTCAGCTCCACCGGCACCCGGCGGTCCTGCGAGATCGCCTCGACCGGGCAGACGGGCTCGCAGTTGCCGCAGTCGATGCATTCCATGGGGTTGATGTAGAGCTTGCGGTCGCCTTCGTAGATGCAGTCGACCGGGCACTCCTCCATGCAGGAGCGGTCCATGATGTCGATGCACGGCTCGGCGATGACGTAGGGCATGGGCGTTCGGTCCTCTTCGGTGCTACGCGACGGCCGGGGCGGCCGCCGCGGGTACGTCGGTGGAGTGGCCGGGGAACACCGGCTGCTCGGGGTCGATGTGGTGCGCGGCGTTGTTGACGGCGGTCGCGGCCTCCCCGAAGCCGACCGCGATCAGCCGCACCTTGCCGGGGTAGTCGTTGATGTCGCCGGCCGCGTAGATCCCCGGCACGGAGGTGCGCATCGCGGAGTCGACCGGGATGTGCCGCCGGTTCTCGATGTCGACGCCCCAGCCGAGGAGCGGCCCGAGGTTGGCGGTGAAACCGAGCGCGGCGACGACCCCCTGGCAGGGCAGGCGGTGCGTCTGCCCGTCGCGCCGGGTGATCTCCACGGCCTCGATCCTCCGGCCGTCACCGATGACGTGCGACAGCTCGGCCTCGGTGACGATCTCGATGCCCGCGGCGCGTACGGCGGCGACGGTGGCGGTGTGCGCGCGAAAGGCGTCGCGGCGGTGGACCAGCGTCACGGAGGCGGCGATCGGGTGCAGGGCGAGGGCCCAGTCGAAGGCGCTGTCTCCGCCGCCGACGATCACGACGTCCTGGCCCGCGTAGTCGTCCGGCCGGCGCACGAAGTACGCCAGCCCGGCCCCCTCGTACGCGGCGGCGGCCGGCAGCGGACGGGGGGTGAAGGTGCCGATGCCGCCGGTGACGAGCACGGCCCTGGCCCGAATGCCCACGCCCTGGTGCGTGGTCACGGCGAAGCCGCCCTCCGCGGTCCGCTCCAGCGTCTCGGCCCGGTGACCGAGCAGATGGCGCGGTGCGTACGGCGCCGCCTGCTCCAGAAGCCGGTCGACGAGCTCGCGCCCTCGTACGGCCGGGAAGCCGGCGATGTCGAAGATCTGCTTCTCCGGGTACATGGCATTGATCTGGCCGCCCGGCTCGGGCAACGAGTCGAGGACGGTGACGGACAGCCCGCGGAAACCGGCGTAGTAGGCCGCGAACAGCCCGGTGGGGCCGGCTCCCACGATGAGCAGATCCGTGTCGTGATCGGCGGGGGGCGGGGACATGCACATCCTCCTTGTCACACGTTGGAATCAGCGTCTTTGGCGGAGGGTTGTCAGCCCCTTCGGCCCTGCGCCATCCAGCCCCTCCGGCCCTGCGCCATCCAGCCCCTCCGGCGTTTGAGGAGCGCGGTCCGGGGCGGAGCCCCGAAG
>NZ_VJZE01000605.1 GCF_009377205.1 Streptomyces phyllanthi
ACCCGGCATCGCGGCCAACCACCCGTACCAGGTCGCGGACCTGCTGCCGGTCCTGACCCACCGGGTGACCCCCGCCCGCCTGCTCATCTCACCCGCCTGAAACCCGTCACCACGAAGAACCCGAGCACCGCGTACCCCGCCACCGAACGACCGGTGGCGGGGTACGCCGTTACTCCACCGGTCACCGCCGGCCATGCGTCGCTCTTTCGCGCATCGGCACGCTCGTACGAGCCCCCGAGAGCCGCCCACCGTCAATGACTAGCCCCATCCGGCCATCGCGAACCACCCGAAGTGACAGGGCAGTTGGGATGAACCGTCCGCGCGGGCAATGCGTCATCAACCTGTGAGGAACGGTGCTGCGAAATGCCTGCGGATTGACGCCCGTAGGGGAACACTGGAACCGACCGACTTATGACCACGGGGGGCGGCCATGAACAACGCTTCAAGCCGCGCAACAGACACGACAGTCAGCCAACACGCCACGACAGAGCGAAAGATCCCACCTACCATGTGCCAGCACCAGCCACTGTGTCCGACAGCCGAATCCGCCGACCGGGAGTCCGCCCGTCTCGTGGCGCACCACCCGGAGCAGGGATGGAGCCTCCTCTGCAACGGCGTTCTGCTCTTCGAGGACACCGGTGAGCTCCTGCCGGACGGCCAGATCATCGCGCCGCACCGCCCGATGGGCACGGAGCACGTGATGACCGCCGCCTGAGCCGCACAGCACACCCCGGGCAGCCGCCCGGAGACACGAGGGGCCGGCCGGAGACCTACTCTCCGAACCGGCCCCGACGCGTACCCAGGGATGGTTACCCTTCGTAGGCGTCCAGCGGCGGGCAGGAGCAGACCAGGTTCCGGTCGCCGAAGGCCTGGTCTATACGGCGCACCGGCGGCCAGTACTTGTCCGCCGCCGAGACACCCGCCGGGAACACGGCCTCCTCGCGCGTGTACGCGTGCTTCCACTCCCCGCCGAGCGCGGCAGCGGTGTGCGGGGCGTTCCGCAGCGGGTTGTCGTCCGCGGGCCACCGGCCCGAACCCACCCGCTCGATCTCCGCGCGGATGGCGATCATCGCGTCACAGAACCGGTCGAGTTCGGTGAGGTCCTCGGACTCCGTCGGCTCGATCATCAGCGTGCCGGCCACCGGGAACGACATGGTGGGCGCGTGGAAGCCGTAGTCGATCAGTCGCTTGGCGACATCGTCGACGGTCACGCCGGTCGCCTTGGTCAGCGGCCGCAGATCGATGATGCACTCGTGCGCGACGAGCCCGCCGGGACCGGTGTAGAGCACCGGGTAGTGCGGCTCCAGGCGCTTGGCGATGTAGTTGGCGGACAGCACGGCCACCTGCGTGGCCCTCTTGAGCCCCTCGCCGCCCATGAGCCGGACGTACGCCCAGGAGATGGGCAGAATGCCCGCCGAGCCCCAGGGAGCCGCCGAGATCGGGCCCACGCCCGTCTCAGGGCCGGCCGCGGGCTGGAGCGGGTGGTTCGGCAGGTACGGCGCCAGGTGCGCCCGTACACCGACCGGGCCGACGCCCGGGCCGCCGCCACCGTGCGGGATGCAGAAGGTCTTGTGCAGGTTCAGGTGCGAGACGTCACCGCCGAAGTGCCCCGGCTTGGCCAGACCCACCAGCGCGTTGAGGTTCGCGCCGTCGATGTACACCTGACCGCCCGCCTCGTGCACGGCCGCACAGACGTCGCCGACGTGCTCCTCGAACACGCCGTGCGTGGACGGGTACGTGATCATCAGCACGGCCAGCTCGTCACGGTACTGCTCGATCTTGGCCCGCAGATCCTCTACGTCGATCTCGCCGTCCTCGGCGGTCTTCACGACGACGACCTTCATCCCGGCCATCACGGCGCTGGCCGCGTTCGTGCCGTGCGCGGAGGACGGGATCAGGCAGACCGTGCGCTGCTCGTCGCCGTTGGCCCGGTGGTAGCCGCGTACGGCGAGCAGACCGGCCAGCTCACCCTGCGAGCCCGCGTTCGGCTGCAGCGACACCTTGTCGTACCCGGTGGCCTCGGCGAGCCGTTCCTCCAGCTCGGCGATGAGCGTCAGATAGCCCTGTGCCTGGTCGGCGGGCGCGAAGGGGTGCACCTGGCCGAACTCCGGCCAGGTGACGGGCTCCATCTCCGTGGTCGCGTTCAGCTTCATCGTGCAGGAGCCCAGCGGGATCATTCCGCGGTCGAGCGCGTAGTCGCGGTCGGCCAGCCTGCGCAGATAGCGCAGCATCGCGGTCTCGGAGCGGTACTGGTGGAACACCGGGTGAGTGAGGTAGTCGTCGGTGCGCAGACGCGCGGCCGACAGTACCTCCTCCGTGGTCGCGTCCAGCGCCTCGATGTCGCCCTCGACACCGAACGCCGTCCACACCGCAGCCAGCTGGGCCCGCTTGGTGGTCTCGTCGCACGCGATCGACACGAGGTCGGCGTCCACGAGCCGCAGGTTGACCCCGTGCTCGCGCGCGGTCGCGACAACATCGGCGGCACGGCCCGGCACCCGCACGGTCAGCGTGTCGAAGTAGGCGCCGTGCACGACCTCGACCCCGCCCGCCGCGAGCCCCGCGGCCAGGATCGTGGCGTACCGGTGGGTCCGCCGGGCGATGGCCCTCAGCCCCTCGGGCCCGTGGTACACGGCGTACATACCGGCCATCACGGCGAGCAGCACCTGAGCGGTACAGATGTTGCTGGTGGCCTTCTCACGGCGGATGTGCTGCTCCCGCGTCTGCAGGGCGAGCCGGTACGCCTTGTGTCCGTCCGCGTCCACGGAGACACCCACCAGCCGCCCGGGCAGACTGCGCGCGTACTTCTCGTGCACGGCCATGTAGCCGGCGTGCGGCCCGCCGAAGCCCATCGGCACGCCGAAGCGCTGCGTCGTCCCGACCGCGATGTCGGCACCCAGCTCACCGGGCGACGTGAGCAGCGTGAGCGCGAGCAGATCGGCGGCGACGGTGACGAGCGCGCCGAGCTCGTGCGCCTGCTCGATGACGGGCTTGAGATCGCGTACGACACCGGAGGCGCCCGGATACTGCAGGAGCACGCCGTTGATCTCACGCTCGGCGATCCCCGCCGGGATGCCCTCGCTCAGATCGGCGACGACGACCTCTGCTCCGGTGGGTTCGGCGCGGGTCTCGATCACGGCGATGGTCTGCGGCAGCACGTCCGTGTCGACCAGGAAGAGGCCCTTCTTGTTCTTCCCCATACGCCGCGAGAGCGCCATCGCCTCGGCCGCCGCGGTGCCCTCGTCGAGCAGTGAGGCGCCGGAGGTCGGCAGCCCGGTCAGGTCGGCCACCATGGTCTGGAAGTTCAGCAGCGCCTCGAGCCGCCCCTGGGAGATCTCGGGCTGGTACGGCGTGTACGCGGTGTACCAGGCGGGGTTCTCCATCACGTTCCGCAGGATGACGGGCGGCGTGAAGGTCCCGTAGTAGCCGAGGCCGATCATGGAGTCCAGCACCTGGTTGCGGTCCGCGAGGGAACGCAGCTCGGCGAGGACCTCGGCCTCGGTGCGCGCGCCCGGCAGCTCCAGCACTTCGGCGTTCCTGATCACGTCCGGCACGGCGGCGGTGGTCAGCTCGTCGAGCGATCCGTACCCGACGTGGGCGAGCATCTTCGCCCGCGCCTCGGTGTCGGGCCCGATGTGGCGCTGCTCGAAGGGGATGCCCTGTTCGAGCTCGGAGAGCGGAATGCGGTGGGCGGTCATTGCGGAGGCCTCCTGGTCTGACGCGACCTTCGAGGGACACCCCGGCACGGGTGCCCCGACGGCCTCCCCTCTGTCATCTCGACCTGAGAGCTTCACCGGGTCGCCCGAGGACACCCCGGCTTTCACCGTCGGTGAGAGCGGAAGCCGTCGACACCCGCTCTGCTTTCCAGAGTGACCTCGTCCGTGCGGTACTTGAGCCTGAGAGATTCCGGGGAGGAGTTGCTCCTTCGGCGCCTCCGGTGGTGACCGGAGGACTCTCCCGCACGGGGTCAGCAGCCGCTGCCAGCGTACCAGCGCGGTCCACGTACGGGTCTTCGAGTGGCCGCCGCCCCCGATGTGCCTTTTCGTAGTGGTTACGGATGAGCTGCAATCCATGTGCGACCACTTGGAGGGCCTGTGCAGACCGATATCGACCCGCGCAATCTGATCGGCCTCAAGGCGTTCGACCGCAAGGGCACCAAGATCGGCACGGTCGACGAGGTGTATCTCGACGACGCGACCGGGGTCCCCGAGTGGGCGGCGATACGCATGGGCCTGTTCAGCAGGGACGCCTTCGTGCCCCTGGAGCCCAGCCAGCTGGTCGAGGGTGTCCTCCGCGTCCCCTTCGACCGCGCCCTCATCAAGGACGCCCCCGATTTCGGCGTCGGCCGCCATCTCTCGCCGGAACAGGAGCTCCAGCTCTACCACCACTACGGTCTGGACATCGCCCCTCCACCCCAGCTGCACCACGACTTCGACCAGATCGCCGACCCGGAGGACGCCTGACGAGCCAACCGCCCCTCGGCACACACCGCTCTCCTCCACGGCTCGTCCCGTCCTCGCACAAGGTCAGGTCCCCTGCCATCCGGC
>NZ_VJZE01000606.1 GCF_009377205.1 Streptomyces phyllanthi
GTTCCGGAGGGGCTGAATCTCCGGACGCCTGTTCCACCAGGCACGGGACCGGGATTGTCAGTGGTGGACGGCAAGCTGGGAGTGCGCCTCCGTCGTGCCGGAGGCGCACGTACCGACCCGACCGGCCGAACAGGGAGAGCCGTCCGATGCCGACCGCCGTACTGACCGACCACGAACGCGCCGCCGTACAGGCCTATCTGCGGCTCTTGCAGACCGTACGAGCCGCGTTCGACGGCCCGCCGGACGGGCGCCGACCACCCGTGATGCCGACCGCCGCGCTCGCCGAGGCCGAGCAGGCGCTGTCGGCGGCCGGACTCGCGGGCAACGAGGAGGAGTTCTTCCGGCTGCTGCGGAGCTGGTGCCCGGAGGTCTGACACCGCGGTGACGGTCCGCTCCCGCCCACCGGAAGCGGACCGTCACCGGCGGACCGTCTCAGGCCCCCGCGGGCAGATACATCCCGGCCGACTGGTCCACGAGCTGCCCCAGCGCCGCCAACGGCTCCTCGTGGCCTCCCAGTTCGCGGAGAATCCGGTGGGCCTCGTCGCGGAACGTGTCGAGGTCCTTCCGGTACCGGCGGAGCACGTCGGGCGCGAGGAGCAGCGCCGTGAGGTCCTGCCGGGCCCGTTCGGACGTCCGCGCGGCGGCGGACAGGGCCGGCACGCGCTCCCTGACCTCGGGTGCCGCCTCCTCCAGGGCGCAGGCGAGCAGATAGGTCACCGTGCCGTTGCGCAGGTCCTCGTTCCGGCCGGAGAGGATGTCCTCCTGGTCGTTGAACAACTGCCACAGCATGCCGAAGACCTCGCCGAACTCACGCCACAGCCGTATGCGCCCGCTGTCCGCGCCCGCCCATATGGCGGCCATGGCCGTGATCATCGCGAAGGGGGCGCCGGACTTGCCCCGGTAGGCCGTGACGACCGCCTCCCGCGCGGCGCCCTCCGTGTCTCCGCGCAGATCCCTGAGCTGCCCTTCCACGGCGGGGAACCAGCAGTTGACGATCTCGGCGGTGAGCGCGTTGCGTACCGCGTCCGGGACCGGCTGCGCCTGGACGATACGGATGGGCAGCGCCTGTCCGGCGACGACGGCCGCCAACAGCGCCGCGTTCGCGCCCAGACGCTCGGGCGCGGAGGCCCCCTGGCTGTCGGCCAGGTCGTCGAGGTAGCAGGCCGAGGTCCACCACAGCAGATGGACGGCCGACAGCGGGACGGCCGGTCCGGGAGCACCGGTCTCGGCCGCGTGGACGAGCAGCGGAAGCACCGACAAGGGGTACTTCATCTGCTGGTGGCCTAAGAGTCCGGCGATCGCGTTCCTGACCGATTCCGACTCAGGCCCCAGCCCTTCCAGAGCGGTCCGCACTTCGGCGTCGATGTCCGCCTCGACCCGCCGGTGCAGGTCGCGGTAGGCGAGGGAGGTCATACGACGGGCTCCTCCCCGGTGGTGAAGGGCAGCGACACCGCCGTGGCCACCAGCCCCCGCCGCACGGTCCAGCGTCCGTCGAAGAACCCGATCCGCCGGCCGTCGACGACCGGGCCGGGGACGAGGAGCCGGGCGCGGAAGGCGCCCGACGGCGCGTCGGTACCGGAGCCGGTGTCCGCCCATACGTCGATGTCGGCCTCCGTGAAGTCCAGCCACTTCCCGGTGAGCGGGAACCACGCCTTGTAGACGGACTCCTTGGCGCTGAACAGCAGCCGGTCCCAGTGGACTTCGGGCCGTTCGGCGGACAGGCGGCGCAGTCGGGTCTCCTCGGTGGGGAGCGCGATGCTGTCCTGCACCCCGTCCGGGAGCGGCTGGTGGGGTTCGGCGTCGACACCGAGGGACGCCAGGTCGGCGGCGCGGACCAGCGCGGCGGCGCAGTACCCCTCGCAGTGCGTCATGCTGCCGATCAGCCCGTCCGGCCAGGCCGGAGCGCCCCGTTCACCGGGCAGGACGGCCTGCGGGGGGAAGCCGAGTTTCTCCATGGCGCGATGGGCGCATCCGCGCACGGCGATGAACTCGCGGCGGCGTTTGGGCACCGCCTTCGCTATGACCGCCTCCTCCTCGGGGAAGAGTGACGCGCCCTCGACTCCCTCGACCGCGCGGGCGGCGTCGCCAGTGCCGGCAACGCCGTCACTGTACGCCTCCACGACCACGACCGACTCCGGGAGCAACTCCTCGATCACCGGCTCCGACCTCCATCGGCAGAATGCGGCGCGGCCTTCCCGGCGGTTCCGGGCGCTCGCGCCACTCGCGGGGGTAACCCACCGACACCTCTTCGAAGCGGACCCCGTCCAGCCAGGTGGTCCGCGGGATGTGCAGATGTCCGTAGACCATCGCCTCGACGCGGAACCTGCGGTGCCAGTCGGCGGTGAGCCGGGTGCCGCACCACATCGCGAACTCGGGGTACCACAGGACATCCGTCGGGTGCCGGTCCAGGGGGTAGTGGTTGACCAGAACGGTGGGCAGATCCGCGGGGAGTTCGGCGAGCCGGCGCTCGGTCTCGGCGACCCGGGCGCGGCACCAGGCCTCACGGCTCGGGTACGGGTCCGGGTGCAGCAGCATCTCGTCGGTGCACACGACGCCGGTGCCGTGCGCGTAGGCCAGGCCCTCGTCCTTGGTCGCGCAGTCCTGAGGCAGGAACGAGTAGTCGTACAACAGGAAGAGCGGGGCGACGGCCACGGGGCCGCCCGGTCCCTCCCACACCGGGTAGGGGTCCTCGGGCGTCGTGACGCCCAGCTCCCGGCAGAGGGCGACGAGGTGCTCGTACCGCTCGACGCCGCGCAGGGTGAGGGTCTCTTTCGGGTGGGTCCACAGTTCGTGGTTGCCGGGGGCCCAGACGACCTTCTTGAAGCGGCCGGCGAGGGTCTCCAGCGTCCAGCGGATGTCGGCCACCTTCTCGCCGATGTCGCCGGCCACCAGGAGCCAGTCGTCGTCGGTCTCGGGGCGCATCCTCTCGACCAGGCCGCGGTTCTCGGGGTGGTTGATATGCAGGTCGCTGATGGCCAGCAGATGTCCCGAACGGCCGGCAGTCGACTCCACCCTCACACCCTCCTAGATCAGTTGGGAACACGAGAACACATGTACGCCCCAGCGGACAAGTGCGGCCCGCCGGGCGCGTGGACACCATGCGCCCGGCGCGGCAGCCGGACACGGCGGAAGGATTAACACGAGCGTGACAGAAACCAGGGCCCCCGTGGCCTTATGATCCCCCCAACACCACCGCCACGCGCCCTTCCTCGCGTCGGCCGGTTCGGTGTACCTCCCTCTCCCCTGGCCGGGCTCGGCCTGTTCAGCCCTGCCCGCGAACCCCGAAAGGCGGCCTGCATGGTCTCTCGCGTACGCGTCTGGCTCAACCGCACGTACGCGGAGAACGTGTTCTTCATGGACCAGCTGCGGAGTAATCCGCAGTCCCGTGCGGTCGAGATCCACGCCACCCACGGTGACCCCGACTCCCCCGTGCTGGCCGCCGCCGACAGCGCCGATCTGGAGCCGGAGGGCCTGTCCCCCGCCGCGTATGTCGAGTACGCGCTCGACCAGTGCCAGCGGCGCGGTATCGACGTGTTCGTGCCGCGGCTGCACCAGGCGGCCATCGCCGCGCACCGCGAGGAGTTCGCGGCCGTGGGCACCGCGCTGCTCGCGGCGCCCGTGGAGGCCGTGCGGGTCTTCGAGGACAAGGTGACGGCGTATCAGGCGGTGGAGGCGCTCGGGGTGCCGGTGCCGCCGTACTACCGGGTGCGGGACGCGGACGAACTCGTGGCGGCGGTGGAGGAGTTGGAGGACAGCGGGCACAAGGCGTGCTTCAAGCCCGCGTCGGGTGCGGGTGGGGTGGGCTTTCGCGTCGTGACGCGTACGTCCTTCTCGCTGGTGCAGCTTGAGGGGTTTCCCAGCCCGTATGTGCCGCTGGATCTGGTGGTGGACGCGGTGCGGGGTGCCGAGGAGGCGGTGGACTGGCTGGTGATGCCCCGGCTTGAGCAGCCGGAGGTGTCCGTGGACTGCCTCACCGGGGCCGACGGGCGGGTTCGTATGGCGGTGGGCCGTACGAAGAACGGCCGGCGGCGTGGGTTCACGCTGAACCCGGCGTGGATCGACCCGGCGCGGTGCCTGGCCGAGCGGTTCGGGCTGCACTACCTGTCGAACATCCAGTTCCGTATGTACGGCGACGAGCCGGTGCTCATGGATGTCAACACGCGTCCTGCGGGCGGGCTCCACCAGCTGGCGCTGTGTGGTCTGAACGCGCCGTGGGCGGCTGTGCAGCTGGCCCTCGGCGAGGACCCCGGGGATCTCTTCCCGACCCGGCTGGGTCAGGACTACACGGTCGTCTCGGGACCGCGTGCGGTGCGGTCGCTCACTCTGCCGCAGCAGCGGGCGGACGTGGTGGCGGTGGAGCCGGTGGACGCTCGTCCGCCGGCGCTCGCGGAAACGCCTTCGGCGGCGCGGGCCCATTCGGCGGACAGCCCACTGGCGGTCTGACGGTCCGGGCCCGCCAGAACCCGATTCTCGCCCCCGCCGCCCCTAGCCGTCCCATCACTGGGGGCTGGCCCCCGAAAAGCGG
>NZ_VJZE01000607.1 GCF_009377205.1 Streptomyces phyllanthi
GTGGGTGCGGCCGGAGTGGGAGCCGGGAGGGGGCGGTACGGCTGCCGGGGGACGGGGCGTAGTAGTCGGCCACCGCCTCCTGCCAGTTCCTGCGCGGCGGGGCTGCCAGCGCTCGCATCCGGTCGACAGCGACGTGCAGGTTTTCACCGAGATCACGAACCGTGACCGCAGCTTCCTGGAGGTCATCGCACAGGTCGAAGCCGTCTTCGCGTTCGGATTCCTTGGCCTTCTCGGCTGCCGCCTCGAAGACGGCGAGGCGTTCAAGAAGTCCGTCGGTCGGTTCCAGGACCTGATCGGTCAGCTGGGCGGCTTCCTCATACGACGCGGCTGCGTTGAGCCGGTCGGTGAGGCCGAGCACCGCCCTGCCGTGGACGTAGTGGCCCGTCAGGTCTGTGGGCGTGCTGGCACTGTCGTGAACGTTTATGTCGGAGGTGCTGTCCTCGGAGGACATGTCGGCTCCTGCGATGAGAGGGAAGAGAGCAGGAAGAGACGACGGGGCCGATGCGAGGGCATCAGGGAGGCGACGGCTGCCCTCGTAAACCCATTGCGCAGATTTCGAAAGACTCACTTGCCGTGCCTCTTTCCGCTGGGAGGTCAGTTGCGGTGAACCCACGGGGGCTTTCAGTGCATCCGGGCATCCGTGTCGAACAGCCGTGCTTCGTGAGGGTGGAGGAGGTGCTGAACGATGAAGGACCGTCCGGCGACCTTCCACAGGCCCCTGCCGCGGTTGAGGTTGGCGATGGCGGTGGATTCAACGGAGGTGAGGCCCAGCAGTCCTGCCGCTGCGGCGACCTGGTCAGCTTCCTGCCGGTAGACGATCCGGGTGGAGCAGTCGGCCAGCAGGCCCTCGGCCAGGGCACGCCCCCGCGATCCGGCGTCGCCGGCGGTCAGCAGGTCGGACAGGCGGTGGATGACCATCAGATTGGCGATGCCCAGTCCGCGGGAGAGTTTCCACTGGCCTTGCATGCGTTCGAGGAGTCCGGCGTGGCGCATCAGCCGCCAGGCTTCGTCGTAGACGACCCAGCGGCGTCCGCCGTGCGGGTCGGCGAGGGCGGATTCCATCCAGGCCGATGCACAGGTCATTGCGAGGACGAGGGCGGTGTCGTCGCCGGAGCCGCCAAGGCGGGACAGATCGATGGAGATCACGGGGGCGCTCGGGTCGAAGCGCACGGTGGACGGGGCGTCGAACATGCCGGCCAGGTCGCCGTGGACGAGACGGCGCAGAGCGTGGGCGAGGTCGCGGGCGGAGTCGCCGAGTCGTCCCGCCACTGCTCCCCCGGCACTGTCGAGGATGGCGGAGTTGTTGAGGGTGGCGACGATGTCGCCGAGCAGCGGGGTGCGGCCGGTGGCGGTGGCCCCTGCGACGACGGTGTCGAGGGCAACGTCGAGTGCAGTGTGCTCCATCGGCAGCAGGTCCCGTCCCAGGACGGTGCGGGCGAGGGAACCGAGCAGCATCAGGCGCCGTTTGCGCACCTCGCCGATCCAGTCCGCCTCGGTCACGCCCAACGGTCGGGGCGCGGCGTCCAGGGGGTTGAGCTTGCCGGGCAGGCCCGGACCGAGGGCGATGGTGGTGCCACCGAGTGCCGTCGCAACCGGCGTCCACTCCCCCTTGGGGTCGCAGGGCACGTAGATGCGGTAGCCGAAGGCGACCGAGCGCAGCGCGACGGACTTCGCCAGCGCGCTCTTGCCCATGCCGATCACTCCGGCGAGCAGCACATTGGGGTTGGTGAAGCCTTCGACGCGGCCGTACAGAGCGAACGGGTCGAAGCAGAAGGACGCTTCGGCGTGGACGTCGCGGCCGATGTAGGTGCCCTCGGCGCCCAGGCCGCCTTCAGCCAGGAACGGGTAGGCGCCGACGGCGACGGCCGTGGTCATGCGGTGCGCGGGGAGTTTCAGCCTGCTGGCACGGGCGGAGGCCGGTCCAGGTCGGCCGGATGCCGGGTAAAGAGGTAGGGGTATCTCCTCTTCGGCGGGGACGACGTCGTGCTGCCCTGAGGCTGCCGTGCGGGCCTTGGCCTGAGCGGCGGCAAGTTGCCGTCGTGCGGCGCGCTTGGCTGCGCGGTCGGTGCTGCGGGGGGTGTAGAGCGGGCTGACATTGGCGCGGCGGGCATGGCGGACGGGCCGGGGCTTCATCGGGGCGGGCTCGGCTTCCTCAGGTGGATCAGATGTTGAAGTACGTGGTGTGTCCGTGCAGCGGTGGTGAGGCCAGGTCAGCGGGCGTGGTCTGGCGGCGCACGGTGATGGTCGTGACCAGATGGCGCTGGCAGATGGTGAGGAACAGTGGTCCTTCCAGGACCTGTTCGGACAAGCAATCGCCCCGCATCGCGGGGGTGCCGTCCAGGTGGGGCGCGCTGTGGTAGGCATCGTGGAGATGGCTCGTGGCCTGCCAGATGCGAGTGCGGGCGGCGGTGAGGTGACTGCCGGTGGCTGGATTCGACGGGTCGCCGTCCTCAGTGAGCCGGTCGAGCAAGAAGTGCAGGGCCACAAGGTGGGCGTGGACGGCGTCGAAATACGGGCGGTTGGCGAGAGCCGGCCGGCGGGTCTGCCGGCGGATGCTGGCGGTCGCTGCGCCGAGGTAGGCGAGCGGGCCCGTGGTGGGGGTGGATGGGGGCACGAAGCAAGGTTCCTTTTCGGCCGTGGGCTGGGGGTGTGGCTAGCGGTTGCGGTCGCGGCCGGTGGTCCTGGTCGGCGGTGGCGCTGGTGCGGCTTTTCCTCGGAGGGCCGCGCGCAGGGCACGATCCTGCTGCGGGGTGGCGCTGGCGAAGGTGAACTCCGTGCCGCCGTAGCCCTCGCGGCAGTCGGTGAAGGCGAGGTAGTTCGGCGTGATGATGATGCGGTAGTCGTAGCCGTCCACCCACACGCTGGCCGTCTGACCGAGGTTGGTGGAGGTGAAGTGGGCGGTCACGGCGGCGGCGAACACCTTGTCGGCGGTGTCCTCGTCGAGCCTCTGGGTCATCGGCGTCCTACAGGGCCGTACGAGCGAGGGGAAGCGCGGCGAGCGCGAAGGCGTCGGGCTGCTGATAGAGGAGGCGGCGCAGGTCGATCTGGGCGGAGACGGCCGCGGTCTCGACCTGGGCGCATGCGGCGTCGAGTTGCTCGTCGGTGTCGGCGGAGACGGTAAGCAGCCCGGTGAGGGCGACGTCGGCGTGTCCGGCGATCAGCTGCTGTTCTCGCACCTTGACGTCGGCGTACTCGACGATGTCTTCCTCGGAGTCCACCTGGCCGCGTCGGCGGCGCTCGGCCGCGTCAGCGATGATCGTCGCCTTGCGCCGCTGCACATCCTTCAGCGCCGCGTCCAGTTGCTGGGGCGCGTATATGAGGGAGAAGGCGCGGCGCACGCCGGCGGAGAACAGGATGGAGTGGAGGAATCCGGCTCCGGTCTCGGTTCTGGGCCAGTTCTCCACCCAGTAGGTGGCGTGCCGGGCGGTGTCGGTGGCGATCCGGTCGTGCTCCTCGACCTGGACCACGGGGCCGGCGGCGGCCGGGTCCGCCTCGGCCTTGCCACTGGGCGACCACTGCTGGAGGGCGGAGAGGGCGCCCGGGTCGTACGCGGTGCGGATGACGGCGGCGATCTCGGGGGCAGTGAGCCAGCCAGTGACGGTGAGGCCGGCGTTGCGTACGGCCTGGGCGACGGTGGAGGTCGTCTGCTGCAGGACGGTGAAGGCGCCGTTCAGTCCCCCGCCTGCCTGGCTGATCAGGCGCTTGGCGGCCTTGAGGTCGAGGGCAATGGTCAGGTACGCCTCGTGCGGGGCGGCGGCGGGTCCGGCGGAGGCGAGCAGGTCGGCGTAGACCTGTCCAGCGACGGGGGCGGCGGGGTTGCCGCGTTCGGCCCAGTGGCGGTTGAGGGCGTCGCCGGAGTCGGGGACAGTGCGTTCCAGAACCTGGATGGTCTTGATGTGGCCGGTGCGGGCAAGGCTGGCGAGGGTGCGGCTCCAGCCGTGGACGTTGGCGTTCTGGGTGGCGGGATCCAGCAGGGCGAAGGCGCGGCTGGAGACGCGGGCGACGGCGGTGAGGGTGTTCTCGCGCGGGTTGTGCAGGGCGGCGGCCTGCCCGTCGGCGGGGGTAACCATGCGCAGGGAGGCGTCAGCGCCGGGCAGGTGGAGCAGGCCGTCGGTGCGTGGCCGGGATGCGGGGCGGGCCAGCCACAGGTGCTGGCCGGTGCGCTGGCGCACGGCGTAGCGGGTGAGGACTGGGGCCCAGTCGATCAGGGAGCGTCCGCCGCGTCGGACGAACACCGCGGCTGCGATGACGGCCCACAACGGCGTGAGGCTGGCGGCTCCGGTCAGACCGGTGGTGACCACGGTGACCAGCAGCAGGGCCAGGGTGAGCGAGACCAGGAGGAGCTGGGGCAGGGACAGGCCGAGCAGGATGCCGCGGCGGCTGCGGTGCGGGAAGCGGACGGTCATTGGCGGTATGGACAGATCGGACAAGGCGCGGCCGTTCCAGGGGTGGCGTACGAGGCGGGAGGAGAGGGCCGGGGACGCCCGCGGGGCGAGGAAAGGGGCG
>NZ_VJZE01000608.1 GCF_009377205.1 Streptomyces phyllanthi
CCCTCCCCCCCAGCCGTTAAGGTCGGTCCCAGTCATCGCCACCATCGTCAACTGCCAAAGGTGTTCCGTGCGTTATCGACTTCTGGGGCGGACCGGGCTCCGCGTGTCCGAGTTGTTCCTCGGTGCCATGACGTTCGGCGAGCAGGGCGGCGTGGGGGCGCCCAAGGAGGAGTGTGCGCGGATGCTCGACGCGTACGCGGCGGCCGGCGGCAATGTGATCGACACTGCGGTCAACTACCGGGGCGGGGAGAGCGAGCGGATCGTCGGGGAGCTGCTCAAGGGGCAGCGTGACCGTTTCGTGCTGTCCACCAAGTACACGGTCTCGCGCGACGGTTCCGACCCGAACGCCGCGGGCAACCACCGCAAGAACCTCACGCTGTCGCTGGAGACCAGCCTGCGCCGCCTGGGCACCGACTACGTCGACGTCTACTGGGTCCACATCTGGGACCGGAACACGCCCGTCGAGGAGACCATGCGCGCCCTCGACGACGCCGTACGGTCCGGGAAGGTGCTGTACGTCGGGATCTCGGACGCCCCGGCCTGGGTGGTCGCGCGGGCCAACACCCTCGCGGAGTGGCGGGGCTGGAGTCCGCTGTCGGCGCTCCAGGTGCCGTACAGCCTGCTCAACCGGGACGTCGAGCGTGAACTGCTGCCGATGGCCGAGGCGTTCGGCATGTCGGTGGCGGCCTGGAGCCCGCTGCAGAACGGCATCCTGTCCGGCAAGTACACCCGCCCCGGCGGGGTGGGTCCGGGGACCACGACCCGGCTGTCGGCCGACGCGGTCGGTGACCGCGAGCGCGCCGTGGCGGAAGCCGTGCAGGAGGCCGCCGACGAACTCGGCGCGTCCCCCGCCCAGGTGGCCATCGCCTGGACCATGGCCCAGTCGCCCGCCGTCCACCCGATCCTGGGCGCCCGCCGGGTCGAGCAGCTCACGGACAACCTCGGCGCGGCCGGGCTCGTCCTGCCCGACGAGGTCCTGGTCCGGCTGGAGGCGGCCGCGGACTTCCGCCTCGGTTTCCCCGCCGAGTTCATCGACGACACGTCGGCGTGGGTGTACGGGGCGGCCGGACAGCGCGTGGTGCCCCGTACACCCTGAGACCCGTACGGGGCACCCCCGGCCCGGCTCAGCCGCGCAGTGTCACGCCGTACCGGAGTCGCAGCTGCCGGATCTCCCACCAGGCGACGGCCGTCACCGAGACGGGACCGCCCGGTACGGCCGCGTACCGGACCAGGGGCGGACCGGGCGGCAGCCCTCCCATGACCAGGCTGACGGCCGCGAACTCCCACACCAGGACGCCCCTGAGCAGCGCGGGCAGCGTCGCGTGCACGTCCGCCGTGTCGAAGGCGACCGCGAAGCCCTCATGGCGCTCGCGGAGCGTCTCGTCGACACGCCCGCCACGCGCTCACCGCAGTGCGCCTTCCAAAGCACCCTGATGATCGGAAACCCACTGACAGGCCCGCTGAACTTCCCTCACCACCCCGGCATCACGAAGCCGGACCATGGCCACGTCACCCGCGTCGGCGCCGGCCTCGATGCCCCGCCAGCACCTGTCCTGCCACCACAGGACCGTGGACACAAGGCGTTGCCGGTCCGACAACTCGTAGCTGTCAGCGATCAGCCTCATGCGGCGGGCCGCCTCCCCGACGTCGACCACGGCAGGGCCGAGACCGAGGTACTGCCAGCAGACATGAGCGATGTCATGGATCCGGGCGCCTGGCGCCGCAAGGTCCCAGTCGATGAACGCCACCGGCCGAAGCGCGCCACTGACCGGCCGGTAGACCGTGTTCTTGGGCGACAGGTCGTTGTGACACACGACCTCGTGGTCTCCGGCCAGTGGGGTGCAGGCCGTCAGGTCGTGGAACTCGCGCACCAGCCGGGCGACCGCCACCAGACTCTCGTCCGACGACACGGCAGCAGGCTGTCGCGGCTCCCACGCCACATGGCCGGCAAGGTAACTGAGCACTTCGCGGCCCTTCTCGTCCACGCCGAGACAGCGCGGAGCTCCGCTCCAGCCACCGACTTCGAGCAACCTCAGCAGATCACCCACGAACCTCGTGCGAGCAGAGGCCGGACGGCGCACTGTGTCCCCGACCCGCACGACGGCATTGACGAAACCTCCTGGCAAGGACGACTCAGGCATCCCTCCACCCTGCCCGATCGTTGCCTCGAATTCTCAATGAGTGGGAAGGACCGGGAAGGACATGGGGGGGTTTCCATACGGTCAGTCCCAGGGGAGCCACGCCCGTACCTGGAATCCGCCGTCTTCCTCGGCGCCGTGCTCCAGGCGGCCGCCGGCCAGCGTGGCACGCTCGGTGAGGCCGATGAGGCCCTGGCCGGAGCCGGGGACGGGCGGAACGTCTCCGGGAGGCGCGGGATTCCGTACGGTGATGGTGAGCCCCTCGCCCGGGGCGCCCGCGGCGGACACGGTGACCTCCGCTCCGGGTGCGTGCTTGCGGGCGTTGGTCAGGCCTTCCTGGGCGATGCGGTACACGGTGCGGCCGACCGAGGCGGGGACCGCTGCGGGCTCGGTGACGTTGTTGTCCAGGACGACCTTCATACCGGCCTCCCGGGACTCGGAGACCAGCGTGTCGAGGGCGGCGAGCGTCGGCTGGGGGCGGCCCGCGTCGTCGGGATCGCCCGCGCGCAGCACACCGATGATCTCCCTCAGGTCCTGCAGCGCCTCGTGCGCGCTCTCGCGGATGACACCCGCCGCCCGGGCGACCTCCTCGTGGGGCGCGTCGGACCGGAACTCCAGTGCGCCCGCGTGCACGCTCAGCAGAGTGAGGCGGTGGGCCAGGACGTCGTGCATCTCGCGCGCGATCGCCTCCCGCGCGAGCCGCTGCGCCTGTTCGACCCGGAGTACGGCCTCCGTCTCGGCGCGCCGGGCACGGTCCCTCAGGCTCAGCATGAGCTGCCGTTTGGCGCGGACGAACATGCCCCAGCCGGTGATCGCCGCGCCGAGCAGGACCGTGAGGACGACACTGGCCAGGTAGGGCAGATCAGGATCGGGGCGCCACCAGAAGAAGAGCGGGGTGAGCACGAAGGAGATGCCGCCGATCAAGGCGCTGTACCGGAACGGGCGGTGCACGGCGAGTGTGAAGAACGCGACGAGGCCCGCGCCGCCCGCCGTGTTCGAGAGGAAACAGACCGGCACCATCGCCACGGCGAGGCCCACCGGCCAGCGACGCCGCAGCCAGACCGCGGCACAGGCGAAGGCCCCGATCCACTGGTCGACGACGGCTAGGGCGCCCGGGATGTCGGGCTCCTTGGAGACGCTGTCCGCGCCGGCCATGCCGATGAGGACGGCCGCCACGAAGACGGTGAAGTCGACGATCCAGTCGCGTACGGTGCGCCGCGGGCGGCCGGAGGGCCCGGTGCGGTGCGGCTGGTCCGGATCGAGTGCGGCGGCCACGGCCGACGGCAGCAGCCAGCGCCGCCAGGGCGGTTCCTGGGCGGCCGGAATCGCGAGCACCGCGGGCGGATTGTCAGCTCTCACGGTCGACAAATCTATGCACGGAGGGCACCCGTCACGTCCCCTCGTGCCCGATGCGAGACCAAAGTCGTGGGCCTGCAGACTTTCGGCGCCCGCCCGCGCGAGGAACAGCGACTCCCGCAGGGCGTACCTCGCCCCGCGGCCGATGGCGTGGGGGGTCCGCGGGGCGAGGATTCTGGATATGAAGCAGTTATTGGGGTTCTTCGGGTTCATCGCCCTCATGCAGGGCACGGGCGGTCTGGCCTACGAGCTCACGGGCAAGCTGAGCTGGGGGATCACTCAGCGGTGGAGCGCGCTCGACGGCTACGAGGTCTATGTCAGCGTCGCGTTGATCGTCCTGGCGCTCGCACTGTTCGCGGCGGCCGACCGCCGCGAGTCCGGCTGACCGCGGCCGGGGGCCGGCAGCCGGAGCGTACGGGTCGTCGGATGCGCCGCGGATCAGCAGTCGTAGTCGATCAGGTCGAAAGACTCGTAGTGGTCCGCGGTGTAGTAGTCCTCCTGATACTCCTCGCCGGTGACGACGCGGCGGGCGCCGCGCGTCGAGGAGCCGGGGGTCTTCACCGTGTACTCGTGGTAGTAGCCGGTGGACTGGCTCGGCAGGATGCCTTCCCGGTTCTGGAAGACGCTTCCGTCCTGCTCGTACGGGAAGGGGCCACCCGACTCGATCAGTTCGAGCGTGTCGTACGCCTGGGACGGGAGGTCGCCGTAGCAGATGCTGCCGACCGCGGCCGCCGACGTGTCCGCGGCCGTGGCTGCGACGGCGCCGCCGCCGACCAGGAGGGCGGACAGGAGGGCGGCGGCGGTGCCGACGCGAGCGATTCGTGGGGGGAATCTCATGGACCCATGATGACGCGCGTAGACCATGGCATGTCAATGACAAGTTCCGGGATTTTCCGGGCACGTCCCGTAAGTTTTCAGGGAGTTAACCATCCCGGGTCCATCACCGTCCGCCCGGGAGGGGAGGCCGGGCGGACGGAAAAGGGAGGTACCGGATCGGGGACTGGGGG
>NZ_VJZE01000609.1 GCF_009377205.1 Streptomyces phyllanthi
GTAGCGCATCGGGGCCCGTGGGACAGCCCGTTGGGGCCGACTGGGATGTGGCAGGTACGGCGACGGTCCGCGCCGGAGCCGCCACGACCACCGTCCCGTTGCGCCCCCGACCCGTCACATGGCCCTCCTCGGAGAGCCGCTGATACGCCTCGGTCACGACACCACGCGACACGCTCAACTCGGCAGCCAGCACCCGGCTCGCCGGCAGCCGACTCCCCACCGCCACTCGCCCATCGGTGATGGCCAGCCGCAACTGCCCGGCGAGCCACTCGGCCCGCCCGCCGGGCGGAGCGTCCCGGATATCGAGCTGAAGGAAGTCGGAACCGTCCCCACCGGACGTACGCGGCAAGGACCGGCCGCGTCCCCCGGCCCTTGCCCGATCTCCATAACCCCACTCGGCCATCCGCCCTCCAGAACTCACTTTGGCCTGGTCCGTGGAACCTCCTTTGGACCTGTTCACCGGACCGTTCTCGAACGAGGCTCAGCCCATGACCACACCCGCACGTGTCCCCGCACCCACACTCGCGCTGTCAGCGAACGACTACGTCCACGGCTACTCCTCGCACGAGACCCGCCGCCTCACCGACCAGGCCGACACCCTCGCGGCCCTGCTCCACAGCGATTCGGCCTACCCCGTGGGCAGCAAGGTCCTGGAGGTCGGCTGCGGGGTCGGCGCCCAGACGATCCATCTGGTGACGACGAGCCCGGAGGCGCACTTCACGGCGGTCGACATCTCGTCGTCCTCACTGGCCGAGGCCCGTGCCCGGGTGGTGGCCCACGCCCCCGGTGCCCATGTGACGTTCCTCCAGGCGAACCTCTTCGAACTCCCCTTCCCCGAGGCGGAGTTTGACCATGTCTTCGTCTGCTTCGTCCTGGAACACCTGGCCGCCCCACGCCAGGCACTCACCGCTCTCCGCCGCCTCCTGCGCCCCGGTGGCACCCTCACGGTCATCGAGGGCGACCACGGCTCCACGCTCTTCCATCCCGACAGCGCGTACGCCCATGCCGTGATCGACTGCCAGATCCAACTCCAGTCCACCGCAGGCGGGAACGCTCTCATCGGCCGCGAACTTCACCCCCTCCTCACCTCCGCCGGCTACCAGGACGTCACTGTCCGCCCCCGCACGGTCTACGCCGACCGCTCCCGCCCCGCCCTGGTCAACGGCTTCACCCGCAACACCTTCATCGCCATGATCGAGTCCGTCCGCGAGGACGCCTTGGCCGCGGGCCTGATCACCCCGCCGGACTGGGACCGGGGCACAGCGGACCTGCACCGCACGGCGACGGACGACGGGACGTTCCACTACACGTTCTTCAAGGCAGTCGCTGTGAACCCGCCGTCAGCAACGTCAGCCGCGTGAGCGTGCATGCGCCTGCTGGAGGGTCACACCAGCCGCCGCGCCGTAGCCCACCGCGTCAGCTCGTGCCGGTTCGACAGCTGGAGCTTCCTGAGAACCGCCGACACATGGGACTCCACCGTCTTCACGGAGATGTACAGCTGCTTGGCGATCTCCTTGTACGCGTAGCCACGAGCTATGAGGCGGAGGACCTCGCGCTCGCGCTGGGTGAGGCGGTCGAGATCCTCGTCTACGGGAGGTGCGTCCGTGGAGGCGAAGGCATCGAGGACGAAGCCGGCCAGCCTCGGTGAGAACACCGCGTCGCCCTCCTGGACACGGAAGATGGAGTCGACGAGATCCGTGCCGGTGATCGTCTTGGTGACGTAGCCCCGGGCTCCGCCCCGGATGACTCCGATGACGTCCTCCGCCGCGTCCGAGACGGAGAGGGCGAGGAAGCGGACGGGCTGTTCGGTGTCGGACATCAACGCGGTGCAACGGCGCAGCACTTCGACCCCGCCACCGCCCGGGAGGTGCACGTCGAGGAGCACCACCTCGGGCCGTGTGGCGGTGATGACACTCACCGCCTGGTCGACGTCCGCTGCCTCTCCGATGACCTCGACACCCGTACGCTCCGTCTGCCCGATCTCCGCCTGCACGCCGGTACGGAACATACGGTGATCGTCGACCAGCACGACCCGGACACGGCGTCCGGGGGCCGAACCGCCCGCCTCCGCCGAGTGGTCAGTGCCGCTTGCCCCGGCGACCTGCCCGGCCTGTTCGGCGGTGGTGCCCCCTCGGGCGTCGCCCGCGACAGCCGCACCGATACCCTCGTCCGCCCCGGCCGAGCCGCCCGGTGCGGGCGAACCCGTCGGTGCTCCAGCCGCATCGGTGGAACCGAAGGAACCGGTGGCCGAACCGTCCGGCCCGGTCGTCCCGCCTGCCCCGTTCACGTCGCTCATGACGTCGTCTCCGCCCTCTCCATCTCCAGCTCGACTTCCGTACCGCCATCCGGTACGGCGCGGAGCCGTGCCGTACCGCCGTTGCGCTCCATGCGGCCGATGATCGATTCTCTTACGCCCATGCGGTCGGCGGGTATCGAATCGAGGTCGAAGCCGGGCCCGCGGTCACGGACGGACACGAAGACCGTCCTGCCCTCGACTTCGGCGAAGACCTGTACGGCGCCGCCCTCGCCACCGTACTTGGCGGCGTTCACCATCGCTTCGCGCGCGGCCTGCATCTGCGCGCCCAAACGCTCGTCGAGAGGGCAGTCGCCGACGACCACGACCTCGATGGGAACACCGTGCTTGTCCTCCACCTCTGCCGCGTTGCGCTTCACGGCCTCCGCGAGCGTGTCGGGCTCGTCGTCCTCGTCCTTGCCGGTGCCCTCGGGTTTGTAGAGCCAGTTGCGCAGGTCGCGCTCCTGGGCACGGGCGAGACGGCGTACCTCGTTCGCGTTCTCCGCGTTGCGCTGTATCAACGTGAGCGTGTGCAGCACCGAGTCGTGGACGTGGGCCGCGACCTCGGCCCGCTCCTGGGCGCGGATGCGCATCAGCCGCTCCTCGGAGAGGTCCTGGGTCATCCGCACGAGGTAGGGGCCGGCGAGGAGCACTATCCCCACGAGGACCGCGAGCGCCGCCTGCAGCACCGAGCCGAGGTGTCCGGCCGAGCCCTGCATGACGAATACCGCGGAGACGCCCGCAGTGACGAGCAGGACACCGCCCACGGAACGGAGCAGTGTGAGTGTGCGCCGACGGCGGCCCACTTCCACCCAGCGCGCACGCCGCGCGTTGTCCGCCTGGCGCCAGACCAGGGCGACACCTGCGGCGACCAGCACGGTCGGCCACAGGTACGCCTTGGCTCCGCCGCCCAGGTTCACATTGCCGACGAAGACCATGGCCACGACGACCATGAGGAGCAGGGCGACTATCTGACCCTTGTCCGGCTTGCGGGCCACGAGTCTGCGGCGGCCGTCCGGCGAGGTCTCGGTGGAAATGGCCGGGGGCTTCTGGTTGTCCACGCCGCCCACGCCGAGCGGGACGAAGAACCAGAACGCCGCGTACAGCAACGCGCCGAGCCCGTCCGCGAGGAACAGGCCCACGAAGACGAGCCTCAACCACGCCACGGGCAGTCCGAGATGCCCGGCGAGCCCTCGCGCCACGCCCCCGAGCCAGCGACCGTCGCTGCTGCGGTAGAGCTTGCGCGGGGGCCGCGGGATGTCGATGGGCACTGCTGCGGCTTCCGGCATGCCATCGATATTCACACGCTTGGCGGACGCGGGCATCAGGGTCGGCCCCCGAGACGCCCCTGATCTCGGAACGGCTGTGATCGAACACTTCCCCAGGCCGATATCAGGGTTGGACCAGGGTCATCCCGACTGCCGCCGGGCGGTCGCGGCGGTCACGATAGAAACATGACAGATCAGCAGCACGCGGCACCGGAGCCGGGCCCCGGCTCGGACCCGGGCGCACAGCGGCCGGCGACCGGGCCGCAGGACGCCGTGCCCACACCGGGCCAGGGCGGCACCTCGCCCGAGCCCGGCCGGGGCAAGGAGCCGCGCGCACACGGGGGCATGCACACGCAGGCGGGCACGAGCGCGCAGGCGGGCACGAGCGCGCAGGCGGGTGCGGGTACGCATACGGGCGCGCCCGCGGATCAAGCGGGCCAGGGGCCCGCGGACCACGCATCCGCCAGGACCTCGCCCGGAGCCACATCACAGGGCGCCGGCGACCGGTCCTCGCCACCCCCCGTCCCCGCCGGGTTCCGGCGCGACCGGCGGTACAAAATGCTGGCCGGGGTGTGCGCGGGGCTGGGGCGGCAGTGCGACATGGATCCGGCGATCTTCCGGATAGTGCTCACGGTGCTGTCGGCGACCGGCGGCATAGGCCTCATCTTCTACGGCTTCGCATGGCTCTTCGTTCCGTACGACGACGATGAGGAGAACGAGGTACGCAAGCTGCTGACCGGCCGCGTCGACGGCCAGGCACTGGCGGCCGTGCTCTTTGCCCTGGTCGGCTGCGGCGTGTTCCTCACCATGCTGGGCAATGGCGGGGTGCTGACCTTCGCCGTGGTCCTCGCCCTGCTCCTCGCGGGCGCGGGGTACTGGTCGCACCAGCGCGGCGCGCCCGACCCCGACC
>NZ_VJZE01000060.1 GCF_009377205.1 Streptomyces phyllanthi
GAGGGGTAGCGGGGGAGAAGCGGCCTTCCGGCCATGGTTGAATGATTCATCTTCTGGGATGAAACTGGTGGCTCACATCATCTGGTGTGGAGCGTCGCAGCGACCGGAGGACTCCTGAGGTGGCCCAGACCGAGCACGCGAACGAGCTTCCCGACCTGCCGGCCGACCTGGACGAGGCCGTCCACCGCTGCCTCGTCGCCGGGTTCGGGGGCGCCACGACCGTCCCCGACACCCTGAAGCGGCTCATCGACCGCGGCCTCGGCGGGGTCATCCTCTTCACCCGCAACGTGCGCGACGGGGACCAGGTTCGCGGGCTCACCGAGCTGTTGCGGACACTGCGCCCCGACCTCCTCGTGGCCATCGACAACGAGGGCGGCGGCATCGGGCACCTGGTGGGCGCGGGCGCGCCCGAGGTGCCGGGCAACTTCGCGCTCGGCGTGGCCGACGATCCCGAGCTGACCGCCCGCTGCGCCGACGCCCTCGCCGGGCATCTGACCTCGCTCGGCATCACCGTCTCGTACGCCCCCGTCGCCGACCTCCAGCACCAGCCGCACAACCCGATCGTGCGCACCCGCTCGTTCGGCGCCGATCCGGAGCTCGCCGCCCGCCATCTGCGCGCCTGGATCACGGCCACCGAGGCCCGTGGCGTGGCCTCCTGCGCCAAGCACTTCCCGGGGCACGGCGGCACCGTCACCGACAGCCACCACGACATGGCCGTCGACCCCCGCCCATACGACGAACTGGCCCGCGACGTCGAACCGTTCCGGGCCGCCGTCGCCGCGGGCGTGCCCATGCTCATGAGCGCGCACGTGGTCTTCCCGGCCCTGGACCCGGAGCGGCCCGCCACCCTGAGCCCGCGCATCCTGGAGGAACTGCTCCGTGGGGGCCTCGGTTTCGAGGGCGTCCTGGTCAGCGACGCCCTGGAGATGAAGGCCATCTCCGAGCGCTACGGCGAGGCGGCCGGGGCGCGGCTCGCCCTCGCCGCCGGGGCCGACCAGGTCATCGTCGCGGTCCCGGACCTCGGGGTCACCCTCGCCTGCCGGGACGCGGTGCTCCAGGCGTTGCGGGCCGGTGACCTGCCGGCGGAACGCGTCCTGGAGGCCGCGGGGCGGGTACGGCGGCTGGCCGAGCGGTACACCGCCGGGCCCGGCGTCCCTTCGGGCGTGGTCCGTGCGTGGGACTCCGGCGCGGGGCTGGAGGCCGCGCGCCGTGCCGTACGCGGCCGGGCCCTTCCCGCGCCCGCGCGGGGCGCCCATGTCGTCGACCTGTTCCCGCCGCCGCACCCCGCCCTCAACTGGGGCGGCGAGGACCTGCTGACCGAGGTGCGCGCCCTCGACCCCACGGCCACGGGGACGGCCGTCACCGAGGAGCCCCCGGATCTTGCCGGGTTCGTGGCCGAGGTGCTGGGAAGCGCCCAGGGATCGCCCCTGCTGGTCGCCACGTACGACGCCGGACTGCACCCCTGGCAGACGCGGCTCCGTGACGCACTGCTGGCCGGGCGGCCGGACACGGTGCGGGTGGACACGGGGCTGCCGGAACCGGGCGACACCGAGGACGGCGCGGGTGCGGAAGGCGCCTCGGGCGTCGTCTGCTCGTACGGGCGCGGGCGGGTGAACCTGCGGGCGGTGGCGGAGGTGCTCACGGGCGGGTGACCTCACCGCTCGCAGGTGGGTGACCGTCACCGCTCGAAGGTGGGTGACCCTCGAGCCTGCAGGCGGGTGACCCTCACTGCCTGCGGGCGGGTGACCCTCACAGCCCCGCTGCCGAGTGCCCGTCAACTCGCGGGCGGATCAGCCTCATTCCAGCCTCACGAGCTCCGTGATCCCCCGCGCCGCGAGGTACCCGGTGTCGTCCGCGCGCTCGGCGAGCACCACCGCCGGGCGGGCGCCCTCGGTGCGCAGCCGCATCCACGCCTCGAAGTACGCGCCGCCGGGCCCCGAGACGGACCGGGTGCCCGGAGTGCTGTCCAGGACCAGGGCCGTGGCCCGGGGTTCGGGCGACGGAGGCTTCGCGCGCAGTTCGGCGACGGTGTCGGCGAGCGCCGTGGCGATCGGCTTCGCCCGGCCGTCGGAGTCGAACAGGCCCAGCGTGTACTCCAGTTCGGGGTAGTCGGCCAGGGCGCGGTCCACATCGTGGGAGCACCACCACGTCACGCCCCACAGGCCCGCGCACCCGGCCGCGTTCAGCACGGTCGCGCGGGCGAACTCCGGTGCGTCGGCCGCCGGGACGTGCGGCTCGGGCGCGCCCGTCTCCTGGACCCACACGGGCCGGTCCACGTCCACGGCGTACGCCTTGGCGAGCTCCACTCCGTACTCGGCGAGGTGCAGCACCTGCGGGGAACGCGGCCCGTAGCGGCGCGCGCAGTCGCCGGAGAAGACCCACGGGTGCACGGTGGTCAGGTCGCCCTTGCGGGCGGAGGCCTCCGGGGTGAACGGGTGGTCGTCGCCGTACCAGGCCGCGTCGAACGCGGAGTGCGTGACCAGACGGCCGGGCACGGAACCGGAGAGCCCGTCCCGGGCCGCGGCGAGGAGGGTGTCGAGGTAGTGGTCCACCTGCTCGGGCGTCACCGGGTTGTGCTCGACCAGGTTGTTGAGCTCGTTGCCGAGCTGGAGGCCGATGAGGTTGGGCCGGCCGGCGAGGGCGCGGCCGAGGACCTGGAGCAGCCGCGCCTGGGCGGCGATGGCGTCGGGATCGGTGAACACGTTGCGGTGGTGCCAGGTGCGGGTCCACTCCGGGTAGAAGTCGAAGCTCGACAGATGACCCTGCACGCCGTCCACCATGACGTCGAGGCCCGTCTCGGCCGCCAGGTCGACGAGCCGGACGAGCTGGTCGACGGCGGTGGTGCGGACGAGGGTGCGGTTGGGCTGGAGGAGCGGCCAGAGGTGGAAGACCCGGACGTGGTCGAGGCCCAGCCCGGCTATCTGCGCCAGGTCCTCGCGGGCGTGGGCCGGGTCGAAGTCGTGCCAGGAGTGGAACCAGCCGCGGCGCGGGGTGTAGTTGACGCCGAAACGGAGGGGCGGGGCGGGGGGAGTACGGATGGGGTCCTCCTCGATGCGTGCGTGGAGGGGCTCCGACGGGAGATCGGGCTTGTCCATGGCGAATGTATCAACCACCATGGTTGCCGATGAGCAATGAATTGAACCAGGACCTCGTGGTCGGCCTGGACGCGGGCGGCACCCGCACCCGCGCCGTCCTGGCGACCGCCGGTGCCGAAGACGCCGGGAGGAACGACCGCCCGCTCGGCGAGGGCCTCGGGGGCCCGGGCAACGCCCTGACCGTCCCCGTGCCGCAGCTCACCGAGCACCTCGCCGAGGCCGTCGGCGGGGCGGTACCGAAGCGGTTGCGCGGCAGGGTCGTGGCCGTGACCGGCGGTTTCGCGGGCGCCACGGGCGCCGACCCGGACGAGCCCGGGCGGCTCAACGCCCTGGCCGCACTGACCGCCGCCCTGCGTGACCTGGGCATCGCGGCGGAGTCGGTCGGGATCAGCAGCGACATCGAGGCCGCGTTCGCCTCCGCCCCCGGCGCCCCCGCCGACGGCCTCGCACTGGTGGCGGGCACGGGAGCGGTGGCCGCCCGTATCTCCGGCCGCCGCTGCGCCGCCATCGTGGACGGCGACGGCTGGCTCCTCGGCGACGACGGCAGCGGCTTCTGGATCGGCCGCAGCGCGGCGCGGGCCGCCCTGCGCATGGCCGACGGCCGGGGCGGCCCCACGGTGCTGGCCGCGTCGGTGGGGCGCGCGCTGGGCCTGCCGGAGGAGGTCCTGCCGTACGAGGCCCTGCCGTACGAGGCCCTGCCGTACGAGGCCGGCGTCCTGCGGGACGAAAGGGGAGGTGCCGTCCCGAAGGAGTGGTCCCGGGCCCGGCGCGAGGCCTTCCGCAGGCATCTCCTGCCCACCGTGATGGCGCGACCGCCGATCCGGCTCGCCCGGCTCGCGCCGCTCGTGGCCGAGGCGGCGCAGGGCGGGGACGCTGTCGCCGCGGCGATCCTCGACCGGGCGGCGGACCGACTGGAGGAAAGCGTTCGCGCGTTGGAACCCCGGCCCGGCGAGCGGATCGTCGCCACCGGCGGACTGCTCGGCCCCGACGGCCCCCTGACGGCGCCTCTGACCGGTCGGCTCCAGGCCCTCGGCCTGACCCTCGACCACGTGGCGGACGGCTGCCGGGGAGCCGTGGCCCTCGCCCGCCTCGGAGCCACCTGACCCCCATCGGAGCTACCCGACCCCCCACACACGAAGGGACCGGCCGCATGCCGACTCCGGACCACGCGGCCGCCCCGGCCGAGCAGCGACCCGCGACCAGCACCCCGCCCTACCGGGACCCCACCGCCCCCGTCGGCACCCGTGTCCGCGACCTCCTCTCCCGTATGACCCTGCGCGAGAAGGCCGGTCAGCTCAACCAGCGCATGTACGGCTGGGACGCCTACCGCCGCACCCCCGACGGCGACTTCGAACTCACCGAGGCGCTGTACGCGGAGACCGAGCGCTTCGCGGGACTCGGCGCCCTGTACGGACTCCTCCGCGCCGACGCCTGGTCCGGTGTCGACCACGCCACCGGAGCGGGCGCGGCGCACGGCGCGGCCCTCGCCGACCTGGTGCAGCGTCACGTCATCGCGTCGAGCCGCCTCGGCATCCCGGCCCTGTTCGTCGAGGAGGTCCCGCACGGCCACATGGCGCTCGACGGCACGGTCCTCCCCGTCAACCTGGCCGTGGGGGCCACCTGGGACCCCGATCTGTACCGGCGTGCCGCCGCCCACGCCGCCGCCGAACTGCGCGCCCGCGGCGGGCACATGGCCCTCGTCTCCGCGCTGGACATCGCCCGCGACCCGCGCTGGGGCCGCACCGAGGAGTGCTTCGGAGAGGACCCGTACCTGGCCGCCCGGCTCACGGAGGCGCTCGTCCACGGCATGCAGGGGGAGGCAGGGGCAGCGGGAAAAGCAGGGGCAGCGGGAAAAGCAGGGGCAGCGGGAAAAGCAGGGGCAGCGGGAAAGGCAGGGGCAGCGGCCGAGGTCCGGGACGGCCTCTTCGCCGACGACAAGGCCCCCGTCGTGCTCAAGCACTTCGCCGGACAGGGCGCCACGGTCGGCGGCCGCAACTCCGCAGAGTCCGAGCTCGGTCTCCGGGAACTGCACGAGATCCACCTCCCCGCAGCCCGCGCCGGAGTCCGGGCCGGGGCCGCGGCCGTCATGGCCGCGTACAACGAGGTCGACGGCATGCCCTGCTGCGGCAACCGCGCCCTGCTGCACGGGCTGCTCCGCGAGCGCTGGGGCTTCGAGGGGCTGGTCATGGCCGACGGGCTCGCCGTGGACCGGCTGGCCCGGATCACCGGCGACAAGGTCTCCGCGGGCGCGCTCGCGCTGCACGCGGGCGTCGACCTGAGCCTGTGGGACGAGGGCTTCACCCACCTGGAGGAGGCGGTCGGGCGCGGTCTCGTGGGCGAGGACGCCGTCGACGCGGCCGTGGCCCGCGTGCTGAGCCTGAAGTTCCGCCTCGGCCTGTTCGAACGGCCGTACAGCGCCGACCGTTCGGCACAGGCGCAGGCGCCCTCACCCGCCCACGGACGCGCCCTGAGTACCGCTCTCGCCCGAGGCGCCGTCACCCTCCTCCACGACGACGGCGACGTCCTGCCCGTACGGCCCACGGTGTCCCGTATCGCCGTCCTGGGCCCGCACGCCGCCACCACCGCCCACCAGCTCGGCGACTACACCGCCCCGCAACGCCCCGGCACCGGGACCAGTGTCCTCGAGGGACTGCGCCGTCTCGCCCCTCCGGGTCTCGCCGTCCGCCACGCGCGCGGCAGCGCCCTCACCGGTGACGACCTCTCGGACATCCCCGAGGCCGTCGCCGCGGCGAGCGCCGCCGACCTGGCCGTCCTCGTCCTCGGCGGCAGCAGCGCCCGGACCGTGGACACGGACTTCGAGGCCAATGGGGCCGCGCGCACCGCCGTCTCCACGATGACCTGCGGAGAGGGCGTCGACCTCGCCGGGCTGCGGCTCGGCAGGGCCCAGCACGCGCTGCTGGACGCCGTCACCGCCACCGGTACACCGACCGTGGTCGTCCTGCTCCAGGGCCGCCCACACGCCGTTCCCGAGGCGGCGGACCGCGCGGCCGCGCTGCTCACCGCCTGGTACCCCGGCCCGTGGGGCGGCGACGCGATCGCCGAGGTGCTGTTCGGGCACGCGGAACCGGGCGGGCGGCTCCCCGTCTCCGTCCCGCGCTCGGTGGGCCAGCTGCCCGTCCACTACAACCACAAGGACACCGAGTACGGGTCGTACGCCGACGAGAGCGCCCGGCCGCTCTACTCGTTCGGGCACGGGCTGACGTACACGACGTTCGCGTACGGCCCGCCTCGCCTCGTCCGGCACACCGTCGAGGCCGACATCACCAACACGGGGCGACGGCGGGGCCGTACGGTCGCCCAGCTCTACGTCCGCCGACTGCTGACCCCGGTGTGGCCGCGCACCCTCGAACTGCGCTCCTTCCAGGGAGTGGAGCTCGCGCCGGGGGAGTGCCGCACGGTCACCTTCCCCCTCGGCGCCGGCCAACTGGCCCAGGTCGGCGCCGACCTGGAGACCGCGGTGCTGCCCGGCACGCTGGAGATCCGGGTCGCACAGTCGTCGCGGGCCGCGCTGACGGCCGTACCCCTCGTGCTGAGGACCGGCGGTCAGAACTTCACGGCCCCCGACGAGACGCCCTTGTAGAACCACCGCTGCGTGATGACGAACAGCACGAGCACGGGGACCAGGGAGATCACCGAGCCCGCCATCACCACCCGCTGGTCGTAACCGAACGACGAGGTCTGCAGCCGGGCCAGTCCCAGGGTGAGGGTGAGGTTCTCCTCGGAGCGCAGCACGATCAGCGGCCACAGGAAGTCGTCCCAGGCGGCGATGAAGGTGTTGATGGCGACGACCGACATCGAACCCAGGGCGCTGGGCAGATACAGATACCGGAAGCGCTGCCACTCCCCGGCCCCGTCGAGCATGGCCGAGTCCTCGATCTCGCGGGGGACGGCGAGGAACGCGGCCCGCATGACGAGGACGTTGATGGCGCCGACGAAGCCCGGGAGCCACACGCCGGCCAGGCTGTCGACCAGCCCCAGGTCCCTCACGCTCAGGAAGAGGGACACCATGATCGACTCGAAGGGGAACATCATCGAGGCGATCAGCAGCAGCCAGACCCCCTTCACGCCCCGCCACGCCGGCTTGGAGAGCATGTAGCCGGCCATGGTGGAGAACAGCAGCTGGCTGGTGAGCGACAGCGCCACCACGATCAGGCTGTTCCAGATGTACGTCGCCACCGGCACCTGGTCGAAGACCTGCTCGTACGCCCGCAGCGTCGGGTGCTGCGGCAGAAGGGTGGCGTTCGTGCCGAAGACGTCCTCCGTCGTCGACTTCAGCGAGGTCAGGAACTGCCACAGCAGCGGGCCGACGGTGATCGCCAGCACGAAGAGCAGCAGGAGATAGCGGACCACGAGCTCGCGGGGACGTCCGTAGTCCCGCCAGCGGAAGCGCCGCCGCGCGGGGCGCGGGGCGGCCGTGGTCTCCGTGGCGGTGGCGGTGTCCGTGGCGGTCGGGGTGCTCGTGGTCATTCCTCATCCCCCTTGGTGAGGCGCTGCGCCAGCAGCGTGAGGCCCAAGGTCAGTACGAAGAGGGCGACGCTGACCGCGGCGCCGTACCCGGCGTTGCCGCTCAGGGGGTCGAGCCCGACGTCGCGGATGTAGAAGGGCAGGGTGCGGGCCTGGCCGCCGGGGCCTCCGGTGGGGCTGCCGAGCATGTAGATCTCGGTGAACACCCGCAGCGAGCCGATGCCGGTCAGCACGCCGACCAGCAGCATCGTCTGCCGCACGCCCGGCACGGTGACGTGCCAGAAGCGCCGGACGGGGCCCGCGCCGTCCATGGCCGCCGCCTCGTGCAGGTCCCGCGGGACGTTTCCCAGCGCGGCGAGGTAGAAGATCATGTACCAGCCGAGCCCCTTCCACAGCGTCAGGCCCATCGCGGACAGCAGGATCAGCCACGGATCGGACAGGAAGGGGATGGCGTCCCTGATCAGATGCGCCTTCTCCAGCCAGGTGTTGACCAGCCCCTCGTCCTTGAGCAGCCACTGCCAGCTCAGTCCG
Source organism: Streptomyces phyllanthi (assembly GCF_009377205.1). Taxonomy (GTDB): domain Bacteria; phylum Actinomycetota; class Actinomycetes; order Streptomycetales; family Streptomycetaceae; genus Streptomyces; species Streptomyces phyllanthi. The sequence goes on from NZ_VJZE01000060.1 coordinate 8,112, forward strand.
ACGACCACGCTGGAGGCGATCACCGGGGTGTAGAAGGCGGACCGGAAGAACCCGATGCCGGGCAGCCTCTTCTCCACCAGCACGGCGAGCAGCAGCGGCAGCAGCACCATCAGCGGCACCACGATCACCGCGTACAGCAGGCTGTTGCGGGTGGCCAGCCAGAAGTCGTCGTCGCCGAGCATGCGGGTGTAGTTGGACAGCCCCACGAAGTTCGCCGCGCCGCCGAGCGGTTTGGCGTCGGTGAACGACAGCACGACGGTGTTGAGGAACGGGAACACGCCGAAGGCCGCCGCGCACACGATGGCGGGGAGGGTCCACAGCCAGGGCAGCCACCAGCGGCGGTACAGGGCGGCGCCGTTGGCGCCGGGTGCGGGGCCGGGCCGCAGCGCGCGGCCCAGACGCCGTGTCCGGCCCGGGGCCGGGGCCGGTACGGCGCCGCTCGCCGCGTCCGGCCCGGCCACCGGCTTCTGGGTCTGTGTCGCCACGCTCAACTGCCCTGCTTCAGCAACTCGTCGGCCTTCTCCTGGGCGTCCTTGACCGCGTCCTCGGGGCTCTTCTTGCCCTGCATGGCCAGCTGCACCTCGGCCACGATCGCGTTCCGCTGCGGGTCGGAGAGGACGACCTCGTCGGCGGTGGCGGTCTTGAGCTGCTCGGCGACCACCTTGCGGGCCTCACCGAAGGGGTCGTCCCCGGTCACCTCGGTGAAGAACGGGTCCTCCAGCGACGCGGTGGTCGTCGGGAAGATCACGACATTCGGGTCCTTGCACCAGGCCGTCTGGTTCTCCGCGTTGGTGAGGAACTTCGCGAACGCCAGCGCGGTGGCGGCGTTCTCGCTGGTCGAGGCGACCCCGATGTACTGCGGGGCGCCGGAGGTGTGGCCGAGCTTGTCGAAGGGGTACTGGCCGACACCGGTCCTGTCGTAGACCGACGGGCTGTTCTGCTTCACGAAGCGCACGAAGCTGGGGTTCGTCGATCCGTAGGCCACCTGGCCGTTGCTGTAGGGGGTGGACGGGTCGTCGCTGGACGACAGCGAGTCCTTGGGCATCGCGCCGCCCTGGTAGAGCCTCTTCATCCAGGCGACCCACTCGGTGGTCCTGGGGTCGTCGGCGAAGACGAAGGACTTGCCGTCGTCGGAGTACACCTTGATGTCCATCTGCTGCCAGTCGGCGGGTATGCGCCAGATGGGGTTGGCCATCGTCGCGTAGTACTTGCCCTTGGCCGACTTGGCGATCTTCTCGTAGTCCTCGAACAGGCCGAAGATGGTCGTCGGCGGCTTCTTCGGGTCGATCCCGGCCTTTTCCAGCATCTCGGTGTTGTAGGTGAGGTTGACTCCGCCGGTGTACCAGGGCAGCACGGAGTGGATGTCGGAGCCCTTGGAGTCCTTCAGGGTGCTCGAGTCCCAGAACGCCGGGACGAAGGGCTTCCCCGCCCCGGGGTCCTTCTTGTCCAGGTCGAGCAGGTAGCCGGCCTTGGTGAGGGCGGTCGCGGTGACCTTGTTCAGGTTGATCACGTCGGGCAGGTCGCACGCCTGGGCGTTCGCGACGTTCCGCTCCGAGAACTTGGCGTCGCCCGGGTCGTCGATCCACTTGACGGACGTGCCGGGGTACTTCTTCTCGAACGCGTCGATCACTCCCTTGAAGAAGCCCCCGAAGTCCTTCTTCAAATTGGTGGTCTGGAAGGTGATGCCGCCCTTCACGTCGCCGGTGAGCTTGCCGGACCCGACGTTCCCCGCGTCCACCTTGCAGCTGCCCGCGGTGGCTTCCCCGTCACCGGAGCCGCCGCCGCCCGACAGGCCGCAGCCCGCGGCCGTCAACGACAGCACGACGAGACAGGTCAGGGATCCGGTGAGTCTTCTTGCGCGCATGGTTTGCCCTCCTGCGACGAGGTAGCTGCCGGTCTTGCCGGCCCGCTCGGTCCCGGCTGGTTCAATTCACCAACATCGATTCCGGTTGATGAAAATGTGGACCACAATTCATCGGAGGTCAATGGGGTGCCACGTTGCGTTTGGGTTCCGGCCGCGGTCGGTCCGCGGGCGGGGCGTGGTCGGTCCGCAGCCGAAGCCGGTCGAATCCCGGTCGAATCCCGGTCGCTCCACAGGCGGCGCGTGGTTGGCGCACGCCTAGTGCCGGTGCTCGTGGTCCGGGTGGGACGGGTCGCCCGGGTGCTCGTGACCGGTCGCGTACACCACTCCGGCGCGGGCCCGGTCGAGCCAGGCGAAGAAGGTCCGATGTCCCGCCGCCCGCCGCAGGTCGCGCTCGATGTCCTCACGGACGTCCTCGTACGGCAGGACGTCGGCCGGCGCGAGCCCGTCGGGGCCGAAGGGGTCGACGCCCCGACGGAGGGCCTCGGGAGTGAGGAAGCGGTCCCGGTTGCGGTCGTAGTAGTCCCGCACGGCCCCCTCCGGTATCTCCTGCTCCCCCTCGAACACGTCAAGCAGGACGCGGGCGGCCGGGGAGTGGGAGAGCACCGCCGCGACGATGCTGCCCAGGTCGGCGACGTCCGCCTCCGCCACGGCGAGCACCTGGGACGGCGCCACCTCCTCCGGGACCCTCAGGCCCCGCCCGCGGCAGGCCCGGCGGGCCAGTTCGTCCGCGACCACGACCTGGGTCGCCCAGCGCCGCCGTTGCCGCTCGGCCCGGGCGAGGGCCTCGGGACGGGTCTCCCGGTCGCGCGGTGGGACGACCTCCAGGAACGCGTCCACCCGGGCACGGGCGAGTGCCTCGCCGTGGACAAGGGCGGCGGCGCCTTCGGGAGGGTCCGTCCGCGGGTGCGGGTGCGGGTACGGGTGCGGGTGCGAATGCGAGTGGGCGTGCGCGTGTGAGCGGAGGTGCGCCGAAGGGAGCCCGCTCATGGCGTCACCTCCAGCGTGACGGCCTCCGTGTAGGCCACGTTGCCGTGCCACGCCACCTTCGCCATCAGCCAGTACGACCCCGGCGGCACGGCCCCGCCGTCCACCTCGATCACGCACGCGGCCTCCTCCCCGGCGCCCACCGTGAACCCCTGACAGCCCGGGGCCACACCCGCCCAGGTGCCCCAGGACGACACGGCCCACAGGGTGCCGCTCACGGGCCCCCGCGTGGTGTTCCGTACGGTCACCGGGACCCGGACGCGCTCACCCCGCCGCACGGTCACGCGCTCGGCGCCGAGCCGGGACACGAGGGTGGGCCCGGTACGCCCGTCCGGCTCGCCCTCCGGTACGGCACCCGGCACGTCCAGGGCGACGACGTCCTCGTACGCCTGTCCGCCGTACTCCAGACGCGCGGCGAGCCAGTGCCGGCCGGGCGCCGCGCCGGGCGGGGGCGTGACGGTCACCTCGGCGACGGTGAACCCGCCGGGGCCGAGCGCGTAGGGCAGCCCGGCGGGCTCGACGGACCAGCCGGGCGGCGCCGTGAGGGCCACGGTGCCGGACACGGGCGCGTCGGTCAGCTCCGAGCCCACCCGGACGGTCGCGGTGACGGGACGGCCCCCGGATGCCGTGAGCGCCGTGGGCGAGAGGTACACCGAGACGGGCATGTTGCCGCGCGGGGCCGGTCCGGAGTTGTGCAGCCAGTAACGGGTGTGGACGGGCTGGGCGGGCTCGTGGGCGGCGGTACCGGGACCGCCCGAGTGCCGCGCCCCGTCCGGTTTGGCCAGGACGGTGGCGACCTCGAAGCCGGTCAGCCGGGCTCCGAGGCCGCCGTCCCCGTCCGGGGTGAGGAGTTCCCCGGGCGTCTCCAGGACATCGGCGCGAGCGCCCTCCGTCCACGCCACCGGTCCGCGCACCCGCGCCCGGACCGGACGGCCGTTCACCTCGTGCATCCGTACGACGACCCCGCGGCCCGGATCCGCGGGCGCCACGCTGCCCCGGGCCAGCGGCGAGCCGGCCGGCTTGAGCGCGTCGAGAAGGACCTCGCCGGCGGGCTCGAGGCCCAGCAGGGTCGCCTTCCGGGGCAGGACGGCGTCCCGGCCCGGGCCCGGGCCCCGCCGCAGGCGTGCCGTGAGCGGGTGGTTGAACGCCTGGCCGGCCTGCGGCAGCCGCAGCTCCCGCCAGTCGCCCTCACCCGCGACGACGGCGTACTCGAAGGTGTGGGACCACCGCTGGAGCTGGAACCCCGAGCCGTCGGGGGCCGTACGGCGCGGCGGGTCGATCCAGATGCCGGACGGCCAGCCGGTGCACGAGCGCATCAGCGACATGTAGAGGTCACCGGAGGCGGTGACCACACACCCGGGCGTCCCGCGGTTCAGGACGGCGAACCCGCGCCCGTCCCAGGAGTCACCCGGCGGCAGCGCCTCGCCGCCGCCCGCGGCCGTGGCCGTGACGGTCGCGTCGTCGAGGTCGGCGATCAGCGCGTCCACCGCCTTGGCATCGTCCTCGGGGCGGGCGCCCGCCACCACGAGCAGCGGCAGCCGCTCCAGATCGCGCAGGTCCGCCCCGGGCACCCACTCCTCCCGCAGCGACGCGCGCGGCGCCACCCACACGGCCGCCACACCCCGCTCGGCCAGCTGCCGCCTGAGCTCGCGCCCGGCCGCGGGGTCCCAGCCGAGGGCCTCGGCGACCAGGGAGTTGCGCTCGGGGGCGCCCACGGCGATACGGATGTCCGGGAGGTTGGAGTCGACCTCCAGGTCGCCGTAGCGCTGCCCTCCGGCGATCGTCGAGGTCGCCGTGACGCCCGCGCGCACGAGGGCCGCCGCGAGCGGGGTGCCCAGCTCACCGGCCTCGTCCCAGGTCCCGTACACGAGCTCGGCGACCCCGATGGAGCGGTGCCCGAGGAGCGTGCCGGAGTCGTCGTGGACCGCGACCCGCGCCGTGGATCCCAGCCCGAACCAGGTGTTGGCCGGGTTGTCCAGCGTCCACGGGAACCGCTCGCTGTCCACCTCCACGAACCCGAACCCGCGCCCGATGACCGCGTCCGCCACCTCGTGCACGGGCAGCCCGCCCCGCACATCCGACGGCCACCGCACCCGGATCAGCCGGTCGGCGCCGTCGTAACCGTCGATGGTCGTGGACACATCCAGCCGGTCGACACCGGTCCAGAGCGTCAGCCGCTGGGTGCAGCGGAAGAGCCCGAGGTCGGCGGTGACGGTGATCCGGGAGCCGGCGGGGGAGTGTTCGACGGTCGTTTCGGCCGTCACCTCCCCGCTGCGGGCCACGGTGGTGCCGGTCGGGGTGAGGTGCCACGGGCCCTCGCCGAAGCGCGGATGCCTCGGGTACTCCTCCTGCACGACCAGCTCGTTGCCGATGTCCCCGGCGCGCAGCAGCTCCCGGCCGCCCTCCGCCAGCGCGCGCAGACTGCTCACGCCCCCACCGCGCGCCGGGTCGACGGTCAGCTCGTAGAACTCGTTGCGGATGGTGGTGCCCTCGCCGGGCGTCCACCCGGGAACGGTGCCCTCGGCCAGGGGGAGCGCCTTGAGGCCGAGGCCGGGGACCCCCGGGACGACGACACGGAGGGCACCGTCCTCGCGGACGGCGGGGAGGGGGAGTCCGGTGTCGTCCAGCGGTACCAGCCCCGGATCCCCGACGGTCAGGACGTCCCGCCGCTCCCAGGTCGAGGAGTTGAGCACGACGAGATCGGGGCCGCCGCCGGGCAGCGGGGTGACCTGGTCGGCGAGCGCCTGGGTGGCGTCGGCGTGGACGGTCTCGGCGAGGTCGTACAGCTCCCGCCATCCCGTCAGCAGGTCGATGTAGACCTGGTCGGACTCGGAGCCGGTGATGGCGTCGTGGTGCGCGCCGTAGACGAGCTGCCGCCACGCCTTGTCGAGCGCGGCGTCCGGGTACGGGCGCCCCGTGACGAGGGACGCGAGCGTCGCCCAGGCCTCGGCGTCGGAGAGCAGCGTCTCGCCGTACCGCTGGGCCTGCTTGGTGTCGATGTACGAGACGTCCTTGCCGGTGTAGACGGGGTTCATGTCCCGTGTCTGCGGCGAGGCCCTGCGCCCCTCGGCGTCCAGTTCGGCCCGCACGGCGGCGAAGAAGTCGCGCGGTACGGCACTGATGAAGCGCGGCCAGACGTAGCGGGCGTTCCAGTCCCGGTGGATGTCCATCACCCAGCGGCACGGCGGCGCGTAGTCCCCGCCCACCGGGAGCAGCACGTTGCGGGTGAGCGCGACCTGCTTGAGCCCCTTGAAGAGCTTGAGTGCGGCGGCCTCGGCCTCGGGCAGGGTCGGCGCGTTGTCGATGGCCCAGCCGGCGCCGTAGTGGTTGACCATGTAGGCGGTGAGCAGGCCGCGCCCGGACGGGGCGATCCAGCTGAACTCGGCGGGGAACTGCATCCGGTTCGGATCCCGCGGTTCCTCGCCGAACACGGAGAGCGTGGGCCCCCACTGGTGGAACGGCCCGCGCGCCCAGGAACTGGAGGAGAGCCCCGCGTCCGCCATGAGCCCCGGGAACTGCGGATCGTGCCCGAACGCGTCCAGCTGCCAGGCGGTCTCGGGCGAGGCCCCGAGGATCGCGCGCTGGAACCCGTCCCCGTACACGGCGTTGCGTACGGTCGCCTCGGCGCCGGTCAGATTGGTGTTGGGCTCGTTGTAGGTGCCGCCCATGATCTCGACGCGGCCGGTCCGCAGCAGCTGGCGCAGGAAGGCCCGCTCCTCGGGGAAGGCGTCCCAGTACGGCTTGAGGTAGTCCACCTCCGCGAGCACGAAGGTGTACGCGGGGTCGCGCCGCGCCAGATCGCAGTGAGCCCGGACCAGGCTCATCCCGGACTGTCCGCGCGAGTCGAACGTGCGGGCGGGCAGTCCTGTGGTCGCCGGGTCGTCGGCGATGTCCCAGGTCTCGGTGTACGCGCCCTGGGTGTTCCACCAGACGGGGTCGTAGTGGAAGTGGCTGACCATGAACATGGTCCAGCCGGGTTCGGCGACGGTGAAGTCCCCGCTGCCGTGGGCCCGTTGAGCCAGGTCCTCGACGTCCACGGCGGTGACCGCGACCTCGTGGCGCTCACCGGGTACGAGAGCGCCGGTCATGGGGATCTCGACGCGTACGGTGCCGTCCTCGCCGACGGTGGCCGACGTCTCCCCGGTGCTGCGCACGCCCCCCGGAGCGGCGGCGGTGAGGCGGACCGTACGACCGGGGACATGGCCCACCTCGGCCACCAGCACCTGGTGCGGCCGCTCGGCGGTGCCGACGAACAGCTCGGTCGACTCGACTGAGGTGACGCGCATGGGTCTCCTACGAGGCTCGGCGAAGGCCCATCCTGGCACCGGAAAGATGGTTCAAACAACCATGCATAACGTTCATTGGTGGTTCATCCATGCAGTTCCGGGCAGGGAAAAGCCGCCCGGCGCGGGGCCGGGCGGCTTCGGGGGTGCCCGTTATGGCCGGGCTCGGCGGGACTTCACCGCATGCTGCCCGGCGATGTGGTCGGTCAGGGCCAGGGAGGCGCTCGCGCGCTGGTACGACAGCTGTGCGACCCGCACGTACAGGCAGTCGATGAGCACCAGTACCGAGTGCCGGGCGCCGACGATGCTCGTGGGGAAGCTGGTCTCCGACGAGGACGAGATGAGCCGGATGTCGGCGGCCCGGGCCAGCGGTGAGCGCGGGTCGGTGGTGAGGGCCACGGTGGTGGCGCCGCGCTCCTTGGCCAGTTCGAACGGCTCGATCGTCTCCCGCGTGGCACCCGACTGCGAGATGCCGATGGCGACGTCGGCCGGGGTGAGCAGCGCGGCGGAGGTGGCCGCGCCGTGCACCTCGGTCCAGCCGCGCACCGAGCAGCCGATGCGGAAGAGGCGGGTCTCGGTCTCCTGGGCCACCGCGCCGCTGCCGCCCACGCCGTACACGTCGACACGGCGGGCGCGGGCGACGGCCTGAGCCGCGCGCTCCAGCGCGTCCAGGTCGATCCGGTCGATCGTCTGCTGGACCGCGCGCAGGTCCGCGGTGCCGATGACCTGGACGACCCGTTCGAGGTCGTCGTCCGGGTGGATGTCGGGGCCGATCTCGGCGGTTCCCCACTCGGAGACCTCGCCGCGGCCGCGCTCCTGGGCCAGCTCGATCAGCAGGTGCTGGTAGGAGTCGAGCCCGATGGCGCGGCAGAAGCGGGTGACCGTCGCCTGCGAGGTGCCGGTGCGGCGGCCCAGCTCGGCGGCCGAGACGTGGGTGACGGCGGCCGGATCCTCCAGGATCAGCTCGCCCACCTTCCGGAGGGAGCCGGCCAGGCGGGGCAGCTCGGTGCGGATCAGAGTGGTGACATCCGTCGGGGGCATGCGGTACCCGGTCTCCTTGGCGCTGAGTGGTGCGTGGTGCTCTGCGTTCTGCTCTCGGTGCTCGGTGCTCGGTGCTCGGTGCTCGGTGCTCGGTGCTCGGTGCTTTTGTGCAGGGCAGCGCAGTGAGAATGTACCAGCCACCGTTGAGGAGGCAGGTTGAAATTCAGGACCGAAGGGCGGAAGGGCCGGGAGGGGTCGAAAGGGGGCCCATTGCCCGGGGTCCCGCGCGTGTGATTTATTGATTCACCGAGCGATGTGGTTGAGGTGGTTCAATCCACCGGTGGGGAGTGTTCGCGTGACCGTGGACTCTGTGGACTCCGTCAGCGCCGAGGGCTTCGCGCGCGCGAGCCTGGCCGTTCTCGGCCGCGTCACCGACGCAGCCCGCGCCGAGGTGCGGCGGGCGGCGGAGCTGATCGCGGACTGCGTGCGCGCGGACGGCGTCGTCCAGGCCTTCGGCACCGGACACTCGCAGGCCGTCGTGCTCGAGGTCGCGGGCCGCGCCGGCGGACTCGTCCCCACCAACCGGCTGTCCATCGCCGACCTCGTCCTCTATGGAGGCGACGACCCGAGCGCCCTGGACGACCCCCTGCTGGAGCGCCGCTCCGGTGTGGCCGCCCGGATCTACGACCTGGCCGCACCACGCCCCGAGGACCTGTTCGTCATCGTGTCCAACTCGGGCGTCAACAACGTGATCGTGGAGATGGCGCTGCACGCCAAGGACCGGGGCCACCGCGTCCTCGCCGTCACCTCGCTGACCCACACCCACGCCGTCCCCGCCTCCCACCCCAGCGGCCGGAAGCTCGCCAACATCGCCGATGTCGTCCTGGACAACGCGGCCCCGCGCGGTGACGCGCTCCTCGGGCTCCCCGGCGGCGGAGCCGTCGGCGCGCTGTCCACCCTGACCGGCGTGATGCTGGTCCAGATGGCCGTCGCCGAGGCCGCCGCGCATCTCCTCGCCACCGGTGACCGCCCGCCGGTGTACGTCTCGGCCAACGTGCCCGGCGGCTTCGAGGGCAACCTGGAGCTGGAGAAGCGGTATGCGGGGCGGATCCGGCGCACCGCGAGCTGACAGGGCTCACCAACCGGCGGCGCTCGCCGTCCGGTCTTCCGCGATCCTCCTCCGGACCTCGTCGACGGTGTCCGAGTCGGCTCCCGTGTCCGCCAGGATCTCCAGAGCCTCCTGCCAGTGAGCCACCGCGGACCTCTTGTCGCCGCTCACCGACAGCGTCTCGGCGAGATTGAGCAGTGATGTGGCCAGGCCCGGGCGGTCGCCGCTGTCGCGGCAGATGGCCAGGTCCTGGCGGATGGCCTGTGCGGACTCCTCGTACCGGGAGAGAGCGCGGAGGCTGACGCCCAGATTGTTCAGCGCCCGGCCCTGCCTGGCCAGGTCGCCCACGCTCCCGAACGTGGCGGCCGCGTGCCGGAGCACGACAACGGACTCCTCCAGCCTCTCCGCGTCCTTCAGACGGATCCCTGCCTGGTTCTTGAGCCAGGCCCCCCACTCGCGCAGTCCCGCGTCATCCAGGAGAGCCGCCGCCTTCACCAGGACGTCGCCCGCCGAACCGGGGTCGGTGATCGGCTTCTCCGCGCTGAGCGCACAGGCGATTTGGTGTGCCACCGCGTTCGGCTCGTCGGAGTCGGGTATCCCGCTGTACAGCACTGCCGCGCGGACATGATGCATGACCGCACCACCGTGCTGCTTCGTCCTGTCGAGGCAGATGGCGACGTTGTTCACCATCCCTGCTTCGTGGGCGCGTTCGTCCAGCGCTCCGGCGCACACGACACCGCGTTCACTGATGCCCAGCAGCCGGGCGAAGTCGCCTGTTTTCTGGAGGTCCCTGCCGGCCTCCGACAGGGCGGCGAGTTCCCGTTCCGTGTTGCCGAGCCCGTGGCAGAGCTTCGCGACGCTGTCCCAGATGCCGGCCGACTCCGTGTGACGTCCTTCCTCGCGGAGCCTCGCCGCCAGATTGACGGAGGCGCTGATCTCCAGGTGCGCGGCGCCGCACTCGCGGAACAGCTCGACGGCCCGCCGCAGGGCGGCGTACGAGGCTTCGTGATCGCCGATGTCCGCGAGCGCGTTCCCCAGGTTGTTGAGGGAGAAGGCCTCGCGATAGCGGTCTCCCGCCCGCCGGAACGCCGCAGCCGTCTCGTGGTGGGTGTCGATCGCCTGCCGCGGAAGGTCGAGGAGGCGCAGAGCGTTGCCGAGGTTGATCAGGGCGAAGCCCTTCCGCTCGAGATCGCCTGCCTCGTCCAACAGCCGTGCCGCGGCCCGGGACTGCGAGGCGGCCTCCTTGAGCCGGCCGGCGTGACGCAGGGCCGAGCCCAACGCCAGACGGACGGATCCCTCGGATGCGGGGTCGTCACGCACGGCTCCGAGTTCGGACCGGAGCACGGTCACCGCGTCCTCCGGTCTGCCCGCGCTGACCAGCGCGTGGGCGTGGGCGCACAGTGTCTGAAGGGCCACCTCCTTGTCGGACCCTCCCTTCGTCACGTTCATCGTCCTGCGGGTGAGGTCGACCAGTTCCTCACCCCACTCCTGATGGACGAGATACTCGCCCAGGAACCGGACCAGGTTGACGGCCGCGTACTCGCGCCGCACGGAGCAGGCCCGCATCCCCGCGGCAAGGATGTTGCTCCGCTCCGTATAGAGCCAGGTCATGGCTTCCTTGGTACTGGAGAACCCTTCCCCGGGTGACGCCCCCCGCGCCCCGGACACGGACCGCCACACGGCCTGCGCCCGCAGCACATAGAAGACGAGCAGCCGGTCGAGGGCCGCGGCCGACTCCGCGGACCGCTTCTCGGCCTGTTCCAGCGCGTAGATGCGGACCAGGTCGTGCATGGTCCACGTGTCGGACGCCCCGGCGGCGGTCCCCCGCTCGATGAGGTGCGCCCCGGCCAGAGACCGCAGGATCCGGCGGGCGACGGTGGGCGACCGCTCGATGACCGCCGCCATGGCGGCGGTGGAGACATGGGGGCCGGGATTGACCGACATCAGACGGAACACCCTCGCCTGGTCGGACGTGAGGTGCCGCAGCGACAGGTCGAAGGCGGCACGCACCGGCGCGCTCATGCCGTCGGAGGAGAGCCCGTCGAGGCGCATGCGCGTGTCGGCGAGTTCCTCGGCCAGTTCGCCCGGCGACAGACGGAGCTCCGAGCGGAGCAGCGAGGCGATGGTCCGCAGCGCGAGCGGAAGTCCACCGCACAGCTCCGCGAGCCGGACGGTGTCCGGGCTCTCCGTACGGAAGCGCTCGTCCTCCGGGCGCGCCACGCGCAGGCACGCGTCGACCAGCGAGACCGACTGCCGCGAGTCGAGCACTCCCAGCCGCAGGTGCCTGGCGTCGAGATCGGCGAGATCGTGGCGAGAGGTGATCACCATGCGATGACGGGAGTCACCGGGAAGGAGCGACGCCACCTGGTCGGCGGTCGACACGTCGTCGAGCACGACCAGGACGGGGGCGCCGGCCCGGTCCAGTCCGGCGAGCCGGTCGTGCCACAGAGCCGTCAGGTCCTCCCGGCCGCTCGCCAGGCCGGCGACACCGAGCGCGTCCAGCAACCGCCCGGCGAGGACCGCGGCCTCCGTACCTCCGTTCGGCCCGTAGCCGTGGGCCTCCAAAAAGATCACGCCGCCGCCGAACCACCCTCGGTGGCGCGCCGCGTGAGCCACGTGAAGAGCCAGCGCCGTCTTGCCGACGCCCGCCATCCCCACCAGCAGTGAGGTCGTCGTGGGGATCGTCCCCGGGCGGTGGACATCGAGAAAGCCCAGCAGGTCCCGGACCTCCTCGTCCCGACCGGTGAACGTGGCGGCGGCCGGCGGCAGCCGGGAGGGAGCGACGGGAGCGGGACCGGCGCCACGGGCGGTGGCATCAGGGCCGTCGACGCCCGCCGAGAGTTCCGTGGTCGTGTCTGCCGCCGAGGTGGGCCAGACGAGCAGGGCACCACCGACCGGCGCTGCACCGTCGACGGGCTTCCGCTCCTCCAGGGCCGGCCCCGAGATGCTTTCGAGCTGCGGCGGCCCGCCACCATGGTCGTTCAGGAAGGAGACGAACTCCGTGCCGCCCGCGAAGGCGTACGACGGCCAGGCGTGCAGACGCCTGTTCTCGAACTCGGCGTCGTCCCGGACCACCACCCCGACCAGCGCGCCCCGGCAGAAGACAGCCGCCCCCGACACCCCGGACCAGGCCCGCGCCCCATCGGGACGAGGCCGCGGAGCGGCGGCCTGGTCCAGGACGAGCAGCCCCTCCGGAGCCGTCGACAGGGGAGCGAGGTCGCCGCGGAGCTGCTCCACATGGCGTTCGCCGTCGATGTACTCGGCCAGGAGGGGATATCCCAGGGCGTCGTACGGCAACGGCCGATCGTCCCTGATCCGTCCCCACCTGACCGGTTCCGCGCCGGACCAGTGGACGCCCGTGCTCAGCCACACCAGCGCGACGTCCCCCTTCGCGGGGTCCGTCCAGCAGACCTCGCCGTCGCGCCGGACCAGCGGTGCGTGCCGGGTGTGCCCCACCCGTACGTCGATACGGTCGTACGCGCGGCCGGTGCCGGGATCGACGACGGTGTGGCGGGCGGTCAGGACCAGCTGCGGGGCGATCAGATAGCCGGAGCCGTAGGAGTGCGAGCTTGTCGCGTCCCCGGCACGGATGTCCGCCAGCCGCTGCGGCTGCACCTCACCGCTCCCACGGACGTGCCTGCTGCCGGTTCACCTCGGCATTCCGCCCGCCCAGCGCTTCGTCGCGCACCTTCAGCTTCAGCGTGAGCCGGTGCGTGCGGGCTGTGGAGAAGGCCCCGTCGACCCCGGCCGTGACGACACCGAAGGAGAACTTGGCCCCGGGTCTCACATCGCGGCGGAGCTCCAGCAGAAGCTCCAGGTGGGCCTCCTCGATCTCGAACCGCAGCTGCTGGTTCGCGCCGGCGTCCTGGGCGACCCCGAGTTCGGCCCGCAGGTCCTCGATCGCCTGCGCCAGCCCGGTGCCCTCGACCTCGACCCCGTCCGGCTCGGCATCGTCGTCCACCATCGGTACGCCCCCCCGCTTGCCTCTGGCCGGACCCGTCTCCGGCCCGCCTGCCGGAAGTCTGCCCATGCCCACCCCCACCGCGCAGCCGATTCCCGGAAACGGGCCCGGGCGTACGGCGGTCCCCGTGCTCCGAGGTCGGGGCGTACTCCGAGGACCGCCTACCCTTATGGCATGAGCAGCAGCGACCGGAGCCGGGCAGTGGGCGTCAAGACATACGAAGTGCGCACCTACGGGTGCCAGATGAACGTCCACGACTCCGAGCGCTTGTCCGGCCTCCTCGAGCAAGCCGGGTACGTGCGCGCGCCCGAGGGCACCGGCGAGGGCGAGGCCGACGTCGTCGTCTTCAACACCTGTGCCGTGCGCGAGAACGCCGACAACCGCCTCTACGGCAACCTCGGCCGCCTCGCCCCCATGAAGGCCAGGCGGCCCGGCATGCAGATCGCCGTCGGCGGCTGCCTGGCGCAGAAGGACCGCGACACCATCGTGACGAAGGCGCCCTGGGTGGACGTCGTCTTCGGCACGCACAACATCGGCAAGCTGCCCGTCCTGCTGGAGCGCGCCCGCGTGCAGGAAGAGGCGCAGGTCGAGATCGCCGAGTCCCTCGAGGCGTTCCCCTCCACCCTGCCGACGCGGCGCGAGAGCGCGTACGCGGCCTGGGTGTCCATCTCCGTCGGCTGCAACAACACCTGCACCTTCTGCATCGTCCCCGCCCTGCGCGGCAAGGAGAAGGACCGCCGGACCGGCGACATCCTCGCCGAGATCGAGGCCCTGGTCGCCGAGGGCGTCTCCGAGATCACGCTGCTCGGGCAGAACGTCAACGCGTACGGCTCCGACATCGGCGACCGTGAGGCGTTCAGCAAGCTGCTGAGGGCCTGCGGAACGATCGAGGGCCTGGAGCGCGTCCGCTTCACGTCCCCGCACCCCCGTGACTTCACCGACGACGTCATCGCCGCCATGGCCGAGACACCCAACGTGATGCCCCAGCTGCACATGCCGCTCCAGTCCGGCTCGGACACGGTCCTCAAGGCGATGCGCCGCTCGTACCGCCAGGAGCGCTATCTGGGGATCATCCGCAAGGTGCGCGAGGCCATCCCGCACGCGGCGATCACCACCGACATCATCGTGGGCTTCCCCGGCGAGACCGAGGAGGACTTCGAGCAGACGCTGCACGTGGTGCGCGAGGCACGCTTCGCGCAGGCCTTCACCTTCCAGTACTCCAAGCGCCCCGGCACCCCCGCGGCCACCATGGACGGCCAGATCCCCAAGGCAGTCGTCCAGGCCCGCTACGAGCGGCTCGTCGCCCTCCAGGAGGAGATCTCCTGGGAGGAGAACAAGAAGCAGGTCGGCCGCACCCTGGACCTGATGGTCGCCGAGGGTGAGGGCCGCAAGGACGGCGCCACCCGGCGTCTGTCCGGCCGCGCCCCCGACAACCGCCTCGTCCACTTCACCAAGCCGGACCAGGAGGTCCGCCCCGGCGACGTGGTGACGGTCGAGATCACGTACGCCGCCCCGCACCACCTGCTGGCGGAGGGCCCCGTCCTGGACGTACGCCCCACGCGCGCGGGTGACGCCTGGGAGAAGCGGAACGTCCAGAAGGCGGCGGAGGCGGCCGAGCCCGCCGGCGTGATGCTGGGTCTGCCGAAGGTCGGGGTGCCGGAACCGCTGCCGGTGGCGACGGGTGGCGGCTGCGGCTGCGACTGACGTACGAGGCACACGGGGCTGCGCCCGAGGGGCGCGGCCGCGCCCGGGGCCGGACGGGGGGTCTCACCCGACCGGGCCGCGCGGCTACGCTGCGGATCATGCTTGTAGCCGCCGCCGTCTGCCCCTGCCCGCCGCTGCTCGTGCCCGAGGTGGCCGCGGGTGCCGCGCCCGAACTCGACGCCGCTAGGGCCGCGTGCGCGGACGCCCTCGGGGTGCTGTCCGCGGCGCGTCCCGACCGCCTGGTGGTCGTGGGCCCGGCCGAGGACGGCGGACACGGACCGTACCCGGAGGGGACTCCGGGTACGTTCCGCGGCTTCGGCGTGGACGTCGCCGTACGGCTGGGCCGTGGAAAACCGGACAACACGGCGATGGACCCCGCAGCCGTGGACCGCTCGGTCACGGATGCCCCCTCGGCCCCCGGGCGCGCGCTTCCGTCGTCCCTGGCCGTGGCCGCCTGGCTGCTGGAGCACACGGGCTGGACCGACGCACCGGTCGAGGGCCTCGGAGTGGAACCTCTCGACGCCGCGCGGTGTATCCGTCTCGGACGGGAGATCGCGGAGCCCGACGAGCGGGTGGCCCTGCTGGTGATGGGTGACGCCAGCGCGTGCCGCTCGCTCAAGGCGCCGGGCTACCTCGACGAGCGCGCGGCCGGCTTCGACGCGGAGGCCGCCCGTGCCCTGGGCTCGGCGGACATCAGGACCCTCAAGTCGCTGGACATCGCCCTGGCCCAGGAACTCAAGGCATCCGGCCGCGCCCCCTGGCAGGTCCTCGCGGGCGCGGGCGAGGACACGGACCTGCGGGGCTCACTTCTGTACGACGAGGCACCGTACGGGGTGGGGTACCTGGTGGCGACCTGGTCGTAGGCGGGACGGGCGACGCCCCGACGCACCTCCGCACACACAAGGCCCGACGCACCTCCACACACAAGGGCGGACGGCCCGGAGACGCGGTGCTCCGTGGCCGTCCGCCGTGCGGCGCTGCTCAGGCTGCTCAGGAGGCCGGAGGCGCCTGCGGCGCGTCCGGTGGGCGCGTGGTGCCGCCGCTGTCCTTGTGCGCGAGTCGGTCCATGGCGCCCTTCGCCCTGTCCGTACCCGAGTGGATCCTGCCGCTGTACTTGCCCTTGGTCCGCTTGTCGACCGCGTCCGCGGCCCTGTCGAGACCGCGCTCGACCTTGTCGATCTTGCCCTCGTGCTTCTGGGCGAGGTTCGAGACCTTGCCCTTGGCCGGGGCGATTTTGGACTTCACGTTGTCCAGGAGACCCATGGTTCACCTTCCCTCGCGGGACAGTTACGTGCGGGCGCCCTCAGCGGCCTCGCTGTCGGCGGCCTTCTCGGCGGTCTGCTGCTCGGGGATCTCCACGTCGTCGGCCGTACCCGGCTCACCGACGGACTCGTCACCGGACTTCTCCGACGCGGCCTCGTCGTCCGCCTTCGTCCCGCCCGCCTCAGCCGCGGCTTCCACGGCTTGCGCGGCTTCCACGGCTTCCGCGGTCGCCACGGCCTCCTCCGACCCCTCCGGCTCCTTGGCCCCCTTCGCCTCGGCCGCCCCCACCGTCTCTGACCCGGCCGTCGGCGTGTCGGCCTGAGCCTCGGCGGTCGACGCCTCCTCCGTAGCCTTCGACCTCCGGAGAAGCCATGAAAAAACGCCCATATCCACTCCAACGTTACTCGTGCGGGCGAAATCCCGCGTCGCCCGGTGCGTCCTGTTGCGTCGCCCGGGTCACCGGCACTCGCATCCGGCGGTCCGAACCTCGCAACACGCAACGACGCCGGACACGCGGTGTCACGTAACCCGTTCGAGGAGTGGCCCCGGGGTTTGCAAGACTGGGTCGGTGAGTACCGCACCCCCCGCCCCCCGTGTCATCGCCGTCGTCGGACCCACCGCGGCAGGAAAGTCCGATCTGGGTGTCTTTCTCGCCCAGCGTCTCGGGGGTGAGATCGTCAACGCCGACTCCATGCAGCTCTACCAGGGGATGGACATCGGTACCGCCAAGTTGACGCCCGCGGAGCGCGGCGGTGTCCCGCACCACCTTCTGGACATCTGGAACGTGACGGTCACGGCCAGCGTCGCCGAGTACCAGCGGCTCGCCCGCGCGCGTATCGACGCCCTGCTCGCCGAGGGCCGCTGGCCGATCCTGGTGGGCGGCTCCGGGCTGTACGTCCGCGGGGCCGTCGACAACCTGGAGTTCCCCGGTACCGACCCCGAGGTCCGCGCCCGTCTGGAGGAGGAGCTGACCCTGCGCGGTTCCGGTGCGCTGCACGCCCGCCTGGCCGTCGCCGACCCGGAGGCGGCCCTCGCGATCCTGCCCAGCAACGGCCGCCGGATCGTCCGCGCCCTGGAGGTGATCGAGATCACCGGCAAGCCCTTCACGGCCAACCTCCCGGGCCATGACTCCGTCTACGACACGATCCAGATCGGCGTCGACGTGCCCCGCCCCGAACTGGACGAGCGCATCGCCCGCCGGGTCGACCGCATGTGGGAGGCCGGGCTCGTCGACGAGGTGAGCGCACTGGAGGCGCGGGGGCTGCGTGAGGGGCGCACGGCGTCGCGCGCGCTCGGCTATCAGCAGGTGCTCGCGGCGCTTGCCGGAGAGTGCACCGACGAGGAGGCGCGCGCCGAGACCGTACGTGCCACCAAGCGCTTCGCGCGCCGCCAGGATTCATGGTTCAGGCGTGATCCCCGTGTGCATTGGCTCAAAGGGGGCGCGGCGGATCTCACGGAACTTCCGGAGCTCGCCCTGTCGTTCGTCGAACGACCGGTTACAGCCTGATCACGTCATGGCATCGGGACGCTCCGGCCGCCATCGGGGCCTCCGGGAGCGTGCCATCATCAAGCTTCGATCGACCAAGTGGAGTCCTAGTCGGGAGGGCGCGTGGCGATGGAGGCCGGCCCTCGCAACACTGCACAAGGCGCGGAGTTCGAGACCGCTGAGAACGGGGAGCAGCAGGCCCTGGAGGGGTACCGCTTGAGCCCTGACGGGGATTCCCTGAGCCCGGACGGCCCGGACGAGGAGCCCTCGGGCGGCGTGACCGACGACGGACCGGAACCGGACGAGATGTCCGCCGGACCGGAGGTCGAGGTCGAGCTCCGGCCCCAGCGCCGGCTGCGGATCTGGCAGCTCGCGCCCATCGTCGCCCTGGCCGCGCTGGGCTCCCTGATGTTCGCCTTCCCGCTCGCCTTCGAGTTCGGCGACGGTGGCGCGGTGGTCGCCATGCTCGGCCTGCTGATCTGCTCGTGCGCGGCCGGCTGGGGCATGATGGCCGCCCGCCGCGTCGGCTCCACCTGGCCCGGACTGCCGCAGCGCGGCTCCGGGTGCCGCCCGGACTGGCGGGTCGTCCTCGGGTACGCGGTGGTCGTGCTCGCGGTGGTGGCCCTGGCCGTGTGGCGCGTGGCCCGGCTGCGCTGAGGTTCCCGCGGGACCCGGTGTGTCGTACCGACCCCGTACGATCGAGGAATGAGCACGCGGATCGCCTTCCTCAAGGGTCACGGGACCGAGAACGACTTCGTCATCATCCCGGACCCCGAGAACGCCGTGGACCTGCCCCCGGCTGCCGTCGCCGCCCTGTGCGACCGCCGCGCGGGCATCGGCGGGGACGGTCTGCTGCATGTCGTACGGTCCGCCGCGCACCCCGAGGCGAAGGCGATGGCCGCCGAGGCCGAGTGGTTCATGGACTACCGCAACGGCGACGGCTCGATCGCGGAGATGTGCGGCAACGGCGTACGGGTGTTCGCCCGCTACCTGCAGCGCGCCGGGCACGTGACCGAGGGCGATCTCGCCGTCGCTACGCGCGGGGGCGTGAAGACCGTGCACATCGCCAAGTCCGCGCCGGGCAGCGGCTCCGCCGAGGGCGACGTGACCGTCGGCATGGGCAAGGCCCGCCTCCCGGAGGGCGACGTCACCGTGAGCGTCGGCGAGCGCTCCTGGCCCGCGCGCAACGTGAACATGGGCAACCCGCACGCGGTCGCCTTCGTGGACGACCTCGCGCACGCGGGCAGTCTGTTCTCACCGCCGCCCTTCAGCCCGGCCTCCGCCTACCCGGACGGGGTGAACGTGGAGTTCGTGGTCGACCGAAGCCCCGGTCATGTCGCCCTGCGCGTCCATGAGCGCGGCGCCGGCGAGACCCGCTCGTGCGGCACGGGCGCGTGTGCCGTGGCTGTGGCGGCCGCCCGCCGCGACGGCGCCGACCCGGCCGTGACCGGGACCCCGGTGACGTACACCGTCGATGTCCCCGGCGGAACCCTCGTCATCACCGAACATCCGGACGGAGAGATCGAGATGACCGGCCCCGCGGTGATCGTCGCCGAGGGTGAGATCGACGCCGACTGGCTGGAAGCCACCGCGAGTTGATGCGCGGTCAGGCTCTGCATCGCAGCTATCGAACCCTTGGAGGCTGCGATGTCATGGCCTCTGGCTCGGGCGCGGGTTCGATTCCATGGCCGACCGTGTCTTGCATGGCTCAAAACCGCCAACCCTTGATTCATCGCTCGAATGGGTGATCCGTTTCACGCTCGACGAGAGGTGGTCAATCGGGCGTGATGGGCTCGGTAGCATCAAGCACCGGCACGGACGGAGGAACGACGCCATACCCTGAGCCGCCGTTCGTCATGGGGTATCCGTCCGCCGGTCCACGCAGCCGGAGGTGCCCATGAGTGCGGAGGCCACGAACCCTCTCACGCCCGCCCCTGTGACGCCCTTGTCCAAGCTCTCGTCCTCGCACGAGCGGGGGAACACCAACGATCAGGCAGGGCCACCGGGGCACCGCAGGAAGAGCCGCCCGCGCATCGACCTGCGCCGCCTCGGCCGCGCGGCACTGCTCGGCTCCCCGACGCGGGACCGGCTGCCCGACGCGATCAGCCATGTGGTCGAGGCCCACCGCGCCCACCACCCCGACGCCGACCTCGAACCGCTGCGCAGGGCCTACGTGCTGGCCGAGTCCTCGCACCGCGGCCAGATGCGCAAGAGCGGCGAGCCGTACATCACCCACCCGCTCGCCGTGACCCTGATCCTCGCCGAACTCGGTGCCGAGACCACGACCTTGACGGCCTCCCTGCTCCACGACACCGTCGAGGACACGGATGTGACGCTGGAACAGGTCGGCTCGGAGTTCGGCGAGGAGGTCCGCTATCTCGTCGACGGCGTCACCAAGCTGGAGAAGGTCGACTACGGCGCCGCCGCCGAACCGGAGACCTTCCGCAAGATGCTCGTCGCCACCGGCAACGACGTCCGCGTGATGTCGATCAAACTCGCCGACCGGCTCCATAACATGCGCACCCTCGGCGTGATGCGTCCCGAGAAACAGGAACGCATCGCCAAGGTGACCCGGGACGTGCTGATCCCGCTCGCCGAACGGCTCGGCGTCCAGGCGCTCAAGACCGAGCTGGAGGACCTGGTCTTCGCGATCCTCCACCCCGAGGAGTACGGGCGCACCCGCGAGCTGATCGCCGACAACGCCGCACACGGCGGCGACACCCTCGTCCAGATCGCCGACGAGGTCCGCGGAGTGCTGCGCGAGGCCGGGATCCCGGCCGAAGTCCTCATCCGGCCACGGCACTTCGTCTCCGTGCACCGAGTCTCACGCAAGCGCGGGCGGATGCGCGGCGCCGACTTCGGACGGCTCCTCGTGCTCGTCGGCGAGGACGCCGACTGCTACGCGGTCCTCGGCGAGCTGCACACCTGCCTCACGCCCGTCGTCTCGGAGTTCAAGGACTTCATCGCCGTACCGAAGTTCAACCTCTACCAGTCGCTGCACACCGCCGTCGCGCGCGGTGACGGCGAGGTCGCCGAAGTCCTCATCCGCACGCACCAGATGCACAAGGTCGCCGAGGCCGGCGTCGTCGCGCTCGGCAACCCCTACGCCCCTCCGTCGGAGGAGCAGGCCGAACGCGACGGCGAGCGCGCCGACCCCACCCGCCCCGGCTGGCTGTCCCGGCTTCTCGACTGGCAGGAGGCCGCGCAGGACACCGACACCTTCTGGTCCACCCTGAGGGAGGACCTCGCCCAGGACCGTGAGATCACCGTCTTCCGGCCCGACGGGGGCGCGTTGGGGCTTCCCGAGGGCGCGAGCTGCGTGGACGCCGCGTACGCCCAGTACGGTGAGGACGCCCACGCCTGTATCGGCGCCCGCGTCAACGGCCGCCTGGCGACGCTGAGCACGGTCCTGAAGGACGGCGACACCGTCCAGCTCCTCATGGGCCAGGACCCGGCCTCCGAGCCCTCCCGCGAGTGGCTGGAGCACGCCCACACTCCCGTCGCGCGCATCGCCATCCAGCGCTGGCTGACCACCCACGCCTCGCCCGCCGACGCGGCAGCCGCCGACGAAGGCTCCGCGGGTGACGCCCGCCCCGCCGAGGAAGCCCGTTTCGTGGGCACCGGCCGCGCGGAGGCCCTTGCCGACCACAACCGGGCCGCCCGCCCGGCCGCCGACACCTCCGCCGCCCGGTCCGCCTCCGACGGTCCGGCCCCGCGCCCGGACTCCTCCAACGTCGTCGTGGACCAGCCCGGCGCGAGCGTACGGCTCGCGGGCTGCTGTACGCCCGTACCGCCCGACGAGGTCACCGGCTTCGCCGTACGCGGGGGAGTGGTCACCGTGCACCGCGTGGAGTGCGCCGGAGTGGAGCGGATGAGGAGCGCGGGGCGCGCGGAGCGGGACGTGCGCTGGGGTGACACCACCGAGTGCCGGGTCACGCTGGTCGCCGAATCCTTCCAGCGGCCCCATCTTCTGGCCGACC
Organism: Streptomyces phyllanthi; assembly: GCF_009377205.1. GTDB lineage: Bacteria > Actinomycetota > Actinomycetes > Streptomycetales > Streptomycetaceae > Streptomyces > Streptomyces phyllanthi. The sequence continues at coordinate 29,726 of NZ_VJZE01000060.1, forward strand.
TCACCGAGGCCATCGCCCTGGAGGGCGTCGCGATCGTCTCCGCCACCGTCGAACCCCCGACCCAGCAGCACGTCCGCCACACCTACACCCTCCAGCTCCCGGACGCCGGCCATCTCCCCGGCCTGATGCGCGCCATGCGGAACGTGGCGGGGGTGTACGACGTGGGCCGGGCCCAGCACCAGGCGGCGGCCGCGCAGTAGCGGCGGCGGGTATCGGTGAGCGGCGGGTGCCGGTGAGCGGCCCGTATCGGTGAGCGGCCGGTATGCGAGCGGCCGGTATCGGTGAACGCCGACGGCCCGCCGTTCGGGTGCGGCCGCCGTTCGGGTGGGCCCGTCGTTCGGGTGGGCCCGTCGCGCGTCGTCGCCGTGGGGCGGAGGCACGCTGGTAGCCGTGGGGCATGGTGCTCACCTCCCGACCCAGGGCCCGCCGTGTCCAGGCGGTGCTCCTTGTCCCCACTGTCTCCGTCTGCCTGATCGCCGCGGGCGCCCCCACACCCACCGTGCCCCTCGGCGTCGGCGACCGCCTCTTCCCGCACCTCGGCAACCCGGGATACGACGTCGACTCGTACGACCTCGCCTTCACCTACACAGGCAGCAACCGCGAACCGCTCACGGCCGTCACCACGATCGACGCCCGGACGACCACATCCCTGGAGCGCGTCAACCTCGACTTCACACACGGAAAGGTGCGTTCCGTCGAGGTCAACGGTGTGCGCGCCGCTCACGCCGGCGCGGGGGAGGACCTCGTGGTCACGCCCCGGGCGCCGCTCCCCAAAGGCAGACCCGTGCGGATCACCGTGCGCCATACGAGCGACCCCCGGTACGGCAGGGACCAGGAGGGCGGCTGGGTGCGAACCCGGGACGGGCTCGCGATGGCGAACCAGGCCGACGCCGCCCACCTGGTGTTCCCGTGCAACGACCACCCCTCCGACAAGGCGATGTTCACCATCCGGGTCACCGCCCCCAAGGGCCACACGGCCGTGGCCAGCGGTCTGCCCGTCGGGGTGGACCGTGGGGCGCGCGCTTCGACCTGGACGTACCGCACCGAACACCCCATGGCGACCGAACTCGCCCAGATCTCCATCGGCCGTTCCACGGTGCTGCACCGCACCGGCCCGTACGGCCTGCCCGTCCGCGACGTGGTCCCCACGAAGGACCGCGGCGCGCTGGAGAAGTGGCTCAAGAAGACCCCCGCCCACATCGCCTGGATGGAGCGGAAGGTCGGCCCGTACCCCTTCGAGACGTACGGACTGCTGCTCGCCGACGCGCGGACCGGCTTCGCGCTGGAGACACAGACGCTGTCCCTCTTCGAGAGGGATTTCTTCACCCGGCCCGAGCTCCCGAAGTGGTACGTCGAGTCGATCATGGTGCACGAGCTCGCCCACCAGTGGTTCGGCAACAGTGTCAGCCCGCGCACCTGGTCCGACCTGTGGCTCAACGAAGGGCACGCCAGCTGGTACGAGGCCCTGTACGCGGAGGAGGAGGCCGGCAGGTCGCTCGAGGACCGTATGGAGAGGGCCTACGGCGCCTCCGACCAGTGGCGGGCCGCGGGGGGTCCGCCGGCGGCGCCCAAGGCGCCCAAGCCGGGTCAGAAGATCGACATCTTCCGCCCGAACGTCTACGACGGGGCCGCGCTCTTCCTCTACGCCCTCCGCCAGAAGATGGGCAGCCCCGCCTTCCAGCGCCTGGAACGCGCCTGGGTGAGCGTCTACCGCGACGGGGTCGCCGACACGGAGGACTTCCAGGAACTCGCGTCCCTCTTCGCCAAACGCGATCTGAGAGCGTTCTTCCGCGCCTGGCTGTACGGCAGGAAGACCCCGCCGATGCCGGGCCACCCGGACTGGAAGCCCACGTCCGCACGGAAGATCGAGGTGGGCCCGCACGTGAAGAGCAGGCCGGCGCGCGGTGGAAGGGCTGGGTGACGCATCGGGGGAGCGGGGTGACGCGCACGGGGCACGAACGGGGAC
>NZ_VJZE01000610.1 GCF_009377205.1 Streptomyces phyllanthi
CCCCCACCCTTCCCATCCCAGGGGCTCTGCCCCTTGGACCCCGCGGTGCCGGCCGTCTGCGGCTGGCCGCGGAGTTCCCCGCGCTCCATGGCCAGGGGCGGGCACGTCCAGCCCGGCCGGCGTTCGCGGGTTGATGGGGACGGCCGGCCCGTGAAGACGGGACGGGTAGGGGGGGCACGGCAGTGGTCGGCCACCCACCGCACCGGTCCAGCCACAGCGCACGAACGCGACCACCGTCCATCCCACCCAGGATTTCGGGGCGCAAGCCCCGTGTGAGGTAAACCGGATGTCCAGCGAGTTCTTCATTCCCGACCCGGAGGGCCGGGTTCCCAGCGCCGAGGGGTACTTCGGCGCGTTCGGCGGCAAGTTCATCCCGGAGGCGCTCGTCGCCGCCGTGGACGAGGTCGCCGTGGAGTACGACAAGGCGAAGCACGACCCCGAGTTCGCGCGCGAGCTCGACGATCTGCTCGTGAACTACACCGGGCGGCCGAGCGCGCTCACCGAGGTGCCACGGTTCGCCGAACACGCCGGGGGCGCCCGCGTGTTCCTGAAGCGGGAGGACCTCAACCACACCGGGTCCCACAAGATCAACAACGTGCTCGGCCAGGCCCTGCTCACCAGGCGCATGGGCAAGACGCGCGTCATCGCCGAGACCGGCGCCGGACAGCACGGGGTGGCGACGGCGACCGCGTGCGCGCTGTTCGGGCTCGAGTGCACGATCTACATGGGCGAGATCGACACCCAGCGGCAGGCCCTCAACGTGGCGCGCATGCGCATGCTCGGCGCCGAGGTCATCGCCGTGAAGTCCGGGAGCAGGACGCTCAAGGACGCCATCAACGAGGCCTTCCGGGACTGGGTCGCCAACGTCGATCACACCCACTACCTGTTCGGGACCGTCGCGGGGCCCCACCCCTTCCCCGCCATGGTGCGTGACTTCCACCGTGTCATCGGTGTCGAGGCGCGGCGTCAGCTCCTGGAGCGGGCCGGGCGGCTGCCCGACGCGGCCATCGCCTGTGTGGGCGGCGGTTCCAACGCCATCGGGCTCTTCCACGCCTTCATCCCCGACAGCTCCGTACGCCTTGTCGGCTGCGAGCCCGCCGGGCACGGCGTCGAGACCGGGGAGCACGCCGCGACCCTGACCGCGGGTGAGCCCGGGATCCTGCACGGCTCGCGGTCGTACGTCCTGCAGGACGAGGAAGGGCAGATCACCGAGCCGTACTCCATCTCGGCGGGGTTGGACTACCCGGGCATCGGGCCCGAGCACTCCTACCTCAAGGACAGCGGCCGGGGCGAGTACCGCGCGGTCACCGACGACGCCGCGATGCAGGCGCTGCGCCTGCTGTCGCGCACCGAGGGGATCATCCCGGCCATCGAGAGCGCCCACGCGCTCGCCGGTGCCCTGGAGGTCGGCCGTGAGCTGGGCGAGGACGGGCTGATCATCGTCAACCTGTCCGGCCGCGGCGACAAGGACATGGACACGGCCGCCCGGTACTTCGGCCTGTACGACACCGACGCCGCCGTCGCCGCGGACGCCGACGGCGACGCCGCCGAGATCGAGGGGGACGCCAAGTGAGCGGGAAAATCCAGCTGTTGAGTGACACCCTGGCGGCAGCCAGGGCCGAGGGGCGGTCCGCCCTCATCGCGTACCTCCCGGCGGGGTTCCCGACCGTCGACGGGGGCATCGCCGCCATCAAGGCCGTCTTCGAGGGCGGCGCCGACGTCGTCGAGGTGGGTCTGCCGCACAGCGACCCCGTCCTCGACGGGCCCGTCATCCAGACCGCCGACGACATCGCCCTGAGAGGCGGCGTCAAGATCGCCGATGTCATGCGCACGGTGCGTGAGGCGTACGAGGCGACCGGGAAGCCAGTGCTCGTGATGACGTACTGGAACCCGATCGACCGGTACGGCGTCGAGCGGTTCACCGCCGAGCTCGCGGAGGCGGGCGGGGCCGGGTGCATCCTGCCCGACCTGCCCGTCCAGGAGTCGGCGCTCTGGAGGGAGCACGCCGAGAAGCACGGGCTCGCCACGGTCTTCGTGGTCGCGCCCAGCAGCAGGGACGCCCGGCTCGCCGAGATTACCGAGGCGGGCTCCGGCTTCGTCTACGCGGCCTCGCTGATGGGCGTCACGGGCACGCGCGAATCGGTGGGAGCGCAGGCGCAGGACCTGGTCCGGCGCACCAAGGCCACCACCGACCTGCCCGTCTGCGTCGGCCTCGGCGTCTCGAACGCCGCCCAGGCCGCCGAGGTCGCCGGCTTCGCCGACGGCGTGATCGTCGGCTCGGCGTTCGTGAAGCGGATGCTGGACGCGCCGGACGACGCAGCCGGCCTGGACGCCGTACGGACGCTGGCGGGCGAGCTCGCGAAGGGTGTGCGCGGGACGGCGTAATCCGAACGGGTGGACCTGGGACCGGGGAGGCGCGGTGCGTCTCCCCGGTTCGTTCTGCCGGATGTGAGCGAGAAGAACCGTGAGGGAAAGCGCACCGCCCGGGAGCGGCTGGCGGCGGAGCGAGCGAAGCAGAAGACCGCGGAGAAGCGCCGTCGCACGCTGATCGTGGGTGCCGCCGTCGTCTGTGTCCTGGGCCTGGCCACGGTCGTGGGCGTGGTCGCGGCGAACGCCGGAAAGGACGAGGGCAAGGACGCCTCCGGCCCGGTCGTGGGGCCCTCCGGGGCGGGCGGCAAGGACGGCCTGGTGATCCCCGTCGGCAAGGAGGGCGCCAAGTCGACCCTCACGGTGTGGGAGGACTTCCGCTGCCCGGCGTGCAAGTCCTTCGAGGACGCATACCGCTCGACGATCCACGAGCTCACCGCCGCCGGACAGCTCAAGGTCGAGTACCGCCTGGCCACGCTGATCGACGGGAACATGGGCGGCAGCGGATCGAGAGAGGCCGCCAACGCCGCCGCGTGCGCGCAGGACGCGGGCAGGTTCCCGGAGTACCACGACGTGCTGTACCGGAACCAGCCCGCCGAGACGGACGACGCGTTCGCCAAGGACAGCGAGCTGATCGAGCAGGCGAAGAAGGTCGAGGGGCTGGACACGCCCGCCTTCCGCCGCTGTGTGGAGGACGGCACGCACAACAGCTGGGTCGTGAAGTCGAACGAGGCCTTCCAGAAGGGCGGCTTCGGAGGCACCCCGACCGTGCTCCTGGGCGGCGAGAACGTCTACGCGGACCAGTCGATGACCCCGGCGAAGCTGAAGCAGATGGTGGAGGCGGAGAACAAGGGCTGAGGCGCGGGCCGAGAACGGACGCGGCACGGGCTGAGGCGGGGGGTGCGGGCTGAGGCGGGGGCGTCTTGGTGTGGCGGCCGTGGCGTTATGGAGCCGTAGCCGGGCCGGTTCCCGCGGTGAGCGTCCGGCAGGGTAGCGTCGACCCTGCCATGGACCTTGTTGAGCTTGCCTTCATTCCGAGCCCGTCGCGCGGGGTGCTGTACCTGGGCCCCGTGCCGCTGCGCGGCTATGCGTTCTGCATCATCATCGGTGTCTTCGTGGCCGTCTGGCTCGGCAACAAACGCTGGATCGCCCGCGGTGGGCAGCCCGGCACGGTGGCCGACATCGCTGTCTGGGCCGTGCCGTTCGGCCTCGTCGGCGGGCGGCTGTACCACGTGATCACGGACTACGAGCTGTACTTCAGCGAGGGCCGTGACTGGGTGGACGCCTTCAAGGTGTGGGAGGGCGGCCTCGGTATCTGGGGCGCTATCGCGCTCGGCGCCGTCGGTGCGTGGATCGGCTGCCGCCGCCGTGGCATCCCGCTCCCCGCGTACGCCGACGCCGTCGCGCCCGGCATCGCGTTCGCGCAGGCGATCGGGCGCTGGGGCAACTGGTTCAACCAGGAGCTGTACGGGCGGCCCACGGACCTCCCATGGGCCGTGGAGATCACGTCCTCCACGGACGGCCGGGTCCCGGGCACGTACCACCCCACCTTCCTGTACGAGTCCCTGTGGTGCATCGGCGTCGCGCTCCTGGTCATCTGGGCGGACCGCCGCTTCAAGCTGGGGCACGGGCGGGCGTTCGCGCTGTACGTCGCCGCGTACTGCGTCGGCCGCTTCTGGATCGAGTACATGCGCGTCGACGACGCCCACCACATCCTGGGCCTGCGGCTGAACAACTGGACCGCGATGTTCGTCTTCGTCCTCGCGGTGGTCTACATCGTCCTGTCGGCCCGTAAGCGGCCGGGACGCGAGGAGATCGTCGAGCCGAACGCCTCCGGCGACGGTGACAGTGGCGATGACGCGGGGGACTCCGGGAAGAAGGCGGACGACGCGGAGACGGATGCCGCGGAGAAGGACGCCACGGAGAAGGCGGAGAAGGACGACGACGAGTCCACGGACGCCGACACGGACACGGACACGGACAAGAAGACCGAGGACGAGACGGAGTCGGCCAACAAGAGCTGACCTCGACCTCGACGGTACATACGTCGACGGGGGCGCCGCATCTGTGTGGATGCGGCGCCCCTTTGTTT
>NZ_VJZE01000611.1 GCF_009377205.1 Streptomyces phyllanthi
CGGCCGGACCTCAGGAGGATCTCTCCCGGGACCTCCGTCCGTGCAGCAGCAGGTAGAAGGTCTGGAGCGACTCCTCGCGGCCCGCCTCGAAGCGGTTCACGACCTTGCCCAGGGGATTCCACACCCGTCCGTCCGGCATCCGTACGCCGACCGACTGGCCGAAGTACTCCCGCTGCCCGGCGTCGAGGTCCACCCAGACCGCGCCGGCATGGCGTACCAGCACCTCACCGACGTACGCCCCGAGCCCGAAGAGCGTCCCGGCCACCCGCTCGCGGTCGGTGTCGCCCTTGCGGAGCCCCTCGACCACGGAGTCGACGACCCGCAGGCTCGCGACCGAGTAGTCCAGCGGCAGCCGGTTCCTCGCCGTCACCCGGGCGACGAACCCGACGGCGTACCGCCGCATCCCGGCCGCGGTCGGCTGCCGCGTCCCCTGTCCGGGCATGTCCCCCGCCCTCCGTCGGTGTACGGAAAACGGTTGTCCGCTCTCCCCTCTTCCACCGACCAAGCGCAGCACCGACCACAAACGTCACACCTTCCCCACGAGCGGGCCCTGGAGGTCGCCGACCAGGCGTTGTCGGCGGCATCGGCTTCAATATCCCGCCATGGACATGGAACAGCTGGATCAGAGGGAACTCCTCTCGGCCGTCCTCGACCTGACCCGGCCGGGCTCGGACGATCTGCGGTGCGACGAGGCCGGGCACCCGGCTGGGCACATGTGCCTGGTGCCCTCGGACGAGAACGACCTCGCCTCGCTCCAGGAGGCGCTCAGCCTCCGGTACGGACAGCCGCGCAACCTCGCCATGGACGGGTACGCCGATCCGACCGTGACCCCGCGCTCCGGGCTGCCGCTCCTGACCCCGTTCGGTGAGCGGATCGTCGAGATGCGCGCCTGGGCGTACGGGAGCCGGTGGATCGGCTGCGGTACCGCCCGTTTCGACGACGACGCCCGGCTCGTGATGCTGGTCGCGGAACGGGAGGACCCGGCGGCGGACCTGCCGGAGGGAGGTTCCTGGGTGGACGGGGTCGTCGCCGTGACGGGCTGGTACGCGCCCCGCACCCGCACGGTCGACTGGACGGAGGTGGAAACCCGGCTCGGAACCGCGCTGCCCAGCGACTACAAGCGACTCGTCGAGGTGTTCGGAGAAGGCGCCTTCGACGGCTACCTCCGCCTCCACGTCCCCGACGCCCGCTTCAGGGGCGGGAACATCGTCCTGCGCACCGAGAGGCTGGGCGAACTGACCGGGGCGGGCCGCAGCAGCCCGTGGGAGCCGTACAACGTGTACCCCGCCCCCGGCGGACTGCTGCAATGGGCGGACTCCGAGCAGGAGAACGGGTTCTTCTGGCTCACCGAGGGCCCCGACCCCGACAAGTGGCCCATCCTCGTGACACAGGACATCCCCGACTCGTGGGTGCGGTTCGACGAGACGACCGCCGAGTTCCTTCACCGCATGCTCACCGAACGGCAGCGCCCCTTCTCAACGGCCCGCCACTTCGACGTCCACTGGTTCCAGAGCTATGAGAGCGAGAGCGAGGACTGAGGCCGGGCCGCGTACGACACGAACCGCTCCCTGGCGCCGGGCGCGGTGGGCGCGGTGGGCGCGCGCTCAGCGCCGCGCCCGCGGATCCCCCAGTTCCCCCCGCAGCCGCTGGGCCCGCAGCACCAGTTCCAGTTCGAAGCGGCGGTCCGGGTCGTCTATTCCCTCGCCCCAGAGTTCGCGGATCTGGCGGAGGCGGTAGCGGACCGTCTGGGGGTGGACTCCCAGACGGGCGGCCACCTCGGGGGCGCCGCCGCGGGTTTCCAGCCAGGCCAGGAGGGTTTCCGCCAGACGGCGGCCGTGAGCGGGGCCGCAGTGGGCGAGGGGGGCGAGGCAGCGCAACGCCAGGTCGTCGATGAGTTCCTCCGGCTGCAGCAGGACGAGTGCCTCCGTGTGCTCCGTGCAGTGGAGCACCTCTCCGGCCGGCAGCAGGCGGCGCTCCATCAGCCGGACCGCCGCCTCCGCCCAGCGCAGCGACTTCGCGGCGTCGGCGAGGGGGACGGGCGGGCCGATGGCGCCGGACCAGCCGGTCAGGGCGCGGTGGAGCAGCTCGGGGCGGCCCGCCGCGTCCGGTTCGGGGACGACCATGCGAGGCTGCTCGTACTCCATGTCGAGGAGCACTCCCTGTCCTACGGCGGGGGCGACGGCCTCTCGGGCCGGGCGTAACAGGACGCCCACGGCGACCTTTTCGGGCAGGGGCCAGCCGATCCGGGCCGCCCGTTCCGCGAGCGCCTCGGCGGGGTCGCCCCGCGGGTGCTCGGACAGGAGCAGTTCCATGAGGCGGCGTTGCAGACGGAGTCGCTCGCCCGCCTGGCGTGCCGCCGCCTCCGCGTAGCCGCGGACCGACTGGTCCACCAGGCCGTCCAGGTACTCGTAGCCGGCGTCGACGAGTTCGTACATCGCCGGGGGCGGGATCTCGACGCGCTGGCCGATCTCCGCGAAACGGCGCCAGGCCAGCCGTACGCCCAGACGGTAGATCGCCTGGAGCGAGTCCAGGCTGCGGCCGTGCAGACCCTCTCCCCGCCCGAACTCCTGGAAGACGCCCGGCGGAACGGTCGGACGGCCCTCCGCGGTCTCCAGGTGCTGTACGAAGACCTCGATGGCCCGTCGGATGCCGATCAGCGCCATCGGCTCGCCCGAGTCGTCGAGCACGACCGGGAGATTCGGGTACTCGCGGCGGATCTCGCGGAGGATCTCCTCGGCGAGCACGGGTGCCTCGGCCATGGCGAGGGCAGCGAACTGGCGCACCTGGAAGCGGGGTACGTCGTGCCAGGCCGAGCGGGTCGTGAGGGTTCCCTGGCGCCGGGGCACGGATCAGCGCTCCCCACCGGTGTTCTCGTACGTGATCATCGGCGTGTTCGGCTGGTCCGGGGTCGCCTCCAGCAGCGCGACGACACCTAGTGCGGTGCCCACGGCGAGGGCGGCGGAGACCACGACGGTGGTGAGGGCGGCGAGCAGTCTGGACATCGCGGGTCAGCCTCTCGGTCGGTCGAAAGGTCGTCCCCACCCAGGAACCCCGCGGCTTGCCGCGTGCCCTGAACCCCGGCCCAGTCTCGGCAAGCATTGACACCCCGTCAAGGGTGCGCCTACGGTTCCCGGCCCATAGCGGGTGCCGTGCGGAGCAGCGCGGCGCCCCCTACCGCACGCGCACTTTCCCCCCACGGCGCCCGGCCCCGCGTACCTGTGACGCGGGCCGCGCCGACCCAAGTCACTGGAGTGCCGGATGCGCCGTACTGCCCGCCCCTCGCCCGACCACCACCCCTCATCGAGGCCCTTCGGGCCGCACCTGCCAACCCGTTCATCCCTGGTCCTGCTGGGTGTCGGCACCTTTCTGCTGGTGCTGGCGCCACTGCTCGTCTGGTATGTGAAACCGCGGGCCGCGGTGAACCCGATCGACATCGACACCACCGCCGTCTACACCGGGACCGGCAGCGTCTTCGACGTGCAGGAAGTGAAGACCGTGCCGGACCAGAAGATCACCATCACCCAGCGGGTACGCGCGAACGTCGCCGACAGTGAGCGCAGCGGCAAGGCCGCGGTCTGGGACGTGACGACCTCGGTCGACACCGACAGGACGCTGCCCGCCGCCGACCCGCACGACGCGCTGGACTTCACCCCGCACCGCTGGGTCAGCGACCGCAGGACCAACCGCCCCGTGCACTGCTGCGGCGAGAAGCCGCACATCGAGGGCGAGGCATATCTGAAGTTCCCCTTCGACGTGCAGAAGCGCGACTACCGCTGGTGGGACAACACCCTCGGCGCGACCGTGACCCTCCACTACCGGGGTGTGAAGAAGGTCCGCGGCTACGAGGGGTACCGGTTCACCGCCGGCGTGCCCGCGACGAAGAACGGCACCCGGCTGGTGCCGGGCGCGATCGTCGACCAGCCGAAGCGTCCCCAGGTGGTCGCCGAGGAGTGGTACTCCAACCACGGCATCGAGCTGGTCGTCGACCAGGCCACCGGGCGCGTGCTCTACGCGCGGACCGGACCGCGTCAGACGCTGCGGGCGCCGGGCGGGAAGAAGGACGCGGCCGTGCTCCTCGACAGCCGGAAGATCGCGTTCACCGCGGACACGCAGAAGTTCGCGGTCGACCAGGCGAAGAAGGACAGCGGGCTGTTGCGTCTGGTGGGGCGGACGGTGCCGACCGGTGCCGCCGTACTCGGTTTCGTCCTTGCCTCGGTGGGGGGCGCTTTGGTGGTACGCGGACGTCGGGACCCCGGTACGTCCCATTAAGTTCGAGGCTTCGCTCAGGTTGTGATGAGACGTCACGTCCACAAAGCCGGGAATTTGTCACCCCGGTGAGTAGCAGCTTCGAACCGGTCGGCGAAAACTGTCCAGCCCCACCCGATCACAGCCCGCCCACACCCTCCTCGCACTCGTTGCACGAAGGGTTCAGACCCCCACACATCGAAGAC
>NZ_VJZE01000612.1 GCF_009377205.1 Streptomyces phyllanthi
GCCCCGGCCCCGGCCCCGGTCCTGGTTCCGGTCCTGGTTCCGGTCCCGGCCCTGCGAACGAGCCGGCTACCGCGCCCGGTCCCGGCCCGGCCGGGGAAAGCCCCAACCGGTCGGTCAGGAAGTGGGTCGCGGTGCTGGTGGCCGCCGTACTGGTCGGCGCCGGGGCCGGGTTCGGCGGCTGGTACCTGTGGGGCCGCGACGGCGACGGCACGCACCGGGACGGCGCCCGGCCCGAGGCGTCCACCGTGTCCGGGACAACCGGCGCCTCGCCGTCCGAGTCAGAGTCCGAGCCCGGGCAGACCGTGCAGGGAACCCCGTCACCGTCGCCCAGCCCGCCTCCGCCGGGCTACCGGAAGGTCTCGGAGAAGGAGTTCGACATCGCCGTACCGGAGGACTGGAAGCGGCGGACGGAGGTGAGCGATCAGGGCGTCACCCTGTACTTCTACGAGGCGCCGGACACCAGACCGCGGCGCTACGTAGAGATCTTCAAGGTCACCGAGCGGGGCGCCACTCCGCGCGGCACCCTCGAGACGGCCGAGAAGGACCTGCCGAAGTGGGTGGGAAACTACCGGCGCATCGACCTGCGCGACGTGCCGGACGACCGGGGCGAGGCGGCCGAACTCGACTACTCCCACCACAACAAGCAGTGGGACGTGGACATGCGCACCGTGTACCGCGTCATCCACGGCGACGAGACCCAGCTGTACGCCGTCCTGACATCCGGTCCGGCGGAGGAATGGACCGAGCTGCGGCAGGTCCTGGAAACGGCGTCCGACTCCTTCTGCCTCGACGGCGGTTGCTGAGGACGCCGAACGCCGAACGCCGAACAGGGCCCCCGGGGTCTTCCGTCACCGCCCGAGGCGCTTCTCGAAGAAGTGGGCCCCGTACACGTCATCGTTGTACCGGGGGATCTCCGTGTACCCGCACGCCCGGTACACGGCCTGTGCCTCGGTCAGCGAGGCGTGCGTGTCGAGCCGTACGACCCGGTGTCCGCGTGCCACGGCCTGCCGTTCCAGCTCCCCGAGCAGCCGCCGGGCAAGACCGAGGCGGCGGGCGTCCGGGTGCACCCACACATGCCGGATCTCCCCGGCGCCGTCGGCGAGCCGCCGCAGCGCCCCGCATCCCACGGGCCGCCCCTCCTCGTACGCGACCAGGAAGGCGCCCGACCTGCCCGACACCTCATGGGGCGGGACGAGGGTGGCCGGGTCGTAGCCCTCGGGGAACCGTGCGTCGATGTCGGCGGCGTACGCGTCGAGGCAGGTCCGGGCGTCGGGGTGTGTCCCGTCGACGACCTCGACGCGGATGGCGGCCAGCCGCAGCAGCCGTTGCGCATCCGCGAGGGCCCCGGTCAACTGCCCGCGCTGCTCCCGTGTGAGCCCCTTCAGCAGCCCATCGGCCAGTGCGTCGGCCCGCCGGTTCTGCTCCTCCACCTCGGTCCGCCCGGCCGAGGTGAGCTCGGCGACCCGCAGCCGGCTGTCACCGGGATGCACGCTGACCCGTACCAGCCCTTCGCCCTCCAGCGCCTTCACCATCCGGCTCAGATACCCGGCGTCCAGCCCGAGCCGCCCCCGCAACTCCCGCAGCGAGACCGGGCCTTCCCCGATCTCGAAGAGCAGCCTCGCCTCCCCCAGGGGCCGGTCCTGCCCCAGGTAGTGGTCGTCGAGCGCGCCGATCCGCCGTGTGAAGTACCGGTTGAAGCCCCGTAGCCCGGCGATGTCCTCCGCGGCCACGGGTGCGAGCACGGGCGTGGGCGATGTGGGCGCGTCATCCATTTGTTTGACTCTAGTCAAGCAATAGGGGGATGTCGACGCCGCGGGGCACTCGGGCCGGCTGGTGGGGCCGCCGGTGGCTCACACGTTCTGCAACTCGCTCTCCAGTTGCGACACGTCCAGCGACTCGTCCGCCGAAGGGGTCTGTGACGGGACCGGCTCGTTGTAGTCGGTGAAGGTCGTGGTGACGTCGGAGCCGCCGCCCTTCTCCGTGCCGCGGACCAGGCGGTGGTCGCCCCCGGAGAGGACGTAGAGGGTCGTCGTCGTGCCGCCCTCCGTGGATGTCAGCGGGGTGACCCGCTCACCGTCCACCGTCGTCTCGTTCCCCTTAGTGATCTGCTGGTTGGCGGAGCCGTCGCCCGTCGCGTCCTCCTGGAGGGCCCTGAGGTCGCAGACGCCGGCCATGTCCGTGAGGAGCGCGTCGGACGAGGTGCCATGGAGGTAGCGGCCTTGGAGGAGATCCGCGACTTCTTGGCCGCCGTCGGGGAACTGGCTCCTCCAGTAGGTCTCGTCCGGCTTCAGCCAGACCTCCTCGCCCCGTTTGATCAGCTCCGCACTGCCGCCGTCACCGCCCATCTCGATGGTGCCCGTGCAGTTGTCGTCCTGGTCCAGGGCCAGGTCCACCGTGGTGGGCTGGCCCGTGCTGGTGTCCGTGCCCTCACTCCTGTCCGTCATGGTCAGGCGCATCGACGTCGCGTCGTCGAACGCCTTCTCCGCCGCGTCGGAGAGCTCCTGGGCCGACGGGTCGTCGACATGGTCGGCGTGGGCGGTCGCAGGGGAGAGGAGGAGCGCCGCCGCGGCCGCCGTACAGAGGGGGGCCAGGCGTCGCGCTACGGGTCGGTGTCCGGTCATCGCGTCACCTCCATGGTGATGCACAGCACTTCCCAGCGTAGGTTTCGCCCCTTATGCGTGCATTTCCAGTGACGCAGCACACTTTCAGCCACCGATTGCGCATGCACAGCGGGAAGAGGGGGCAGGCGGGCTCCCGGCCCTTGAGGGGTGGCATCCGTGTCACTCAGGGGCATCGACCAGGAACGGAAGGCAACGCGAGATCATGGCCGCAGCAGCGGAACGCACGACATCGGCCGAACGACCGGCGCAGCGCACCATCCATATCGGTGGGGAGTGGCGTGAAGCCGTCTCCGGGGCCACGCGCGACATCCTCGACCCGGCGGACGCGAAGTCCTTCGCCGTCGTGGCGGAGGGTGACGAGCGGGACGCGGACGCCGCCGTCGCCGCTGCCCGGCGGGCCTTCGACGAGGGCCCCTGGCCCCGTACGCCCGTGGCCGAACGAGCCGCGCTGCTCCGTCGCGTCGCCGGACTGCTCGTACGCGATCGTGAATCCCTGGGGCTGCTGGAGAGCCGTGACGCCGGCAAGACCGTGGAGGAGGGGCGTGTCGATGTCGACTGTGTCGCCGACGCCTTCCGGTACTTCGCGGATCTCGTCGCCGGCGAGGCCGGCGGCCGGGTCGTCGACGCGGGGTCGGAGGACGTCCACAGCGTCGTCGTCCACGAACCCGTCGGTGTCTGCGGGCTGATCACCCCCTGGAACTACCCCCTTCTCCAGGCCAGCTGGAAGATCGCGCCCGCCCTCGCGGCCGGGAACACCTTCGTCGTCAAGCCGAGCGAGATCACGCCGCTCACCACGGTCGCCCTCATGCGGCTGCTGGTCGAGGCCGGGCTGCCCGACGGGGTCGCCAACGTCGTGACCGGGCCCGGGCATTCGGTCGGGGCGCGGTTCGCCGAGCATCCGGACGTGGACCTCGTGTCGTTCACCGGCGGTCTGATCAGCGGTACGAAGGTCGCCCAGGCCGCCGCCGTGAGCGTGAAGAAGGTCGCCCTGGAGCTCGGCGGGAAGAACCCGAACGTCGTCTTCGCGGACGCCTGCGAGACGGAGGAAGGGTTCGACACCGCCGTCGACCAGGCCCTCAACGCCGCCTTCATCCACAGCGGCCAGGTCTGCTCGGCCGGGTCACGGCTCATCATCGAGGAGTCCGTGCGCGAGCGGTTCGTCGCCGAACTGGCCCGGCGGGCCGAGCGCATACGCCTCGGGCGCGGTACCGAGGACGGCGTCGAGTGCGGGCCGCTGGTGTCCGAGCGGCAGCGGGAGAGGACCGAGGAGTACGTCGCGTCCGCGCTCGCGGAGGGCGCGGTGCTGCGGGCGGGCGGCAGGCGACCCGAACCGAGCGGCACCCGGCCCGCCACCGGGTACTTCTACGAGCCGACCGTCCTCGACCGGTGCCACCGCGAGATGCGGGTCGTGCGCGAGGAGGTCTTCGGGCCGGTCCTGACCGTGGAGACCTTCCGTACGGAGGACGAGGCCGTCGCCCTCGCCAACGACACCGAGTACGGGCTCGCGGGCGGCGTCTGGACCGCCGACGCGGGGCGGGCGCGGCGCGTGGCCGGGCGGCTGCGCCACGGCACCGTCTGGATCAACGACTTCCACCCCTACCTCCCGCAGGCCGAGTGGGGTGGCTTCGGCAAGAGCGGAGTGGGGCGCGAGCTGGGCCCCAGCGGCCTCGCCGAGTACCGCGAGAGCAAGCACGTCTACCAGAACCTGGCGCAGAGGCCCGTGCGGTGGTTCGCGGGCTGAGCCCTCGTCACTCCGGCCCGATCGCTCCCCCCTCCCCCCCATCCAGGGC
>NZ_VJZE01000613.1 GCF_009377205.1 Streptomyces phyllanthi
GCCTACGGCTACCCCCAGCCCACCGGCGCCCTGCCGGACCCGGACTTCAGGCTGCCTCCGCAGGGGCCGCAGTTCATCGGTCGCTGAGGGCGCCCGAGAAGGGGCGCGGGGAACCGCGAGATCAACCCCCACGCCCCGCAGCCGCCGGCTCACCCGCCGCCCCGGGCTCCTGGGCGCGACCCGGCCGAGCCCGGCGGCAGCGCCACGTCAGCGCTCGACCTTCGACTTGTACCCGCGCCCCCACTGCAACCCCCACCCGTACAACCGGTCGAGCTCCGCCTGGAACCCGTAGACGAACTTCACCTCACGCCGCACGATCATCTCCCCCTTGACGTTCTCGATCATCACCACCGCACAGGACCGCGCCTGGGGATGCCGCTCGTCGAGACCGATCTCGATGCGCGGCCCGTTGCTCGGGTACAGCGTGACGATCGCATGGGTCCGGTCGAACGCCGGCGTCTGGTCGTATATGTAGACGAAGACCAGAAGCCGCTTGATGTCGTCGCGATGGTCGAGGTTGACGTAGATCGTCTCGCCGGACCCCGAGCCGAACCGGTCGTCACCGCTGCACTTCACGTACGGCGGCGCGTTGGTGTCACCGAAGAAGCTGCCGAGGGGCTGGACCACGCCCTTGGTCCCGTCGGTGAGCTCGTACAGCACACCGAGGTCGAGGTCGACATTGACCATGCTCTCGCTGTGGGCCTTGACCTCCTCGGGCTTGAGGGCCTGGAAGGGGTGGCGCAGCAGGCTCTGCCGCTTGGGGCCGCCGATGTCGGACGTGCGCATCCGCCAGGACAGGTTGATCCGCAGATTGCCGGTGGCGGCCCCCTGTTTGGTGAGCGAGACCGTCCGGTGCCGTTTGCTCAGTTCGATGGCGTTGGTCGCCGCGCTGCCCGAGTCGAACTGCGTACGGCCGCTCAGCAGACCGTCGAAGAAGCCCATTCCCGCCCCCACACTGCCGTGTCCCTACGTCGAACCGCCGCGGGGCGGCCGCCCGAGGATGTGTCCTCGACAGCCGCCCCGCACTGAGCGTTCCTCACTCGGAGGGGTGTCACACCCCGGACGAGACCTGCGCCTTGTCGTCCGAGGAATCAGCTTTTCCCTCCGCGGCCGCCAGCGCCTTGTTCCGGCGGACGGAGGACCAGAACGACCAGCCGATCAGCACGACGCCGATGAGGCCGGTGACGATCTCGTTGATCTGGTACTGGATGGTGATCAGCAGGATCGCGGCGAGCGCGCCGATCGCGTAGTGCGCGCCGTGCTCCAGGTAGACGTAGTCGTCGAGGGTGCCCTGGCGGACCAGGTAGACCGTGAGCGACCGGACGTACATCGCGCCGATACCCAGACCCAGCGCCATCAGCACGATGTCGTTGGTGATGGCGAAGGCGCCGATGACACCGTCGAAGGAGAAGGAGGCGTCCAGGACCTCCAGGTAGAGGAACATGAAGAACGCGGCCTTACCGGCCAGCTGGACGGCCGAGACCGGCTTGCCGGCGCGCTTGGCCTCTTCCTCCTCCTCGTGCTCGCGCTCCTCCTCTTCCTCCAGCTTGTCCTCGAAGTAGCCCGACAGGCCGCCGACGATCATGTAGGTGATCAGGCCGGCGACGCCGGAGAGGAGGACCGTCTCGGCCTTGTCCGCGTGCCCGGCATGGAGGTGGGCCTCCTTCGCGAAGGTCATCGACGTGATCAGCAGAACGATCAGCGCGATGCAGACCGACAGCATGTCGACCTTGCCGAGCTTGGCCAGCGGACGCTCCAGCCAGCCCAGCCACTTGATGTCCCGGTCCTCGAAGATGAAGTCGAGGAAGATCATCAACAGGAACATCCCACCGAAGGCCGCGATCGACGGGTGGGCGTCGGTGACCAGTTCCTCGTACCGCTTCGGCTGGTTGAGCGCGAGGTCGACTGCCTCGATCGGGCCCAGCTGGGCACTGATGGCGACGATCACGACGGGGAAGACCAGCCGCATACCGAAGACGGCGATGAGGATGCCGATGGTGAGGAAGATCTTCTGCCAGAAGGCATTCATCTTCTTCAGGATCCCGGCGTTGACCACCGCGTTGTCGAAGGACAGCGAGATCTCGAGGATGGAGAGAATGGCCACGACCCCGAAGGCCGTCCACCCTCCGAACAGAACCGCTGCGACCAAGCCGAGCGCGGTGACCGCGAACGACCAGCCGAAGGTTTTCAGAACCACTGGCTACCCAATCGTGTTAGTACGGGGTTCCCCCGCGACGCGCGCGGCTTTACGAAACTTTGAACCCGAAGTTTAGTCCTCCGCCTCCCGCACCCCACACGGCCCCGGCTTTAGCTCATATTGCGCAACGCGTCTCGGCATACAGAACGCGTAGCGCGATACGAAACTAGGAGACGTTGACCCCGAAGTCCAGGGCAATGCCGCGCAAACCCGATGCGTACCCCTGTCCGACGGCGCGGAACTTCCACTCGCCCCCGTACCGGTACACCTCGCCGAAGATCATCGCGGTCTCGGTGGAGGCGTCCTCGGAGAGGTCGTAGCGGGCGAGCTCCTGGCCGTCGGACTGGTTGACGACCCGGATGAAGGCGTTGCTGATCTGGCCGAAGGTCTGCCCGCGGTTGTCGGCGTCATGGATGGAGACCGGAAAGACGATCTTGTCGACCCCGGCCGGCACCTGCGACAGGTCGACCAGGATCGACTCGTCGTCTCCGTCGCCCTCACCGGTGAGGTTGTCGCCGGTGTGCTCCACCGAGCCGTCCGGGCTCTTGAGGTTGTTGTAGAAGACGAACCACTCGTCACCGAGGACCCGGCCCGAGTTGCACAGCAGGGCGCTGGCGTCCAGGTCGAAGTCGGCGCCCGTGGTGGTGCGGACGTCCCAGCCGAGACCGATCATCACTTTCGTGAGGTTCGGTGCGGCCTTGGAGAGGGAGACGTTGCCTCCCTTGGCGAGCGTGACGCCCATGTGCTGTTCCTCCCCGAGTTGAACGGTGCACTTGTCGTACAGGCGGTACGAGCCGTACGAGCACGTCCGGCGCCGCACCCCACAAGGAGGTGCGGCGCCGGACGGGTGAGCCTGGTGTACGGCTCAGACGTCGGTGTTGCGTACGGCTCAGACGTTCACGCCGAAGTCCTGGGCGATACCGCGCAGGCCCGACGCGTAGCCCTGGCCGATGGCGCGGAACTTCCACTCCGCGCCGTGACGGTAGAGCTCACCGAAGACCATGGCGGTCTCGGTGGAGGCGTCCTCGCTCAGGTCGTAGCGGGCGATCTCGGCGCCGCCGGCCTGGTTCACGACGCGGATGAACGCGTTGCGCACCTGGCCGAAGGACTGCTGGCGGTTCTCGGCGTCGTAGATGGAGACCGGGAAGACGACCTTCTCGATCTCGGCCGGCACTCCGGCGAGATTGATCTTGATCTGCTCGTCGTCGCCCTCGCCCTCACCCGTGAGGTTGTCGCCCGTGTGCTCGACCGAGCCGTCCGGGCTCTTGAGGTTGTTGAAGAACACGAAGTTCGCGTCGTTGCCGACCTTGCCCGAGGCGTCCAGCAGCAGAGCGCTGGCGTCCAGGTCGAAGTCGGTACCGGTCGTGGTGCGGACGTCCCACCCCAGACCGACGATGACCGCGGTCAGGCCTGGGGCCTCCTTGGTCAGCGATACGTTGCCGCCCTTGCTGAGGCTGACTCCCACGAGTCCTCCTTGGTGTCCAGGGGCGGGGAGCCCCGTCGCGTGCGTTGCCATCGGATCAACGAGTCGATCCTAGTGAGGGGTTCCCGCCCGTCGCAGGCCCTGGCACGGAAGAGTGCGGTGAAGGCGTGTCCTGCCCGGAGAGCAGACCAGAGATCTCACAGCGTGTCGAGCGCCTTGACGTACTCGTTGAGGTCGCGGGCGTCCGGGAGGGCGTTGACGACGCTCCAGCGCACGATGCCCTCCTTGTCGATGATGAAGGTGCCGCGGACCGCGCAGCCCTTGTCCTCGTCGAAGACGCCGTACGCGCGCGAGGTCTCGCCGTGCGGCCAGAAGTCGGAGAGCAGCGGGTACTCCAGGTCCTCCTGCTCGGCGAAGACGCGCAGGGTGTGGATGGAGTCGTTGGAGACGGCGAGGAGCCGGGTGTCGTCGTTGACGAACTTCGGCAGGTTGTCGCGGAGCTCGCACAGTTCGCCGGTGCACACACCGGTGAAGGCGAACGGGTAGAAGAGCAGCACGACGTTCTTCTCACCGCGGAACTCCGAGAGCTTCACGGTGGCGCCGTGGTTGTCCTTGAGCTCGAAGTCCGGGGCCTTGTCGCCGACCTGGATCGCCATGATGTCCCTGCGTTCCCTTCCGTGGGCAGTTCAGACGCCACCCACCCTACGCAGCGCCTCCGCCCCGCAGAGGGATCCGCCCCCGGCTTTCAGGGAGCGCGGGGGCCTGGGGCGACAGCCCCCGGGGCAGGGG
>NZ_VJZE01000614.1 GCF_009377205.1 Streptomyces phyllanthi
CTACCGCTGCTCGCCGTGGACGCGGCCGCCGCGCTCACCGCCGTCCCGGCGCTCCCCCACCCCCTGCTGACCGCGCCCCTGCTGTTCGCCGTCCTCTGGCTGAACCGGCGGGCGGCGCTGTACCGCCCCACCGCGGTACCCGCCGTCCTGGACGAACTCCCCGCCGTCTGCGCCCGGATCGCGGTGAGCTGGTGCGTGCTGGCGGCCCTGGTGGCCGCGCTCTCCCCGGCACACGCCCTGTCCGTCCGTACGCTGCTGACCGGCTGCGCCCTACAGGCCGCGGCGAGCTGCGCGGGCCGCGGCGTGGTGCACGGGCAGCGCCGCCGGAGGCTGGTCCGTCAGCCCGCCTCGGCCCTCGTGGTCGGCCCGGCCGCCACCGCCCAGCGCGTGGCAGCCGCCTTCCTGCGCCACCCCGGGTGCGGTATCAGGCCGGTGGGCGTCCTCGCCGACGACCCGGCCGGCGGCGAGGGGCTGCCGGTGCTCAGCACGGACGAGGAGGTGCAGCGGGCCGTCATCCAGAACGGCGTGCGGGCCGTCCTCATCGTCGGCCCGGTGGGCGAACACGGCCCCCTGCTGCGGGAGCTGGCCAAGCGGGGCTGCGCCCTGTGGGACGTCGAGGCCAACGTACCGGCGTACGACCGGGCAGGCGGCGCCGCGTACGACAAGGCCGGGCGCACAGCCCCCGACCGGGCCCCGCGCGAGCGCATCGCCGGCTTCTCCTGCCGTCGTCTGGACACCGGCCGGCACCGTGACAGCCTCGCCAAGCGCGCCCTCGACGTCGGCGTCTCCGGGAGCCTGCTGCTGCTCATCGGCCCGCTGCTGCTGGCCTGCGCGGCCGTGCTGCGGGTCAGCGAGGGGCCGTCGGTCGTCTTCCGCCAGGAGCGCGTCGGCAAGAACGGGCGCCCCTTCACCCTCCTGAAGTTCCGCACCCACCGCCCGGTCGACGCACATGAGGCCGCGACCCGCTGGAGCGTGGCGGGCGAGCGGAACATGAGCCCCTTCTGCCGCTTCCTGCGCCGCTCCTCGCTCGACGAGCTGCCCCAGCTGTGGAACGTCTTCCGGGGCGACATGACCCTGGTCGGGCCACGCCCCGAACGCCCGTACTTCGTGGCCCGGTTCAGCCAGGCCCACCCCGGTTACGCGGCCCGCCACCGTATGCGGACCGGTATCACCGGGCTCGCCCAGATCCACGGACTGCGCGGCGACACCTCCATCGAGGACCGCGCCCGGTTCGACAACGCGTACATCGACGACTGGTCGCTGTGGCAGGACGTCTGCATCCTGCTGCGCACGGCCGTGGCGCTGGTCCGCCCGACAGGGAGCTGAACGCCGGTGAGTCACGCATTCACCCTGCCCGCCGTGCGCGGGCCGGCGCCCGTCCTGCCGGTGGTCGCGGTGATCGCGCTGCTCGCGCTGCCCGTGGCCCCGGGTGACACCGGCGGCCCGTCGCCCGCCGACTTCGCCTCCGCCGTCGTCGTGCTGTGCTGCGCGGTACGTCTGCTGCGGCACCGGTGGCAGCCCCTGTCGCGCACCGCCGCCGTGGTCCTGGGCCTGCCCGTGGCCGGGTTCGCGGTGGCGGCGGCGGGGACCGCGCTGCCGGGTACGGCGGCGGCCACCGGCCTGGTGCGCTATCTGCAGGTCTTCGTCCTCGTCCCGGCCGCCGTCCTGCTGCTCGTTCGCGGCCGGCGCGACATCCGGCTGCTCGCCTGGTCGATGGTGGCGCTCGCGCTGTGGCAGGGGGCCGTCGGAGTGCACCAGTACGTTACGGAGACCGGCGCCTCGTACATGGGCCGGGAGATCCGCGCGGTCGGCACCTTCGGGCCGGGCGACGTCATGGGGATGTCGACCGTGGTCTCCTTCGGCCTGGTGTGCGCCGTGGGACTGGCGCTGGGGACCACATCGGTACGGCAACGGATGTGGGCCGTGGTGTGCGGTGTGCTGCTGGTGATGCCGCTGGCGGTGTCCTTCAGCCGGGGGGCGTGGATCGCGACGGCCCTCGCCTGCGGGGCACAGGTGGTGCTGGCGGGCATGCGGCGGGCGGTCGGGGCGGGCGCGGTCGTGGCCGCCGTCGGCGTGATCCTCGTCGGCGGGTTCGGTGTCGGCTCCGCGCTCCTGGAGGAGAGGCTCAGCAGCATCGGGCAGGTCGCCGACGCCCCCGACCGGTCGGTCACCGACCGGTACACGATGTGGGAGGCGGCGGTCGACATGTGGCACGAGCGACCCCTGACGGGCGTCGGCCTCAAGAGCTTCCCCGACCACCGCGACGGGCACGCCTCGCTGGCGCTGTCGTCGGCCGGCGACATCGAGGGCGCGGGCGCGACGTTCCGGAAGCAGCCGCTGACCTCGCCGCACAACATGTACCTGCTCGTCCTCAGCGAGCAGGGGCTCATCGGGCTGCTGGCGCTGGCGGGGAGCTGGCTGGCGCTGCTGGTGCTGGGGCTGCGCCGACTGGTCCGTACCCGGAGGGCGGGCGGCCCCGGCCTCGACTGCGCACTCGTCGCCTGCGGTCTGCTCGTCTGGCAGCTGATCGACTTCGCGTACGCCGACATCGGAGGGCCCTCGACCGTCCTCGCCGCCGTCTGCTTCGGGTTGACGGCGTGGTGGGCGCTGGCGGCCCCTCACCCGGCCGTCTCCGAGGAGGCCACGGCACGATGACGCTCACCCCTCCGCGGACCGGGGACACCACGATCCCTCCCGCGCGCACCAGCGCGGACCAGCCGGACACCGACGGCGGCAAGCCCGCCTCCCAGCGCTTCCTGGCGAGGGCCGCCTTCGTCACCGTCGCCCTCTCCCTGGCCGGTGCCCTGCTGGGCCTCGGCCGGGACCAGGCACTGGCGCACCTCTTCGGGGCCGGGAGCGACACGGACGCCTTCCTGGTCGCCTGGACCGTGCCGGAGTTCGCGGCGACGCTGCTGATCGAGGACGGGCTGGCCTTCGCGCTCGTACCGGCGTTCAGCGCGGCCGTGGCCCGCCGCGCCCAGGGCGGTACGGGCGACCCCGTGCACGCCCTGGTGCGCAGCACGCTGCCCCGCCTGTCGATGGCGTTCGTCGCCGTGTCGGCGCTGCTCGTCTGCGGGGCGCCGTACCTGGTCGAGGTGCTGGCGCCGGGGCTCCCGGACCCGCGGTTCGCGGTGGACTGCACCCGGCTGACCGGCACCTGCGTCCTGACCTTCGGCCTCGCCGGCTACTGCAGCGCGGCCCTGCGCGCCCACCGCCGGTTCGTCGCGCCCGCGGCCATCTACGTCGCCTACAACACCGCCATCATCACGGCGATGTTCGTCCTCGGCGGACGCTGGGGCGTACGAGCGGCGGCGACGGGCGTGGCGGTGGGCGGAGTGCTCATGATCGTCACTCAGCTCCCCGCCCTGCTGCGGCAGTTGCACCGCAGGAAGAAGCCCGACGCGCCGGACCCCGCCGACGCCGCGGACACCACCATGTCCGGTACGGCGACCCTGGCGGACATGGCGGCGAACAGGCACGTCATGAACCTCGCGCTCATCCTCGCCGTCCTGCTCTTCGCCCTGTGCCGCCAGTCCCAGGTCCTCATCGAGCGCTTCCTGGCCTCCACGCTCCCGTCCGGCTCCATCTCGCATCTGAACTACGCCCAGAAAGTGGCCCAGATGCCGATGGTGCTCGCCCTGATGCTGTGCACGGTCACCTTCCCTGTCGTGGCGCAGGCGCTGGCCGAGGGCGACACCGAACGGGCCCGCGACCGCGTCGAGCGCGACCTCCGGGCCGTGTCGTGCGTCGTCCTGCTCGGCACCGCGGCCGTCGTCGCGTGCGCCCCGCAACTCGTCCACCTCCTGTTCCAGCGGGGCGCGTTCACCGCGGAGGACACCGCGGCCACCGCCGCCGTCATGCGCGTGTACGCGCTCGGGCTGCTGGGCCAGGCTCTTGTGGGCGCGCTCGTCCGGTCGTACTTCTCGGCGGGGCGGCCCACCTGGTACCCGGTGACCGCGATGGCCGCCGGGATCGTCGTCACGGCCTGGCTCGGCGCGGCGACCGTCGGCTCGTGGGGCGTGCTGGGCATCGCCGCCGCCAACGCGATCGGCATCACCGTGACCGCCCTGGTCCTGCTGTACGGCATGGGCGCGCGCAGCGTGCCGATCCGTACCCGGCAGGTGCTGGCCGAGATGAGCAAGCCGCTGCGCGCGGCCGTGGTCGCCTGTGGCGTGGGTGGGTTCCTGGCGAGCCGCGTCGACTCCCCCGCGCTCGGCCTCGCGGCCGGTGGCACGGCCGTGACCGCCGTCTTCCTCCTGCTCGCCTGGTTGCTGGGCGTGCAGGGCTTCGCACCCGCACTCCGTACCGTCACCCGAAGGCGCCCCCATGCCCGTATCCGCTGACCTCGGCCCTTCCCTCGATCCCTCCCCCGGCTCACCGCCCCGC
>NZ_VJZE01000615.1 GCF_009377205.1 Streptomyces phyllanthi
GGCTTCCGGGCGGGTCTTTCGTCTCCTACTCCGGCGCTGCTGGGCCCCTTTTCTCCGTTCCCCGTCCGCCTCCTTGCTCCGTTCCCCGTCCGCCCCCTTTCTCCTTTCCCTCTGCCGCGACACGCCCCGCTGCGAGAATCTCCGTATGGCCGAGATCATCCAGCGAGACGGGACCTGGGCCTTCGACGGCAGCACGGTCCGGATCACGCCGGGACTCCACCGCTCGGTGCCGCTGTTCCGGCAGACGTACGGGGAGATTCCGGTGCCCCTCGAAGCGGTGTCGGGCGTCGTCTTCGAACCCGAGCGCAAGCGCGGCCGACTGCGCCTGCGGCTCCGCGAGGGCTGTGATCCGATGCTCCAGGCGACCGGCGGGCGGCTCCCCGACGCGGCCGATCCTTACCGGCTGGCGGTCGACATCGACCGCTCGGGCGTCGCCGAGTACGTGGCGGAGGAGATACGCCGTGCCCTGCTCCTCGAACAGATCCCGAAGGAGCCCGCCAAGGCCTATCTGCTGCCCGGCCCGCCGGTTCCGGTGTCCGTGCGGTCCAGCGACGGGACGGTGTCGTTCGACGGTACGCAGGTACGGATCGACTGGAGTGACACATCGGACCGGGTCAAGCGTGCGACGGGCCCGCGGATCATCGCGATCGGCGATCTGATGCAGGTGGAGTGGCTGCCCAACTCCGGGTACGAGGACGGTTTCATGCGCTTCGTGACCCGCGAGACGGTGTTTTCCAAGCTGCCGCCCGAGAAGGACCCGTACGCGCTCGACCTGTGGGGCAGCGCCCGCCGCGATCTGCTCACGGCCCTCGTCGCCACCGCCGTCACCGCACGGCTCCCCCACCCGTCCACCCGCGCGGTCGACTCCGTGGAGCGCCCCCAGGTCGCCGCCGCGACCGCGCCTCCGGCCGACCATCACGACGTACTCCTGCGCCGTCTGCGGGAGTTGGGTCAGCTGCACCGTGACGGGGTGCTCACGGACGAGGAGTTCGCGATGACGAAGGCGGCTGTGCTGCGCGGTTTCTAGAGGCCCGGATGGCCAGAGACAGAGAGCCAGAGGCTCAGAGGGCTTCGCCGCAGTCGGCACAACCGTCGGCGCCGCCCTCTGCTCCCTAACTCAGCAGATCCGGCTCGCTCCTGCTGATGTCCTGCCACAGGGGCTGGTAGTTGATCCACGCCACCAGATCGCCGCCGAGCTGCTCCCGGGTGGCGACCGCCTGCCGGTGGCCGATCAGCACCGGCCGTCCCGCCGCCTTCGCGGTCAGCTGGACCTGGGCCGACCGCTCCATCGACAGGAACCACCAGGCCGCCGCGTCCACCGAGTCGCCGACCGTCAGCAGCCCGTGGTTGCGCAGCACCAGGGCCTTGCGGCTGCCGAGGGCGGAGGCGATCCGCCGGCCCTCCTCGGCGTCGACGGCCACACCGGTGTACGCGTCGTAGAGCGCGTGGTCCTCGTAGAACGCGCAGCTCTCCTGGGTGATCGGGTCGAGCAGTTCGGCGAGCGCCGAGAGCGCGCGGCCGTGCACCGAGTGGCAGTGGGCGACCGCGACGACATCCGGCCGAGCGGCGTGCACCTGGGCGTGCACGGTGAACGCCGCCTGGTTCACGTGGTAGCGGCCTTGGATCACCTGCCCCTCGGCGTTGGCCATCACCAGGTCACTCACGGTGACATGCTTGAACGGCATGCCGAACGGGTTGACCCAGAAGCAGTCGCTGAACTCCGGGTCGCGCGCGGTGATATGTCCGGAGACCCCGTCCTCGAACCCGAGCCGCCCGAAGATCCGCAGCGCCCCGGCCAGCCGTTCCTTGCGATGCCGGCGCTCGTCGTCCAGCGATTCGTGCATCGGCGGCATGGCGAACTGCAGCTGGTCGGTGGGTAGGGGCAGGGGCGGCGTGGGCCCGTGCATATGTCCTCCAGCTCTGGGTTGCTTTACGGAGCGGAAGTTACCGTCAGTCTCTGCAAGAGGACAGGCCCGTCCGGTGAAGAGTGTGCGCAACCGTTACGGAAGTCACGGAAACGCGTCACCCCCCAGGACAAGCGAGCCGAATAGGCGACAGCAGGTGTCGGGTATCGGCGCCAGACTCGGTTGTATGAACCAGCGCACGGAATCTCACACGGAAAGCCGTAGGGAACCTCGCATGGAACGTCGTAGGGAACCTCGCATGGAACGTCGTACGGGCCCCGCTACGAACTGGGCAGCCTTCGTCACCGCCGAATCCGAACTCGCCAGAACCGTGGAGGAGCGCTTCGGCGCGCACACGCACCACATCCTCGCGACCCTCCGCAAGGACGGCTCGCCGCGCACCAGCGGGCTCGAGGTGCGGTTCCTGAACGGCGAGTTGTGGCTCGGCATGATGCAGGACTCACTCAAGGCGCTCGACCTGCGGCGCGATCCGCGGTTCGCGTTGCAGGCCAACCCGGGCTCGGATACCGACATGGGCGGCGGTGACGTACGGGTCAGCGGGCGGGCGATCGAGGTCGCCGATCCGGAGACGAAGGCCCTCTACACGCGAGAGGTGGAACCGCCGGAGCCGTTCCACCTCTTCCGCACCGAGCTGACGGAGGTCGTGCGCACCTACGTCGAGGACGAGAAGTATCTCGTCGTCCAGGTCTGGAAGCCCGGAGAACCGGTGCGCACCGTCAAGCGGACCTGAGCCCGGAAGGGCTCACCCCGCTCACCACGCTCACGCACCACGCTCACTCCCACTCGATCGTGCCCGGCGGCTTCGACGTCACATCGAGGACGACGCGGTTGACGTCGGCGACCTCGTTCGTGATCCGGGTCGAGATCCGAGCGAGGACGTCGTACGGCAGTCGCGACCAGTCGGCCGTCATCGCGTCCTCGCTCGACACCGGACGGAGGACGATCGGGTGGCCGTACGTCCGGCCGTCGCCCTGGACGCCGACGCTGCGCACGTCCGCGAGCAGGACCACAGGGCACTGCCAGATGTCGCGGTCGAGACCGGCGGCCGTGAGTTCCTCGCGGGCGATGGCGTCGGCCTCGCGGAGCAGGTCGAGCCGCTCCTTCGTGACCTCGCCGACGATACGGATACCGAGGCCGGGGCCCGGGAACGGCTGGCGCTGAACGATCTCCTCCGGCAGGCCGAGCTCCTGGCCGACCATGCGGACCTCGTCCTTGAAGAGCTTGCGGAGCGGCTCGATGAGCTTGAACTCCAGATCCTCCGGCAGGCCGCCCACGTTGTGGTGGGACTTGATGTTGGCCGTGCCGGTGCCGCCACCGGACTCGACGACGTCGGGGTAGAGGGTGCCCTGGACGAGGAACTCGACCGGCTGGTCGCCGGGCGCCTCGGCCACGATCTCGGCCTGGGCCTGCTCGAAGACCCGGATGAACTCACGGCCGATGATCTTCCGCTTGGCCTCGGGGTCGGAGACACCGGCGAGCGCCTTGAGGAAGCGTTCCTCGGCGTCGACGACCTTCAGCTGTACGCCGGTGGCCGCGACGAAGTCCTTCTCGACCTGCTCGGTCTCACCCTTGCGCATCAGGCCGTGGTCGACATACACGCAGGTCAGCTGAGAGCCGATGGCCTTCTGGACGAGGGCGGCGGCCACGGCGGAGTCCACGCCGCCGGAGAGGCCGCAGATCGCGCGCCTGTTCCCGACCTGCTCGCGGATGGCCGCGACCTGCTCCTCGATCACACTGCCCGTGGTCCAGGAGGGGGTCAGGCCCGCGCCCCGGTAGAGGAAGTGCTCCAGTACCTGCTGGCCGTGCGTGGAGTGCATGACCTCGGGGTGGTACTGGACGCCGTACAGCTGCTTCTCGTCGTTCTCGAACGCGGCGACCGGGACGACGTCCGTGGAGGCCGTGACGGTGAAGCCCTCGGGGGCCGCGCTGCACGCGTCGCCGTGGGACATCCACACCGACTGCTCGTCCGGGGTGCCCTCGAAGAGGGTGGAGCCGGACTTGCTGACGTGGAGGGGCGTACGGCCGTACTCGCGCGCGCCTGTGTTGTCGACCGTGCCGCCGAGGGTCTGGGCCATCAGCTGGAAGCCGTAGCACATGCCGAAGACGGGGACGCCGGACTCGAAGAGCTCGCGGTCCAGGCGGGGAGCGCCCTCCGCGTAGACCGAGGAGGGGCCGCCGGAGAGGATGATCGCCGCGGGGTTCTTGGCGAGGATCTCCTTCACCGGCATGGTGCTCGGCACGATCTCGCTGTAGACCCGGGCCTCACGGACTCGGCGGGCGATGAGCTGGGCGTACTGCGCGCCGAA
This sequence comes from Streptomyces phyllanthi, assembly GCF_009377205.1. Classification (GTDB taxonomy): domain Bacteria; phylum Actinomycetota; class Actinomycetes; order Streptomycetales; family Streptomycetaceae; genus Streptomyces; species Streptomyces phyllanthi. The sequence goes on from NZ_VJZE01000615.1 coordinate 4,232, forward strand.
GTCGACGACCAGGACGGTGTCGGGGGTCGCGGCAGCGGGAGTCGCTGATGACACGGGGTGCCTTCCGGCGGTGGGGCGGGGTCTGTGGGTGCCGATTCTACCGGGGGTGGCC
>NZ_VJZE01000616.1 GCF_009377205.1 Streptomyces phyllanthi
CCGTACGGCCTCCGGGCCCCTTACAGCCTTCCGCCCCCGCCCGGTCCTTCGCCCCGGAGGCCGTACGGGCCTTCACCGAAGGCCGCCCCTACGACTGCTTCGGCCCCGGCTGGGAGCCGACCCGGAGCCACATACGCCCGCCCCGGACCGGAGACGGCCGGATGCGGCTGCTGCGCGAGGTGTCCGTATGCGACCCCTCGGGCGGACCGTGGGGACGCGGCTATCTGCGGGCCGAGACGCCGATCGCGCCCGACGACTGGTTCTTCGAGGGCCACTTCACCAACGACCCGTGCATGCCGGGCACCCTGATGTTCGAGGGCTGTCTGCAGGCCATGGCCTTCTACCTCGCCGCCACCGGCTGCACGGTCGACCGTGACGGCTGGCGCTTCGAACCGGCCCCGGACAACCCCGTGCCGATGGTCTGCCGGGGCCAGGTCACTCCCGACAGCCGGCTCCTGACGTACGAGGTCTTCGTGTCCGAGGTGTCGGGACTGCCGGCCGGGTCCGAACCGGAACTGCGGGCCGACGTCCTCTGCACCGTCGACGGAGTCAAGGCCTTCCACGCCCGCGGGGTCCGGCTGCGTCTGGTGCCCGACTGGCCGCTGACCCACTGGCGCCACCTCGGCCCGCCCACCGTGCAGCCCACCGGCGATCCGGTGCCGCACCAGGTGCTCGCGGGCCTGGCCGGACACCGCGAGACGGCAGCGGTGGCCGAGGTGCAGGGCTTCCGCTACGGCTTCCCCGCGATGCTCGCCTGTGCGTGGGGCAGGCCCAGCGAGGCGTTCGGCGCCGCCTACACCCCGTTCGACAGCGCCCGCCGGCCGGCGAGGCTCCCCGGGCCGCCGTTCCACTTCATGAGCCGCGCGGTCGCCGTGGAGGGCCCGCCCTGGGTGCCCAGGACGGGCAGCGCGGTGGTGGTCGAGTACGACGTACCCGAGCAGGTCTGGTACTTCGAGCAGAACGGCTTCCCCGCCATGCCCCTCGGGGTGCTCATGGAGGTCGTCCTCCAGGCCGGCGGCTGGCTCGCCTCGTACATCGGCAGCGCCCTCGGCCACGACGCCGACCTGCTGTTCCGCAACCTCGACGGCACGGGGACCATCCTCGGGGAGGTCCGCCCCGGCACCCGGGTGCTGCGCACACGGACCCGGCTGAGCGACATCGCCCACAACGGCGACATGATCATCGAGACCTTCGAGGTCGAGTGCCTCGCCGACGGCGAGCCGCTGTTCACACTCACCACGGTGTTCGGCTTCTTCCCTCCGGAGGCGTTCGAGAACCAGACCGGGCTGCCGCCCACCGCCGACGAACGGCGTGCGCCGGACGAGCCGTCCTCCTTCCGCGTCGACCTCACCGCCCGCCCGGACAAGTACTTCGGCGGTCCCGCCCGTCTGCCCGGCCCCATGCTGCTGATGCTCGACCGGGTGACCGGCTACTGGCCGGACGCGGGGCGTGCGGGGCTGGGACGGCTACGGGCGGAGAAGGACGTGGACCCCGGCGAGTGGTTCTTCAAGGCCCACTTCTTCCAGGACCCCGTGCAGCCCGGCTCGCTCGGGGTGCAGGCCATGTACCAGCTCCTCCAGTTCTACGCCCTGGAGCGCGGCCTGGGCGCCGGCCTGCGCCGGCCCCGCTTCGAGCCGGTGCTCCCGGGCCGGGAGCTCACCTGGAAGTACCGGGGGCAGGTCACCCCGCGGAACGAGAAGGTCACCGTCGAGCTGGAGATCACCGAGACCGGCGAGACGGAGTCCGGCCCCTTCGCCGTCGCCGAGGGATGGCTGTGGGCCGACGGCACCCGCATCTACCACGTGGCCGGACTGAGCCTCCGGCTGACCGAGGACGACACCTGACGGGACGACACCCGTACGACGCTCCCCGCGGAACGCACGGCACCCTCCCGCAGCAGACCCCTCCGGAGGCCCACCATGACCGACACCCACACCCACACCCACACCCACACCCACACCCACGACCTCACCGAACTCGTCACCTTCGTGCGCGGCCACTCGCCCTTCTACCGCGATCTCTACGCCCACCTCCCCAGCGGTCCCGTACAGATCGAGGACCTGCCCGTCCTCGACCACTGCGCCTACTGGGCCGCCAACACCGCGCACGACAGCAAGGTGCTCACCGGCCCGCTCATGGACGGCATCGTCTTCAAGTCCGGCGGCACCACCACGGACCCCAAGCTCTCCGTCTACACCCGGCGCGAACTGCTGGACATGAGCCGCCTCCAGGGCAACGGCTTCGCCCGGGCCGGACTGCTCCCCGGCGACCGTGTCGTCAACCTCTTCTACGCCGGGGAGCTGTACGCCAGCTTCCTCTTCAACGTGCTGTGCCTGCAGGAGTCCTCGGTACCGAACGTGCACCTGCCCGTCGCCGCCGCGCCCCTCGACTTCACCGCCCGTGTGATCGAGGACTTCACCGCCACCGCGCTGATGGGCCCGACGACCTCCATCTGCCAACTGGCCGCCCACCTCACCGAGTCCGGCCGCTCGGCACCCGACGTCCACCTCATCATGTTCGCGGGCGAGGCGTTCTACGACGACCAGCGCCCTCTGCTCGAAGAGGCGTTCCCGGGTGCCGCGATCCGCTCCCTCGGCTACGGCAGCGTGGACGGCGGCATGCTGGGCGCGCCCGTGGCCGACGATCCCGACCCCAGGGTCCACACCGTCCACCGGCCACGGACCGTCATCGAGGTCGTCGACGACGACTCCTCGGAGACCATCACCGAACCCGGCAGACCCGGACGGCTGGTCGTCACCGATCTGGGCCGCCGCCTGATGCCGGTGATCCGTTACCCCACCGGCGACCGAGGGGAGTGGGTGGACCACGGGGCCGGACGGTTCAGACTGCTCGGCCGCTCCGACGAGGGCGCCCGGGTCGGGCCCATCACCCTGTACCTGGAGGACCTGCGCGCCCTCGTGCAGCACGTGGTCCAGGGCCGGCCCTTCGCCGGGATGCAGGTGGTGCAGCGCCGCAAGGACGCCAAGGACGAACTCGTCCTCAGGATCGCGGGCGACCTGGGTGACCCGGACACGGCGGGCAAGGCCGTCGCCGCCCGGCTCGACGAGATCCGCCCGATGTTCACGGAACACGTCGAGGCCGGGCTGATCAATCCGCTGACCGTGGAATGCGTTCCGCCCACCGGACTCGCCGTCAACCCCCGCACGGGCAAGCTGATCCGGCTCATCGACGAGCGCCACCCCCACTGAATCAGCCGAGCATGGGACACCTCCAGGCTCCGGACGGGAGACAGCAGCACGTGGACACCACCGAACCACGCACGGCAGGAGGCCTCGCCGACCGCTTCGACGACGTCGACGCGTCCGGCGCCCCCGAGGACTTCGTCACCTATCTGCGGAAGACCGAGCGGAGCGAGGGCGGCCGCATCGTGCGGGAGGCCACCTACCGCGCACTCGGGACCACCGGGGGAAAGGGAGCGGACATCGGGTGCGGCGCGGGCCGCGCCGTCGCGGATCTCGTACGGCTCGGAAGGGACGCCGTGGGGGTCGACAGCAGCCAGGCCATGGTCGACGCGGCCCTGGCCCGGTTCCCGCACTGCCGCATCGTCCAGGGCAGTGCCTTCGACCTGCCGTTCGGGGACGGCGAACTGTCGTGGTACCGGTCCGAGCGGACCTTTCTCCACTTCGACGCTCCCGCCGGGGCACTGTCCGAGGCCCGCAGGGTACTGAGGCCGGGCGGGACGATCGTCCTCGCGGACCCCGATCTCGACTCGCTGGTGCTGAGTTCCCGGTTCCCGCGGACGACCGCCGCGGTCAAGGACGCGTTCTGCTCGACCGTCCCGAACCCCCACGCCGGCACCCGCAGCGCCTACCACCTCGCCGACGCGGGATTCACCGGCATCGAGGTCGTTCCCGTCCTGGTGACCATGAAGGACCACGCGTCCGCGTGCGACCTGGTACTGGAGCCGGCCCTGACCGCGGCCCTCGCCCGGGGCGCCGTCAGTGAGGGTGCGGCGGCGCTGTGGAAGGACGACCTCGGCCATATCTCCCGCCGGAACGTCTTCACCGCGACCGCGACCTTCTTCATCACCACGGCCCGCCGCAGATAGGGTTGCCGGGTCGGTACACCCAGCAGACAGGGGGTAGGAGTACACGGCGCCAGGTAGGGGAGTACCGGGCGGCGGCAGGGGCAGCGCAGGGCATCGGCGAAGCGGAGGACCGGGCTCCTTTCACCCTCATCCGGGGGTGGTGGACCGGCCCGAGTTCCTTCAATCTTCAATAGGAGCGCCGACCGGACATCGGTCCGGCCACCTTCCGGAATCCAGAACACAGGAACCGGACGCCCAGGAGGTGCCCCCCATGGTCTCCCCCC
>NZ_VJZE01000617.1 GCF_009377205.1 Streptomyces phyllanthi
GGGTGGGGCGACAAGTGGTCGCCGCCGGAACGGAAAAGGTTGCCGATCACCGAACGAACCTGGATGGTCGTGCGTCGAAGCCTGGAGGGCTGGACTGAACTGAGAGGGGATGCCGCGATGACCGCTGACGTCGTGGGTGTACGACGCGTACTCGTCGCCACGGGGGCCGCCGTGCTGTTCGGCACGGGCGCCATCGGCTGCACGGCTGTGTCGGACGGGGGCTCGGCGTCCTGCGCGATCGTGGTGACGTACGAGGGCCGTACCTATCAGGACATCGGCGCCGTCGACGTCCCCGTGGAGACGACCGGCGAACTCGGCAGGGCCACGCACCCGCCGTGCAACGACACGGGCGGCGAGGAGGACGACGAGGAGTCGTGGGAGTCGCCCGCGTACGCGGTCAAGGGCGTCGACCCGACCGTCGCCATCGCGGTCGGCGGCAGCCCGGAGGACGCGACGCTGGTCGCCGTCGACGAGGTGGAGGATCTCCCGGCCGAGGTCAGGGAGCTGCTGGACGGCTCGTGAGGGTGGCGGGCACCAGTCCGACAGCACGGTGCCCCCGCGCGGGGCGGGGGCACCGTCGGAGAGGCTTTCAGCTGGTGCAGGTCTTCGGGTCCAGCTTCTCCTCGATCTTGTCCTCACGGCCGTCGGGCTGGCCGTTGGGGAGGATCTTGTCGGAGACGCCGTCGATGTAGTAGCCGTACGAGTAGATCGTCTTCCAGCTCGCGTCCCGGCCGCGCCAGGTGTGCGTGGTGACGTCACCGCCACCCTTGTTCCACTGGTAGTCCTCGACGTAGAAGATCGGGTTCACACGCACCACGCGCTGGTACGGCGTCCAGGTCACGGCCACCTGCCTGCACGGTGGGATGGTCTTCTCGCTGCGGGTCTCGAACCGGGACTCCTTCTCCCAGCCCCACTCGTAACCGGCGCTGCCGCCCACGCCGCCCGTGAAGATGCTCTTGGCGAGGGAGAGGCTGATCTCGCCCCCGACGCTCTTCTTGGCGAACGTCTTGGTGCTGTAGCTGCTGACGAAGGTCTCCTTGTCGTCCGCCGAGCCCCGGTTGCCGATCCACCGGGACGTGCGGACCGGCTCTCCCTTGATGGACCAGGTCGAGGACTCGGCGTAACCGCACCAGCCGCGGAAGAGCTCCCACGGCCCGGCGGGCTTCCACAGGCCGAAGACGTCCCGCAGGTACTCGTCCCGGGTCTTGAACTCGCCGGTGTCGACGTTGAGGGCGCCGTAGACGCCCGTCAGGCTCGTCTTCTGGTTGCAGAGCCGCTCGATCATCAGATCGGTGTTGCCCGGGTCCACGCCCCGGATGTTCGTCGCCCCGCCCGGGCCGGTGGCGGCGTGGGCGGTACCGGAAGTGGCCATCAGGCCGGTGACGGCGAGGGCCGCGGACACGCCGGCGACGGCCCACTTCTTCAGTCCGGATACGAGTTTCACTCGTGCACTCTCCTGCTGCTCCGGGGGCGCGGAAGGGCCCCGGCGTTGCTGTGTGGGGGGTCAGACCGGTGGTGAGGATGTGCGCGAGGACCACCGGAGCTAGGAAGTGAACACGTCAAAACTCACATCGGGGTCACGACTTCATCAGAGAATTCTCAGAGGCCTCGTGACCTGCGTCTCCGCGCCGAAATGCATCGCGGGCGCCGATCCGCTCACCCCTGCTGACGGCGATGCGGATCACTTCGCGCAGGGATTCGGTCGCCCGGGTGAGCGCGAAACGCACCGCGCGCTCACCGGCTTTCGAGTCGGCGAGGACAGCTCTGGCGCCCGCGAACACCTCTTCGCCGGACCGGAGTTGGGCGGCCTCCACGGTCATCGGCGAGCCGGGAGAGCCTGCTGGCGTCGTGGGCCGCGCTGAGGTAGCAGGGCCTGCCGTCGGGAGTGGTCCAGGGCAGCAGACGGAGGCGGTCGAGCGGCTGTACGTCGCCGGGATCCGGGGAGGTCACGCGGCGACCTCCACTCCGTGGATACGGCGCGGGCCGACGTCGATCCCGTAGGTGGCGAGCCACAGGGTGCGGCGCCGTTGCGTGGTCCCCGTCCGCGACAGCAAGATCCCGGCGGCGCGTCCGCTGGTCTTCTCAGCCGCCTCCTGGTCCGCGTTCATGGAGGGCGTCAGGGGTGAGGCGGGTGTGGACACCGTCGGGTGAAAGGGGTGCTAAACCGGGACGGGAAGGCGTGCTGTCCGGTCACGGTGATCGCATGCCAGAGATCACGACCACAGGCCACCCCCCCCGGCGGCTCGGCACCTCACCGCCAACCTGTACGCCCGGGGCGCCCCGAAGATCCGTGCCCAGGGTCTGCTGCCTCTGTCGGAGCCAGTGCGCGGGCGATCCGCGCGGGCACGGTGAGCGCGGCTATGGCCGTACCGACGGCACGTCGAAGGAGGACATCGATCATGGCTGCCCACGCTGCGGAATCCGAGCCGGTCGTCCCCCCCCATGCCCGAGCGGACTCCGAAGGCGCTGCGCGAGGCTATCGCCGAGCACGCTCCCCAGCTCCTCCCCGACTTCGACAAACACTGGAAGTGGGCGATCGCCGACACGTATGACCTTCGCCCTGTACCTGCGTTCGTGGCCCGCTGGTGGATCGAGTACGCGATCGCCCGTGATCCGAAGCTCGATGCTCACCTGCACGACCTGGAACACCGTGCGGCTGAGGCCACCGACATTGCCGAGGCCAGGGCCCTCCTCGACGAGGCGTCGAGGATTCGCCATCAGGCGCATCCCGGGGGTGGCTCCGCCCCCGGGGAGCCCCGTCCCGTCAAGGAAGAGACAAGCCGTGCAGCGCGCACACCTGGTGGTGCCAGGCGGGCCTTCACGTGTGGGTCAGTGGGCGATGCTGTCGATCAGGTCTCGGGCGCCCTGGCGGAGGAGTGCGACGGCGACGGAGGTTCCGAGAGTTGCCGGGTCGAGGCGGCCGGCCCACTCGTGTGCGTTGAGGACCGTTTTCCCGTCCGGGGTGAAGACACAGGCGCGGAGGGAGAGTTCCCCGCTACTCGAGGTGCTGGCGTACCCGGCGATCGGGCTGTTGCAGTGCCCTTGGAGGACGTGGAGGAACATGCGCTCCGCGAGGGTCTCCCGGTGGGTGACGGGGTCACCGAGGCCGCTGACGGTGTCGATCGTTGCGGTGTCGTCGTCCCGGCACTGGAGGGCGAGGACGCCGGCACCGATGGGCGGCATCATCGTCTCTACCGGTAGGGCCTCGGTGATGACGTCGGCTCGGCCGATGCGCTCCAGGCCGGACACGGCCAGGAGGAGGGCGTCCGCCTCACCGCCGGTGAGCTTTTCGAGACGCCGGTTGGCATTGCCTCGCATCGGCACGCACTCCAGGTGCGGGTGGGAGGCGGCGAGTTGCGCGATCCGGCGGACGGAGGAGGTGCCGATGCGGGTGCCGGCGGGGAGTTCGTCCAGGGTCCGGCCTGCCGGGTCCACGAGGGCGTCCCGGATGTCGTCGCGCTTGAGGAACGCGGCGAACGTCGTCCCGGCGGGGAGCGGGCGATCCGCCGGCACGTCCTTGACGCAGTGGACGGCGAGGTCCGCCTCACCTGCGAGGAGTGCGGCGTCAACCTCCTTTGTGAAGGCACCCTTCCCTTCGACGAGGGAGAGGTCACCCATCCACTTGTCACCGGTCGTCTTCACCGGTAGGACCTCGGTGCGCACCGTGGGATGGAGCGCGGCCAGCTCCGCGCGGACGCGCTCCACTTGTGCGAGTGCCATCGGGGAGTCGCGGGAGACGATACGGATCAGATCAACCGGCATGAGGGCACGATAGCCCTCGGACGCGGGCCCCGATGGCCAATCCGGATGCCCAGGACATCGGTCCGGCGCGGAGGTCGGGCTCCTCGGGGAGCCGCTTGAGGAAGCAGTCCACGCGCGGCTGGTGGTCATCGGGCCACGTGGCCTGCGGGAGCATGTCGTCCACGTGATCGCCCGCCGATACCCGAGCCGAGTGGTGTCGCCCCGTCCACCAATGCGCGCAGCGCGTGATCGCTGCGCAGGGACAGGCTCGTGGAGACGGCACCGTGAGCCCTCAGGCGCATACCACGTGACATGTCACCGCACCGCACCACGATCTCGCCCGCCAGCGTCAACTTCCGGTCAGTAAACGGTAGTTGAGTTAGGCCTCCCTGACCCCTGCACTAACTTTGAGCACGCTGTCTCTGTTCATGACTCAACGATCTCGAACGGAGTACGTGTGCCCAGACATCGCGTCGCAAGCTTATGGACGGGCGGGGCCCTTGCGGCCGGACTGCTCGTCACCGCCCTGACCGATCCGGCCGGCGTATCCCCGGCACTGGCCTCTTCCCCCGCCTCCCCTACCT
>NZ_VJZE01000618.1 GCF_009377205.1 Streptomyces phyllanthi
GGACGGGTAGGGGCGGCGGGGGCGAAGAAGCCTCTGCCGCCCCCTACGGCACCACCACGATCTTCCTCCCCACCCCCGACGCGAACTGCTCCAGCGCCTGGGGGTAGCCCGTCAGCGGCAGGCGGTCGCTGATGAAGACCTCCGGGTCCAGGACACCCGTCGCGAAGAGTTCCGCCGCCCGTTCGAAGCTGTGCAGCACCGCCATCGAACCCGTGATCGTGAGCTCCTGGTTGTAAATGCGATACGGGTCGATCGTGACCCGGGTCGCGTAGTCCGCCACGCCGAACTGCAGGAACGTACCCGCCTTGGCCACCCGCTCCAGCCCGTCCTGGATCGCCGCGGCGTTACCCGTCGCGTCCACCACCACGTCCCACCCCTGCGGACGGTCCAGTTCGTCGGGGCTCGCCGCGGAGGACGAGACGCCCAGCCTTCTGGCCGTCTCCAGCCGGGACGGGTTCACGTCCACCACGTCCACACTCGCCGCCCCCGTACGCTTCGCCAGCTCCAGCATCATCAGACCCATCGTCCCCGAGCCGTAGATCAGGACGTGCGCGCCCAGCCGGGACCGGAGCACGTCATAGCCCCGTACCGCGCATGACAGGGGCTCCACCAGCGCCGCGTCCTGGGTGCGGATGTGCTCCGGGAGCCGTACACAGTTCGCGACCGGCGCCACGGCGTACTGTGCCGCGCCCCCCGCCGTCGTCACCCCGATCGCCGCCCACCGTTCGCAGAGGTTGTTGTGGCCCGTACGGCAGTACCGGCACTCGTGGCAGTACAGGGACGGGTCCACCGCCACCCGGTCGCCCACCGAGAGTTCCGTGACCCCGCTGCCGACCCCGACCACCTCGCCCGCGAACTCGTGCCCCGGCACGATCGGCAGCCTCGGCGCGAACTCGCCCTGGAGGATGTGCAGGTCCGTGCCGCAGATGCCGCAGGCCGCCACCTCGACGACGACCTCACGAGGACCCGGCGTCGGGTCCGGGACCTCGGAGACGACGGCCTTGCCCACGGACTCGATGACGGCGGCCTTCATTTCACGGCTCCCAACGACAGGCCCTGGACCAGCTTGTCCTGGGCGGCGAACCCCGCGGCGAGTACCGGCAGGGAGATGACGAGCGACGCGGCGCACACCTTGGCCAGGAACAGGCCCTGGCTGGTGATGAAGCCGGTCAGGAAGACGGGGGCCGTCTCGGCGACGACGCCGGTGAGCACCCGGGCGAACAGCAGCTCGTTCCAGCTGAAGATGAAGCAGATCAGGGCGGTCGCCGCGATGCCCGGCAGGGCGATGGGGGCCACCACCCGCCACAGGATCGTCGGCAGTCTCGCGCCGTCGATCTGCGCCGCCTCGATGATCGCGGCCGGCACCTCGGAGAGGAAGGACTGCATCATCCACACCGCGATCGGCAGGTTCATGGCTGTGTAGAGGACGATCAGCGCCCAGATGTTGTCGAGCAGACCGGTGTTCTTCGCGAACAGGTAGATGGGCAGCAGACCGGCCACCAGCGGCAGCATCTTGGTGGACAGGAAGAAGAACAGGACGTCGGTCCACTTCTTCACCGGCCGGACGGAGAGCGCGTACGCGGCGGGCAGCGCGAGGCACAGCGTCAGCAGCGTGGAGACCACCGAGGCCATCGTCGAGTTGATCAACGGGGGCCAGGGGCTGGCGCCGCCGCCCGCGCCGAAGAACGCGCGGTAGCCGTCCAGGGTGAGCGAGGCGGCGACGGAGGGCGGGTTGGTCGCCGCGTCCGCCTCGGAGTGGAATGACGTCAGGACCATCCAGAGGATGGGCAGCACGAACAGGAGGCCGGCCAGCCAGGCGGCGACTCCCAGGGCGGCGCCCTGGAACCGGCCGCGGGGCCGTGGCCGCCGCGGGGCCGCGGTGGTGAGGGCGGTCATCAGCGGGACACCTCCGCACGGAACAGGGACGACACGACACGCAGGGCGAAGGTCGCGAGGACGAGCGAGCCGATGACGACGATGACGCCGGCCGCCGAGGCGAGGCCGTTCTCGTGCGCCTGGTAGAAGGTCTGGTAGATCGTGTACGGCAGGTTCGCGGTGCCGAGGCCGCCGGAGGTGATGGTGTACACCGCGTCGAAGTTCTGCACGATGTAGATCGAGCCGAGCAGCACGCTCAGTTCGATGTAGCGGCGGATGTGCGGCAGCGTGATGTGGACGAACACCTGCCGGCCGCCCGCGCCGTCCACCCTGGCCGCCTCGATCAGCTGCGGGTCGCGGCTCTGCAGTCCGGCGAGCAGGATCAGCGTCATGAACGGCGTCCACTGCCAGATCAGCGAGGCCTCGACCGCGATGAGCGGCATCTCGGAGATCCAGTCCGGCTGGGCCGCCCCGTCCCCTCCGATCCAGTGCAGGACGCCGTTGAACAGGCCGTATTCGGGGTTGAACAGCACGTGCTTCCACAGCAGCGCGGCCGCGACCGGCACCAGCAGGAACGGGGCGATGAGCATCGTGCGCACGGCGGCCCGGCCACGGAACCTCCGGTCCAGCAGGAGCGCCAGCACCAGCCCGAGCAGCAGGCTGACGAGCACCACGGTGGCGGTCAGCACGACGGTCGTCCACACCGACCTGCGCAGTTCGGGTGTGCTCAGCACCTCCGAGTAGTTGGCAAGGCCGGCGAAGTGGCGCTGGTCCGGGTACAGGGCGTTCCAGTCGAAGAACGAGATCACCAGGGTGGCCACGAAGGGCAGCTGCGTCACGACGATCATGAAGATCAGCGCGGGCAGCAGGGGGGCCCGGGTGGCCCACGCGCGCATACGGTTCGGCCGCCGGGCCGCCGGCCTCGGGGAGGCGGCGGCGACCCGGGTGGGGGGATTCGTGACGGTCATGACTGCTGGTACTTCTTTCCGACGGCCTCTGCGAGCTTCTGCGACTTGCTCAGCGCGCTGTCCACGGACTGCCGGCCGGCGATCGCGGCGCTGATCTCCTGGGAGACCTTGGTGCCCAGGTCGGTGAACTCGGGGATGCCGACGAACTGGATGCCGGGCGCGGGCCGGGCCTGAACGCCCGGGTCCTCGGGCTTGGCGCTCGCGATGGCGTCACGGGTGACGTCCGCGAAGGCGGCCGCGTCCTTGCGGTACTCCGGGATGTCATAGGTCGACGTCCGCTTGCCCGCCGGCACGTTGGCCCAGCCGATCTTCTCGCCGACGAGCTTCTCGTAGTCCTTGCCCGAGGCCCAGGAGATGAACTTCCAGGCGTTCTCGGCGTTCTTGGACGCCTTCTGGATGCCCCAGGCCCAGGTGTACAGCCAGCCCGAGCTCTCCGTCCTCTCCACCGGCGCCGGGACGTAGCCGATCTTGCCCTTGACCGGGGAGCCGGAGGCCTCCAGGGAGCCGGCGCCGGCCGTGGCGTCGTACCACATGGCCGTCTTGCCCTGGGTCATGTTGTTCAGGCACTCGGCGTAGCCGGACTGCGCGGCACCCGCCTCACCGTGCTTGCGCACCAGGTCGACGTAGAACCGCGTGGCCTCCTTGAACTCCTTGGAGTCCAGCTGCGCGTTCCAGTCCTTGTCGAACCAGGTGCCGCCGAAGGTGTTGACGACCGTGGTCAGCGGCGCCATCACCTCGCCCCAGCCGGGCAGGCCGCGCAGGCAGACGCCCTTCATGCCGGACTCGGCCTTGTCCACCTTCGCGGCGAGGTCGGCGACCTGCTGCCAGGTGGGCTTGTCGGGCATGGTCAGGCCCGCCTTCTCGAAGACGTCCTTGCGGTACATCAGGAAGGAGGACTCGCCGTAGAAGGGCTCGCCGTAGAGCTTGCCGTCCTCCGCGGTGAGGGCCTGCGTCATCGGGGTGAGGACGTCGTCCTGGTCGAAGGCGGTGTCCTTCCTGACGTACGAGTCCAGCGAGTGGAGCCAGCCGTTCCTGGCGTAGATCGGGATCTCGTAGTTGCTGAGGGTGGCGACGTCGTACTGGCCGGCCTGGTTGGCGAAGTCCTGGCTGATCTTGTCCCGGACGTCGTTCTCCGGCAGGACGGTGAAGTTCACCTTGATGCCGGTGTCCTTGGTGAAGTTGGCGGCGGTGAGCTTCTGGAGTTCCACCATCGGCGGGTTGTTCACCATCAGGACGTTGATGGAGTCGCCGTCGGAGGATCCTCCGGATCCGCCGGCGCCCGCGCAGGCGGCGAGCGGAGTGATCAGCGTCCCTACGGCGGCCACGAGAAGGAGGGTGCGTGGCGCGCGTCGGCTCTGGGTTCCCATGCGTGCTCCTGGACTTCTATGCACAAAGGGGGCGGTTTTCGGGCTGGAGGTGCCCTGGGGATGGGTCTGCTCGATTACTGGATCTTCGGAAGCGGTGGGTCGGGAGTCGAGGAT
>NZ_VJZE01000619.1 GCF_009377205.1 Streptomyces phyllanthi
CCCTCAAACGAGGCCCTACGGGCCGCCCCCTGGTCCTGTACGAGCCCCGCGCGGTACGGAACTGAGCGCCCTGGGATGGCAGCAGGAAGCCGCGCTGCGCATGCTGCAGAACAACCTCGACCCCGAGGTCGCCGAGCACCCCGACAAGCTCGTCGTCTACGGCGGCACCGGGAAGGCCGCCCGTGACTGGCGCTCCTTCGACGCGATGGCGCGGACCCTGCGGACGCTGAAGCAGGACGAGACGATGCTGGTCCAGTCGGGCCGGCCGGTCGGTGTCATGCGGACCCACGAGTGGGCGCCGCGCGTGCTGATCGCCAACTCCAACCTGGTCGGCGACTGGGCGAACTGGGAGGAGTTCCGCCGGCTGGAGGCCCTCGGGCTCACCATGTACGGGCAGATGACCGCCGGGTCGTGGATCTACATCGGCACGCAGGGCATCCTGCAGGGCACGTACGAGACGTTCGCCGCCGTGGCCGCCAAGAGGTTCGGCGGGTCGCTCGCCGGGACGATCACCCTGACGGCCGGGCTCGGCGGGATGGGCGGCGCCCAGCCGCTCGCCGTGACGATGAACGACGGTGTCGCGATCTGTGTCGACTGCGACCCGCGCGCGATCGAGCGCCGCATCGAGCACCGCTACCTGGACGTGAGGGCCGACTCCCTGGAGCACGCCCTCCAGCTCGCCGTCGAGGCCCGTGACGCCCGCCGGCCGCTGTCGATCGGCCTGCTCGGCAACGCCGCGGAGTTGCTGCCGCGCATGCTCGCCGAGGGCGCCCCCGTCGACATCGTCACCGACCAGACCTCGGCGCACGACCCGCTGGCGTATCTGCCGCTGGGCGTCGACTTCGACGACATGGCGTCGTACGCGGCCAAGGACCCCGCCGGCTTCACCACCCGTGCGCGCGAGTCGATGGCCCGGCACGTGGAGGCCATGGTCGGCTTCATGGACGCCGGTGCCGAGGTCTTCGACTACGGCAACTCGATCCGCGGTGAGGCGCAACTCGCGGGCTACGAGCGGGCGTTCGCCTTCCCCGGCTTCGTACCCGCCTATATCCGGCCGCTGTTCTGCGAGGGCAAGGGCCCCTTCCGGTGGGCGGCCCTGTCCGGTGAGGCCTCGGACATCGCGAGGACCGACCGGGCGATCCTGGACCTTTTCCCCGAGAACGAGTCCCTCGCCCGCTGGATCCGAATGGCCGGGGAGCGGGTCCACTTCCAGGGGCTTCCCGCGCGTATCTGCTGGCTGGGATACGGGGAGCGGGACCGTGCGGGCGAGCGTTTCAACGACATGGTGGCGAGCGGTGAGCTGGCCGCTCCGCTGGCCATCGGGCGGGACCATCTGGACTGCGGCTCGGTGGCCTCCCCGTACCGCGAGACCGAGGCCATGCTCGACGGCTCCGACGCGATCGCCGACTGGCCGCTGCTCAACGCCATGGTGAACGTGGCGTCCGGGGCGTCCTGGGTGTCCATCCACCACGGGGGTGGGGTCGGGATGGGGCGCTCCATCCACGCGGGGCAGGTGACGGTGGCCGACGGCACGAAGCTGGGTGGCGAGAAGATCCGGCGGGTGCTGACCAATGATCCTGGGATGGGGGTCATTCGGCATGTGGACGCGGGGTACGAGACCGCCGAGTCGGTGGCCGCCGAGCGGGGGGTGCGGGTCCCCATGCGTGAGGGTGACGGGTCTTGAGCCGGAGCAAGGGCGAGCCGGGCGGCGACTCTCCGGTGGAGGCCGGTGCGTCGTCGCCGACCGCGGGTGCGTTTCACCGGATGTGGCGCGAGCTCCAGCCCATCGGGCGGCATCCCGGCACCGGTGGTTACCGGCGGTTCGCCTGGGGCGGGGCCGATCTCGAGTGCCGTGACTGGTTCCGGGAGCAGGCCGAGGCCCGGGGGCTGGTGTACGAGCTCGACCGCAACGGCAACCAGTGGGCGTGGCTCGGGGACCCCGCGGCCGGGGACGCGGTCGTCACCGGGTCGCACCTCGACTCCGTGCCCGACGGTGGGGCCTTCGACGGGCCCCTCGGAGTCGTGTCCTCCTTCGCCGCGCTGGACGAACTCCGCGCACGCGGCGTGCGGTTCACCAAACCCCTCGGCATCGTCAACTTCGGGGACGAGGAGGGCGCCCGGTTCGGGCTGGCCTGTGTCGGGTCGCGGCTCAGCGCCGGGCAGCTCACCGTCGACCAGGCCCACCGGCTGACGGACGCCGACGGAGTCACCCTCCCGCGGGCCATGGAAGCCGCCGGGTACGACCCCGAGGCCATCGGGCCGGACCGGGAGCGGCTCGCCCGCATCGGTGCCTTCGTCGAGCTGCACGTCGAGCAGGGGCGTGCCCTCGACATCACGGGGGACCGGGTCGGGGTGGCCAGCGCCATCTGGCCCCACGGGCGGTGGCGGTTCGACTTCCGGGGCGAGGCCAACCACGCGGGCACCACACGGCTGGCCGACCGCCACGACCCGATGCTGTCGTACGCGGAGTCCGTGCTCGCCGCCAGGCGCGAGGCCCGGCTCGCCGGTGCCGTCGCCACGTTCGGCAAGATCTCCGTCGAGCCGAACGGGGTGAACGCCATCCCGTCCCTGGTGCGCGGCTGGCTCGACTCCCGCGCCGCCGACCAGGCGACCCTCGACACGGTCGTCGACGGCATCGAGCGGGCGGCCCGGGAGTACGCCGAGGCACAGGGCGTCCGGCTCGACGTAGTCCGGGAGTCCTTCACCCCTGTCGTCGAGTTCGACCACGCCCTGCGCGACGAGATCGCCCGCATCCTCGGCGCGGACGAGGACGCCGAGCTCAAGGTGCCCGTCCTGGGCACCGGTGCCGGACACGACGCCGGGATCCTCTCCGGCACCGTGCCGACCGCCATGCTGTTCGTGCGCAACCCCACGGGCGTCTCGCACTCCCCGGCCGAGTACGCCGCCGAGGACGACTGCGTGGCCGGGGTGACCGCACTCGCCGACGTACTCGAAGGGCTGGCCCGCAGGTGACGGAGACGACCTACTGGTTCGAACACGCCTGGCTGGACACGCATGTCGAGCCGGGAGTCCTGCTGGAGGTGGCGGACGGCCGGATCCGGGCCGTGCGCACGCGGACGCCCGCTCCACCGCCCGGAGCGGAGGTGCTGCGCGGGCTCACCCTGCCGGGGCTCGCCAACGCCCACAGCCACGCCTTCCACCGCGCCCTGCGCGCCACCGTCCAGGTCGGCTCCGGGACGTTCTGGACCTGGCGCGAGGTCATGTACGGCGTGGCGGGCCGGCTGACCCCGGATACGTACCACGCCCTCGCACGTGCCGTGTACGCGGAGATGGCCCTCGCCGGCATCACGGCCGTCGGCGAGTTCCACTACGTCCACCACGCCCCCGGCGGCACCCCCTACGCCGACCCGAACGCCATGGGCGAGGCGCTCGTCGCCGCCGCGGGCGAGGCCGGGATCCGGATCACCCTCCTCGACACCGCCTACCTGTCCGCGGGCTTCGGGCAGCCGCCCGACCAGCACCAGCTCCGCTTCTCCGACGGCACGGCGGAGGCCTGGGCGGAACGCTGTTCACTTCTCAAGGAACATGATCACGCGCGGATCGGCGCCGCCATCCACTCCGTACGGGCCGTACCCGCGGGGCAGTTGGCGACCGTGGCGCGGTGGGCCGAGGAGCGGCGGGCCCCGCTGCATGTGCACCTGTCCGAGCAGACGGCGGAGAACGACGCCTGCCGGGAGGCACACGGGTGCACGCCGGCCCGGCTGCTCGCCGACCACGGTGTCCTCGGCCCGCGCACGACCGGGGTCCACAACACGCACCTCACGGAGGAGGACATCGCGCTGATCGGCGGCTCCTCCACGGGCACCTGTATGTGCCCCACCACCGAGCGCGACCTCGCCGACGGCATCGGCCCCGCGACCGCCCTGCAGGGAGCGGGCTCGCCCCTCTCCCTCGGCTCCGACAGCCACGCCGTGATCGACCTCCTCGAAGAGGCCCGCGCCATGGAGCTGAACGAGCGGCTGCGCACCCGTACCCGCGGTCACTGGACGGCGGCGGCCCTCCTTCGGGCGGCCTCGGCCGACGGCCACGCGGCCCTCGGCTGGGACGAGGCGGGCAGCCTGGAGCCGGGCGCGCTCGCCGACTTCACCACGATCGCGCTCGACTCGGTCAGGACAGCGGGGCCGCTGCCGCGACTCGGCGCCGAGACGGCCGTATTCGCCGCGACGGCCGCGGAGGTGCGCCATACGGTCGTGGGCGGCCGCCACGTCGTACGGGACGGGGCGCACACCCTCGTACCCGACGTGCCGGCGGCACTGGCAGCGGCCGTCGAAGCCCTGCGCGGCTGACGCCCACCCCTACCC
>NZ_VJZE01000061.1 GCF_009377205.1 Streptomyces phyllanthi
GGCGTCCGCCGTACCGGGCCCGGCGGGCAGGTCCCCGCGAGCGTCCTGCCGCCGGGCCATGTGCACATCACCCTGACGGGGCCGCCCGGCAGGCGCCGGGTGGCACGCGAAGACGTGGCTGTCGGGACCGACGTCCGAGCGGCAGAATTCTCGCCACGGCTGCAGCGGCGCTCAGGCAGTCCCGCCCCTTTCCCTCGGTGTGTCCAGGCGCCGTGGCGCCCTGATACACCTCATCCACCCCGCATCGCCCGGACTCGCGGCGAGATCGGAGAACCGTGCCCCGACAGCGAGGTCTGAGCCAGCCGATACAGTCCTTCGTCGAAGAGCTGGCCTTGTGCGTGGCGGCCAACGGCGCCACGGGGCCCGCCCTGCTGTGGCCCGAGGATCCGACGACCTTGCCGGCCCTGCTGGGGTTGCCCCGGCCGGCCCGTCCGGAACCGGGTGCCGGTTCCTCCGTGCCGGGCGGACCGGACACGGAGGAACTGGCGGCGGAGCTGGGCCGCAGGCTGCAACTGCGGGTGCGCCCCCTCTACCGCTTCCTGTCGGCCGACTCCCCGGTCGTGGAGGGTGCGCCGAGCGGTGCCGAGTCCACGGTCACGGTCCTGGAAGGAGCCTGCCGCTGCGTCCTGTCGCGTATCGGTGAGGATCCGGCACCTCGCCCCTCGCACCCGCTGGGCCTGCGGCTGCGTTCCGGTGGCACCCTCTTCGTGCCCCGGGACCACACCTACCGGCTGTCGGAGATCCACGCCCCGACCACACTGCTCGAACTCCACCTGGAGGGCGCGGACTGACGGTGTGCGCCCCTGGACAGCCGCCGGATCAGGCCGGGGCTGTCGTGGGTGCCGCGTCCGGCTCTCCGTCGTCATTCAGCAGCCCCCTCGCGGACACCGCGACGCCGGCCTGGAAACGGCTCTCGGCGCCGAGCGCCTGCATCATGTCGGCGATGTGCTTGCGGGTGGTGCGCAGGGACATGCCCAGCCGCCGCGCGATCGTCTCGTCTTTCAGTCCCGCCGCCAGCAGTCGCAGGATGGTGCGGTCCAGATCCTTGGCGACCGCCTCCAGGCCGTCGGTGGCCGCGTCGGAGAACGGCTGGGCCTGCGACCACACCTGCTCGAACAGCTCGTACAGGAAGTGCACGACCGACGGCTCCCGGACCACCACCGCGCCCAGCCGGTCGTTGCGATTGGTCATGAACGCCACTTCCCGGTCGAAGATGATCACCCGGTCGACGAGCTGGTGGGCGGTCCGGTACTCGCCGCCCAGCGCGCTCACTGTGGCCACGTACGCCTGACTGGGGCTGTTGAACCGGGCAGTGTGGTGGTAGACGGTACGCATCCGTACCCCCCGAGCGAGCATCTGGCTGTCCCGGAGCAGTGCGTCCTGGAGCACCTCGGGCGGGCGGGTGCCGCCGGGCTGCACGGTGACCATGTCCTCGCGGCACTGCTCGGCCGCCCGGTTCAGCGCGGCCCGCACCTGGGTGAGTCCGGGAATGGTCTCCAGGTCCGTGGAGACACCGTGCCTCCCCTCCTTGTAGTCGGACGCCAGCTGGGCGAACTGGTCGCGGAAGACGCGCAGCTGCGTCTGCTGTTCCGCGATGGCCCGCTCCACCGGCGCGGTGGCCACGGCGGCGACGAGGTGCGGGTCGACGACCCAAAGCCGGTCGTCGCCCTCCTTGCCTCTCTGCACCAGGCCGATCCGGACGAGGTAGTCCACCGCACTGCTCACCGCCGTCTCGTCGACCCCCGTCTCCTCGGCCATCCGGACAAGGTCGAGCTGACCGTGCAGGGCCAGCCAGCGGTAGACGGCCACTTCCTCGGCACCGAGTGTGTCCCCTACAGCTAAAACGTTGTCATCGGTCTGCTGATTCACCATCACTCCTCGGCTTCTGATGCCCACATGAACACGTGCCGCATCCTCATCGCACTCAACGGCCCCCGGCCTCCGCCCTGACTACGGGCGACCGTGGAAGCAGGTTCACGGCTGGAGTCCAGTGGCTGCCGGACGCCCGGTCGATCACGCTGTGAATGCAGGTGCCTCAAGGCCGTGCCCTACGTGGTCGGTTAAGAGCTGGAGGCCGGGGAATCGGTTGTCTTCCTGGCATGTGGGCTGGGTCACTCTGATCCCGGACGCACCCTGCGGAAGTACTCCCGCCTCCTGCCCCGTGCGGGCGAAGGACACGGGCTGGAACCCGCAGGCAAACGCATCGAGAAGGGCCCGTACGGCAGGCAGGGGCTGGAGCCGTTCCTCGCGGAGGGCCCGCGTCCCAACGCGCGCGTCAGCGGCCGAAGGCGGGCGGGGGGCGTGGCTCCGGCACGGAGAAGCGATCCGGAACCACCATGCGCGGAGTGTTGGCACACGGACTTCTCCGACGGCGGTGTGCCGCTGCCGCCTTGTTGGTTAGGGTGGCAAAACAGGCTCGTTGGTGGGGGAGTTGGGTGGGGAGTTGGCGCCAGCAGAAGCCGAAGGCCACATCGACCAGCGGCAGTGGCGTCGGATCGCCTGGGCGGGCCGGGAAGCAGGCCCGCTCCGGTTCGCACTTGACGCGTTCGCCGTCTCGCTCGGTACAGCCGTGCGCAGCCCGTACTCTGACGATCCCGGCCATGTCGGCGGGCGGCAGGGGGCGGCAGCCGAGGTACTGACAGGACACAGAGGCCGTGGCGTGCCCGGACTTACGGTCACCGGAGTCGTCCGGAAGCAACGCCCCGCCGTCGTGGGGCGCTGTCGCCGGGGCGGGCATCAGCAGGTCGATCCGCCGGTCGTCGACCGGCTCGTGGTCCCACGGGGATGCACCGCAGGTCGACCGGACGCGGTGGGCTGGTGACCGGCCGGTCGGCGCCCGCGGTGCTGTCCCCATCGCTGCGCGTGTGGCTCGGGCCGATCGCGGCCCTCGCCGCGCTGGCGGTCGCCGTGCTCGGGGCCCGGTATGCCGGCGACAGCAAGCCCGGCATGGTGGACGCACGGATCTGGGCGGCGGTGGACGGTACGGGGGCGTCGTGGCGGGACGTCGCTCTGGCCACGGACTTCTGGGGGGAGCCCGCAGGAGCGGCGCTGCTGGTCACGGCCGCCGTGGCAGGCTGCCTGCTGCTCCGGCATCCTCGCGCGGCGGTGCTCGTCGTTGCCGGTGCCGGCCTGACCGTGGGCACGACGAAGCTGATCAAGCCCCTGGTGGGACGCACCATCCACGGAGACGGCAACCTGTCCTATCCGAGCGGGCACACCGCCTTCCTCACCGCGCTCGCCCTCGTGGTGGCGCTGCTCGCGACCGGACGGCTCGGCCTCGGCAGGACGGCCGGCACGTCACTCGTGCTCGCCGCGGCGCTGGTCGCCGGCGCCGCCATGGGATGGGCGCAGGTCGCCCTCGGCGCGCACTACCCGACCGACGTCCTCGGCGGCTGGTGCACCGCGCTGGCGGTCGTACCGGCGACCGCCTGGCTGGTCGACCGGATGGCCGACCGGCTGGGCGACCGGCTCATCGATCCGATGGCCGACGCCGGTCGGCGGGAGCGCCGCTGACGTCACGTCACGCCAAGCGGCGGAAGACCGGCTTGACCGGCCGACCCGCCAGCCAGGGGGTGGGATCGGCGGCGTCCAGTGCCTTCCGGTACACCGCACATGCCTGGGCCACCACATCGACGGTGTGGTCGATGTCGGCGTCGCTGAGCGCGCTGCTCACCACGAACGACGGGGCCAGCACCCCGCCCGCGAGGAGCCGGCGCAGGAACAGGGTGCGGTACTGCTGCGACGGCTGCCGGTTCTCGTCGAGGGTGGCGAAGACCAGGTTGCTGGCCCGGCCCCGGACGACGATGTGGTCGCCGACGCCCATGGCGGCCGCGGCGTCGCGGACACCGGCGGCCAACCGCTCGCCGAGGGCGTGCAGCCGCGCGGTGACGCCCTCCTCGGCGTAGGTGGTCTGCACGGCCATCGCGGCTGCCAGGGAGTGCGTTTCCGCACCGTGCGTCGTGGACAGCAGGAACACCCGGTCGCCGGAGTGACGCAGCCCGCCCCGCTCCATCAGGTCGCGGCGCCCGGCCAGCGCGGAGACGGCGAACCCGTTGCCCAGCGCCTTGCCGAACGTGGACAGGTCGGGGACGACGCCGTACAGGCCCTGGGCGCCCGCCTCGGACCAGCGGAAGCCGGTGATCATCTCGTCGAAGATCAGGACGCAGCCGTGCCGGTCGGCCAGCTCGCGCAGGCCGGAGAGGTATCCGGGCGGAGGCTCGGTGTGGGTGGCGGGTTCGAGGATCAGGCAGGCGATGTCGTCCTGGTGGCGGGTGAGCAGCTCCTCCGTGGCGGCCAGGTCCCCGTAGGGGAACGTCACGGTGAGGTCGGTGGTCGGCTCCGGAATGCCGGCGGACATCGGCGTGGTGCCGATGAACCAGTCGTCGGTGGAGAAGAAGGGGTGGTCGGCGCAGATGGCCACCCGCGGGCGTCCGGTGACGGCGCGGGCGAGGCGCACCGCGGCGGTGGTGGCGTCGGAGCCGTTCTTCGCGAACTTCACCATCTCGGCGGTCGGCACCGTGGCCAGGAAGCGTTCCGCGGCTTCTACCTCCACGATGGACGGCCGGACGAAGTTGCTGCCGCGGTCGAGTTCCCGCCGCACCGCCTCGACCACGCGTGGGTGGGTGTGGCCGAGGCTGACCGACCGCAGGCCGGAGCCGTACTCGATGTAGCGGTTGCCGTCGATGTCCCACACATGGGCACCGTGGCCGTGGCTGATGACCGGGGCCAGGTTCTCGGGGTACTGGTCGTCGCCCTTGGCGTAGGTGTGCGCGCCCCCGGGGATCATGGCGTGCAGCCGCTCGTTCGCCATCCGCGACCGGGGCAGGAGGAACTCCTCGGTCCCTTCGGTGTGTTCGGTGTCCACGCCGACCTCAACTTTCTCGTTGCTTCAGGACCTCGGCGAGGCTCGGCGCCTCCCGGTCCCGCTGGGACATCGATGTGACCGGCAGCGGCCAGGGGATGGCGAGCTCCGGGTCGTCGAAGGCGATCGTCACGTCCTCGGCGGGATCGTGCGGGCGGTCGATCCGGTACGAGGTGTCGGCGGTTTCCGTCAGCGCCTGGAAGCCGTGCGCGCACCCCGCCGGGATGTACAGGGTCGCCTGCGTCTCGCCGGACAGCTCGAAGAAGGCCCGGCCCAGGTAGGTCGGTGAGTCCGGCCGCAGGTCCACGACGACGTCGAAGATGCGTCCGTACGAGCACCGCACCAGCTTGGCCTCGCCGGCGCCGGAGCGCAGGTGCAGGCCGCGCAGCACGCCCCGGACCGAGCGGGACACACTGTCCTGGATGAAGGCGTCCGGGGCGAGGCCCACCGAGCGGACCACGTCCGCGTCGAAGGTGCGGCAGAAGAAGCCGCGCTCGTCGGCGTACGGCGTCGGCTCGAACAGGTACGCGCCCGCGATCTCCGGGACTTCGGTCGCTTTCATGGAGCCTCTCGATACGCGTGGGCGTGGGCATGGCCTGTCGTCGGGAACAGGGCGGCGGTCAAGGTGGTGAACTGGTCCTCGAGTTGCCGGGCGGCGACCTCGTTCCGCTCGACGAGCGTCCGCCGCAGCTGAGCCGATTGCCGCTCCAGCGCCCGGAACTGCTCCAACAGCCGGTCGGCGTCGACCTCACGAGCCGGATGACAGTACGCGCCAAGGCCCATCCGCTCCATGAGCGCGTCGCTCTTCGCCGCATAGCTGAGGGCCAGCGTCGGTGTGCCGGCCTTCAGGGCGCAGACCAGGTTGTGGTACCGGGTCGCCACCACGGTGTCGGCAGCCGCCGTCTCCTTCATCAGGTCGGCCAGCGAGGCCGCCTCGGCAGCGGTGACCAGCGGCGAGTCCACCGCGTCGAGGATCGCGGCGACCACCGACGCGTCGCACGCGTCGCCGGTGAGCAGCCGGACCGGTCTGCCGTCCTCGACCAGCGCGCGGACGAAGCGGGTCGTCCCGTCGAGGTAGCGCCGGTGGATCTCCTCGGCCCGGGCGCGGTCGTCGTCGCCCCCGTGGAAGTCCATGACACCGACGCAGACCGGGCCCGGCGAGTCCGAAGGCGCTTCCCCAAGCTCTCCGACAAGCTCCGAGCAGGGGACACCCCATTCCGGCGGCGTCGGCAGGGCGAACGCGAGGTCCGGGTAGACCTCGTCACGCGCGGTGTCCACGCCCATCGCCCGCATCGCGTCGCGGGACAGGGTGTCCCGGTACGACCGGTACGCGGCCAGCCGCGCCGACCAGCGCACCAGGGCCCGGGTCGGCCGGTTGCCGATCGGGGCGGCGCCGACGCCGACCAGCGCGACCGGGGTGCGCAGCAGTCTGCCGCTCGCGCAGAGCAGGAACAGCGAGTACGGGAAGCCCCACGGCCGCAGCGGCAGCGTGGCCTCCAGGACGCCCATGCCCGGCACGATCACCACGTCGTGCCGGCGCACCCAGGCAGCGGTGCGGAGGACGTCGACGAGTTTGCCCAGGCCCTTGCCCGCGATCGCGCCCGCACGTGACGCGGTCCGGTACTCCCCGCGGTACCAGTGCAGCCGCGTCGCGGGGATCCCGTACCGGGCCGCGACGACCTCGGGTCCGCCGCACAGCGCGTCCACGACCGCCTCCGGGTGCTCGGCGCGGAGGTACCCGAGCACGGCCTCGAGCGACCCGTCGTTGCCGAGGTTGCCGGAGCCGAGCAGGCCGAACACCCCGACGCGTGTCGCGGTCTTCATGCCCGCCGCCCCTCACGGCCCGCGACGAGGGCGTCGACGGAGACGGTGAGCTTGGCCGGGTCGACCGGGGCGCGGTCCTCGACCCGCTCACCGGCGCCCGGCCGGGCCCGGCTGGTCATCCACGCGGCGAGGTGGCGGTAGCACGCGCGCCGGTCGGCCGAGGACAACGGCGCCCGCCGGATCGCCGAGACGAAGCCCCAGACGTACTCGGCGAGCAGCCGGGGCGTCGGGTGCAGCGGGCCCGCCCGGCGCGGGTCCAGGTTGACGCACCGGGAGCGCTTGCTGGGGTTCGCCCGCTCGGCGCGGGTGGGGTGGTCGCGGCGGAAGTACAGCAGCTCCGGCACCTGGTGGAAGGGCCCGTGCAGGCCGATCTCGGCGACGAACGTGCGGTCCGCGTGGTGGTAGCTGTCGTGCGGCTTCACCCGGCGCAGCACGTCGGCCCGCATCACCCCGTAGAAGTCGTCGCCGCCGGGCTCGAACAGCATGCTGCGGAAACGCTCGGGCGCGCTCGGCGAGGCGGTGGCGAGCGTGTACTCGTACGGGACCTTCACCTTGCCGTCGCCGTCGATGACCGCCTGGTCGGCGTGCGCGAGGATCACGTCGGGCCGCTCGTCCAGCGCCTCCACACAGCGCCGCAGCAGGTCCCGGGCGTACAGGTCGTCGTGCGAGGCCCACTTGAACAGCTCGCCGCGGCACTCGGTGAACACGTAGTTGTGGTTCGGCGCGGCACCGATGTTCCGAAGCAGCCGGATGTACCGGATGCGCGAGTCCTGAGCCGCGTACTTGCGGCAGATGTCCTGGGTCCCATCGGTCGAGGCGTTGTCGGAGATGACCAGCTCGAAGTCCTCGTAGGTCTGGCCGAGCAGGGCGTCGAGCGACTCGGCCAGGTACTCCTCGCCGTTGTACACGGGCAGGCCGATGCTCAGCCGGGGTTGGGCGGTCATGGCGTCCTCACTTCGGGGATGGGGTTCTGGTGGCGCTCGCGCAGGGCGGAGCGCAGGTGCAGCCACCACACGGCCGAGCCGCTGACGGTCGCGGCGGCGACGCCCCAGGCCGAGCCGACCGTGCCGGCCACGGCCGCCCCGCCGAGCCCGCCGATGACGTAACAGACGGAGGCGAACAGCTGGCTGCGCAGGCTGCGCCGGGCCGCGCCGAGCGCGCGCAGCCCGGCCGCCGCGCCGGTGCCGAGGCCGGCGCCCGCGACGCCGAGCGTGACCGGCACGACGAGCTCCGAGGCAGCGCTCCAGACGCCGCCGAGCACGAACTCGCCGAGCCGGTCAGGGACCAGCAGCAGCGCCCCGCCCCAGAGCAGCGCGGCGGCGGCCTGCCCGCCGCCCAGCAGAAGGCAGAACGCGCCGAGGCGGTGCGGGGCCCGCCGCAGCACCCGTGCCGCCTCCGCGACGGTGACCAGCGACAGTCCCATCAGCACGGCGAGGAACGGGCCGAGCAGCAGCTCGGCACCCCGGATCACGCCCACCGCGCCGACCCCGACGATCGCGCCGAGCCCGTACGCCCGCAGCTGGCTCGCGCCGCTGTTGCTGACGTTCTCGACCAGGTACCGGTTGCCGAGGTCCCGGTGCGTGCGAAGCCACTCGCGCGCTCCGGTCATGTGGGGCCGGATGCCGGACTGGAAGCAGCCGTACACCGCGGCCACCGCGGCGGACCCGCCCCAGGCGAGCACAAAAGCGGCCACGCTGCCCACGCGGGCCGCCACCACCATGGCCGGGACGAGCGCGACGCCCCACACGACGTCGTTGACGAACGCCTTCCGCCCGGTGCCGGCGGCGAAGAACGCGAACCGCCATGCGTCCTGCAACAGCAGCCCCGGCAGTACGACGCCGAGGCAGGCGAACGCGGGCCCCACACGGCCGCCGACACCGAGCCCGACCACCAGACACGCCGCGCCGAGGGCGGCACCGAGGCCGAGCGCGGTACCCGACGACCGGGCCACCGCCGCGCGCCAGGACGCGGTCGACACGCCGCTGAAGCGCACCACGAGCGGGTCGGTGGCCAGGCCGCGGGAGACGTTGAGCACCACGCCGTAGGTCACCCAGGCGAGGCTGAACACGCCGAACGCGGTCACCCCCAGCGAGCGGGCCACGTAGATGCCCACCGCGAAGTTGGACATGCTGGAGGCCGCCTGGTCGGCCAGTCCCCAGGACAGCCGGCCGGCGAGGGCCAGCTTGGCGGATCCGGCCGGTGGCGCCGTTGTCTGCGGATGCTCCCCCTCGGTGGTCATCGGCGTCACGCCTTGATCAGCCCGGCGCCGTGCAGGGCGCCGGCCGCGGCGGCGACGGTGTCGAACGGCAGCCCGGACCGCTCGGCGACGTCCAGCAGACTGTGCTCGCCGTCGGAGAGGTTGAGCACCCAGAGCATGGCCATCTGGGCCTGCTTGGTGTCGCTGCGGCCGCCGAGCGCGTCGTACAACCCGCGCCGGCCCAACTGCGGTTCGCCGTAAGGACTGAGGTTCAGGTACCGCCGGTTGCGGTCCAGCACGGCGAACGCCTCGCGGCAGACGGCGAGGGTGTCCGCCATCGCCTGAGGGGAGACGAAGTCCAGGTTGTCCGCCGAGGTGTGGTACTCGGGGTAGCCGGCGTACGGGGTGCGGGTGAGCGAGCCCACGCCCAGATTGAACCCGGGCGAGCAGAACTGCCGCTCGTCGTAGCCGTACGGAGTGAACTCGGCGACGCGGTGCGGGCGTTCGGAGGCGGCCAGCACGTGCCGCATCACCCGGTCGATCTCCGCGTCGCCGCGCCTGCTCTGCTTGTACGTCAGGCTGCCCGGGTCGCCCGCACAGGCCAGCACAAGCCCGTGCTTGACCCGGTCCACCCGTTCCGCGTTGCGGGCCAGCCAGGTGATCGCCCCGATGGTGCCGGGCGCGAACAGGAACCGGTAGGTGTAGTACGGCGTCCGCTCCGCCAGTGCCCGGGCCAGATACGTCGCCACGGCGATGCCGGCCAGGTTGTCGTTGGCCAGCGACGGGTGGCAGACGTGGCAGGAGACGATCACCTCGTCGGCGACCTGCCCGGGGACCACGTGCTCGGCGTAGGTGAGGTGGCCGTCGGCGAGTGTGGAGTCGACGCACACCTCGTACTCGCCGTCCGGCATCGCGTCCAGGGTCTCCTGGGCCAGGCAGAATCCCCATTCCGGCTTGTAGTAGCTGGTGCGGTACGGCACCCAGGACGGGTGGTCCGGCAGGGTGTGCAGGTGTCCGCGCAACTCGGCCAGCGGCATGGTCGCCGACACCGGCACGCTGTAGCCGAGCACGTGCAGGCTGGACGCGGCGAAGTCGACGACCCGGTTCCCGGCGGGATCGGCGATGTAGGCGTCCCGGATGTTCCACTCCTGCGGCACCGTCCAGTCGAGCACCTGGGTCCCGGTCGGCACCTCGTGCACCTGCAGCGGGACGTACTCGCCGACGATCTCCAGGGTGGCGCGCACACCGTCGCCGGTGATGCTCCGGCACAGCGGGTACAGCCGCTCGACCAGCGCGTACATCTCGTCGCCGGTCGAGGTCATCGGCTGTTCGCCGGCCGCGGTCATCCGCGCCACCGCAGGGTGTCGTCGACCGCGCCGGCGTCGGACGCCGCGCGCAGCACGGCAAGGCGGGTGAAGCGTCGCTCGAAGTCCTCCCGGGTCAGCCCGTGTTTCCGGTAGGCGTCGGCGAGTTCGAGCGCGCCCCGCTTCACGCTCCACTCGCAGTCGAAGCCGGGTATCGCGGCGCGGAACCGGGAGAAGTCCACTCGGTACGACCGCGGATCCGCACCGGTCTCCCCGGTGATCACCACCTTCGCGCCGGACACCGCCTCGGCGACCTGCCCGGCGATCTCGGCGACCGTGACGTTGTTGGTCTCACTGCCGATGTTGAACGCCCGGTCGTGCACCGCTTCGCGCGGCGCGGTCAGCGCGGCCGTGAAGGCCCGTGCGATGTCGGCGGCGTGCACCAGCGGGCGCCAGGGGGTGCCGTCGGAGAGCACGAGGACCTCGCCGGACAGGAGCGCGTGGCCCACCAGGTTGTTCAGCACGATGTCGGCGCGCAGCCGGGGCGAGTAGCCGAAGGCGGTGGCGTTGCGCATGTACACCGGGGTGAAGTCGCCGTCGGCCAGCGCGTGCAGGTCGTCCTCCACCCGAACCTTGGACTCCGCGTACGGCGTCACCGGGCGCAGCGGGGCGTCCTCGCCCACCAGGTCGTCACCGCCGGCGGCGCCGTAGACCGAGCAGGTCGACGCGTACAGGAAGCGCCGCACTCCGGCGTCGCGGGCCAGCCGGGCCAGCCGCACGGACGCGTGGTGGTTGATGTCGTAGGTGAGCTCCGGCGCCAGCGATCCCAGCGGGTCGTTGGACAGCGCGGCCAGGTGGATCACGGCGTCCACCCCTGTCACGTGTTCGGCCGTGACGTCGCGCAGGTCCACCCGATGACCCTGCGGGTCCGCGGGCGTCGGGCCGAGGACGCAGTCGGCGAACAGGCCGGAGTCGAGGCCGACGACCTCGTGTCCGGCGGCGTTAAGGACCGGGGCCATCACGGTGCCCAGGTAGCCCTGGTGTCCGGTCAGTAGTACGCGCAAGGTTCAATCCCCCAGGTTGAGCGTGAGTTTGGTGACGGCGAACGCCTCGGCGTAGCGCTCGTGGCATTCGATGCCGCGGATCCGGGCCAGGCCGAGGAAGGCTTCCCGGTCGTACCAGGGCCGGTGTCGCTGCGAGGGGTAGTGCTCCTGCAGCAGCCGTACCTTCTGTTCGGCGATCTCCGTCGTCAGCGGCTGGTACGCGGCCGGACGGCCGAGATCGCCGTCCCACTTGACGATCTCGTAGCCGAGGACCAGGTGGTCGCGGAACGCGGTGGGTATCAGCTTCGCCAGGCCGCGGTGGTCCTGGTGCGCGTCGTCGGTGCGCGGAGCCAGGATCAGGTCCGGGTCGGTCCGCCCGCGCAGTTCCTCGACCGCGGCCTTGGCCTCGTCCCAGTGCACGGGCATCCGGCCGTCCGGCAGCTTGTGCACGGTCAGCCGCAGGTCGGCGCCCGGGCAGAAGGCGGCGAGCGCGGCCTGCTCCTCCTGCTCCCGCTCGCTGCCACCGCCGGAGAGCACCAGCGCGTCGACACGGATGCCCGGCCGTGCGAGGCACAGCGTCAGCAGCGTGCCGCCGGCCCCGATGGCGATGTCGTCGCAGTGCGCGCCCACCGCGACGATCCGGTCCAGGCGCCCGGCGCCGAGCTGGATCATGCGGTCCCCACCCCTGCGTTCGCCCCCGCGCCGTCCCGTTCCCACACGGCCCACGGGCGGTCGCCCCGGGCGTAGGCGTCGTCGAGCGCGGCCCGTTCCTTCACGGTGTCGGTCGGCTTCCAGAAGCCGCGGTGCTGGTGCGCCACCAGCCGGCCGCGCTTGGCCAGTTGGGCGCATCCGTCGGCGACCAGGTCCCCGTTCTCCGGGATGTGGTCGAAGACCTCCTGGCGGAGCACGAAGTAGCCGCCGTTCTCCCACAGCGGCAGGTCGCTCACCGCGGTGATGCCCCCCACCAGGCCGTCCTCGCCCAGGTCCACGCAGTGGAACGAGGACTGCGGCGGCACCACCATCATCGACGCACCGGCGTCACGCCGGGCGAAGTTCTCGATCATCTCCGGCAACGGGGCATCGGTGAGCACGTCGGCGTAGTTGGCGAGGAACATCTCGTCACCGTCCAGGTGGTGCCGCACCCGGCGCAGCCGCTCCCCGATCGGTGACTCGATGCCGGTCTGCGCGAACGTGATCGTCCAGTCCGAGATGTCGGTGGACAGCAGCTCGGTCCGCCCGCCCCGCAGCACGAAGTCGTTGGACGTCGTCTCCTCGTAGTGGAGGAAGAAGTCCTTGATGTGGTGGGCCCCGTACCCGAGACACAGGATGAACTCCGTGTGCCCGAAGTGCGCGTAGTAGCGCATGACATGCCAGATCAGCGGCCGCGGGCCGACCATCGCCATCGGCTTGGGCACGTCGTCCGCGGCACCGCTCCGCATCCGCATCCCGTAACCGCCGCAGAACAGAACGACCTTCATGCTGTGACCTTTCGAGACGCGACCTCGACAATGCTCAGTTCCGGGATGGGAAAGACCAGCCGGCCGCCCCAGTCGTGCACGAAGGACAGCTGCTCGACCAGCTCGGCCCGCAGGTTCCACGGGAGGACGAGCACGTAGTCCGGCTTGTCGGCGGCTATCTGCTCGGGCGGCAGGATCGGGATGCGGGTGCCCGGGGTGAACCTGCCGTGCTTGTAGGGGTTGCGGTCGACCGTGTACGGGAGCAGGTCGGGCCGGATGCCGCAGTGGTTGAGCAGGGTGTTGCCCTTGCCCGGGGCGCCGTAGCCGACGACCGTCTCGCCGCGCTCGGCCGCCTCGATGAGGAACCGCAGCAGGTCCCGGCGCACCTTGGCCACCCGGGCGGAGAACTCGGTGTACCCGGACAGCTCCTGCAGCCCGGCGGCCTTCTCCCGGGCCAGCACGTCGGCCACCCTCCGGGTCGGCTCGCCGGCCACCTCGGCGGGCCGGGCCCACAGCCGGATGGAGCCGCCGTGCGTGGGCAGCAGCTCGACGTCCACGAGCGCGAGTCCGCCGCTCGCCAGCGCCCGGGTCGCGGACGCGACCGTGTAGTACTGGAAGTGCTCGTGGTAGATCGTGTCGTACTGGTTCTCCTCGATCAGGGTCAGCAGGTGCTGCACCTCGATGGAGACCCAGCCGTCGTCGGCGACCAGGGCGCGCAGCCCCTGGGTGAACCCGACCACGTCGGGGATGTGCGCGTACACGTTGTTGGCCACGACCAGGTCCGCCGGGCCGTGCTCGGCGCGGACGGCCGAGCCGGTGTCCGGGGACAGGAACTCCGTGAGCGTGGGCACACCCGCGTCCCGCGCGGCGGCGCCGACGTTCACCGACGGCTCGATGCCGAGGCAGCGGATCCCCCGGTCCACCACGTGCCTCAGCAGGTACCCGTCGTTGCTCGCGACCTCGACCACGAAGGCGTCGGGGCCGAGACCCACCCGCTGTACGGCGTCGGCGACGAACGTGCGCGCGTGCTCCACCCAGGAGGTCGAGTAGGAGGAGAAGTACGCGTACTCCTTGAACGTCTCCTCCGGCGTGATCAGCGGCGGGATCTGCGCGAGCCAGCAGTCGGTGCAGACCCGCAGGTGCAGCGGGTACGCAGGTTCCGGCTGGTCCAGTTGGTCCGCGGCGAGAAAGCTCTCACACGGCGGGGTCGCCCCCAGATCGACGACGCTCGCCAGCGCCGCCGAGCCGCAGAGTCGGCATCGTGTCATCTACTGCCCCCATCCCTGCTCGCGCGGGCCCCCCGCCGCGAGCCAGTGCTTCCGTTTTCCGCCGGCGGCGCGCTGTCCGGGCCGCCGGACCGACCCGCGATCGCGGTGCGGTACTCATCCACCAGACGCTTCAGCCCGACGGCCGGGCTGAAGCCCTGCTCGTAACGGCGCCGGGCCGCCCGGCCCATCTCCCGGTTGCCGGCCGGCTCGGCCGTGATCCGGCGTATGCAGGACGCGAGCGAGGCGGGCTCGCCCGGCCGGTGCAGCAGCCCGGTCACCCCGTCCTCGACGAGTTCGACGAACGCGCCGTGACCGGCGGCGACGGCCGGAACCCCCGCCGCCATCGCCTCCGCGACCACCAGGCCGAACGTCTCCAGGGCCATCGACGGAGCCACCACGGCGACCGAACGCGCGACGGCCTGCCGGCACTGAGCCGGGTCGAGCAGGCCGACGTACCGCACGTCGTCCCGGCCCGCCGCCCAGGCGGTCACCTCTCGCTCCAGTGGGCCCGCGCCGGCGAGCACGAGCGGCACGCCCACACCGCCGTCCGCGGCGATCTCGTCCCACGCGGCCATGAGCAGCCGCACGCCCTTGGTCTCCGCCAGTCGGCCGAGAAAGAGCAGCTGCTCGCCGGCGCCCGCTCGGCGGGCCCCCGGGTCGGGTACGAAGTTGTGCTTCACCGCCAGCCGCTCGGGTGGCATGCCGGACCGCACCAGGATGTCGCGCTGCGCCGCGGAGATGCAGAAGAACCGCTCCACGCCGGACCACCACCGCCGCCGGTTGACCGACAGGCTGACCGCGAGCGGCACCGTCGCCAGCCGGGAGTTCCGGTAGCAGCCGTGCCGGACGGCGGGCAGCGGCGCCGCCGACCCGACGCACTCGGTGCACAGCCGGCCGTCCCGCTGCAGCGTGCCGGGCGGGCAGATCTGGGTGTAGTTGTGCAGCGTGGCGACGGCGGGCACGCCGGCGTCGGCGCAGGCTGCCAGCACCGCGGGCGACAGGAGCGGGAAGACGTTGTGGATGTGCACCACGTCCGGCCGCTCGGCGCGAAGCCGGGCGGCGAGCTCCGCGCGGACCGCCGGGTTCCACGGCACCAGCAGCGGCACCGCGGCCTTGCCCAGCAGGGACCGGGCGGCGATGTCGTCGCTGCGCCGCTCGAACACCTCGACCCGGTGGCCGGCCGCGCGCAGCAGCCCCACCTCCTCATCGACGACCCTGTTCTCCCCGCTCGGCTGCGCCGAGGAGTAGTGGTTGTGCACCACGAGGACGTGCATGGTCAGGTCACCTCCCGATCCCGGGCCCAGCGCGGGATACGTCGTCGGGGGACAGCGGGCGTCGTCAGGGGCGTGGCCGCGGCGGGTGCCGCCAACAGCGAGGCGGCCAGGGCCAGATGCAGCAGATACGGCGAGGCGTCTCCCAGTCCGGCCTCGGTGTACGACGAGATCCCGACGTAGCTGATCAGGAAGATCGCGCAGGCCCTCGGCAGCGACGGTGGCCGCAGCAGCGCGACGCCGCCCAGCACGATGATGAACGCCGCCACGAGGACGACGCCGATCAGACCCTGCTCGTTGTAGACGGCCAGCCAGCTGTTGTCGATCGGCAGCCCGTCGAACGACTTGTCGCCCAGTCCCACGCCGAACAACTTCTCCGTGGTCGTCCGGGGCGCTGCCAGCAGGGCGTCCCAGACCTTGGCCCGACCGGTGAGGCTGGTGAAGTTCTCCTGGCTCTGTCCGCGCAGGAACCACGTGCGCAGCGCGGAGGCGAACCCCACCGCGGCCACCGTGGTCACCAGCACCGCCCAGGCGAAGAACCGGCGGGCGGCGGCGCTGGTCAGGACGAGCGAGCCGATCGCCAATGTCAGCCCGATGAGCAGGCCGGCCGTGGCCGTCCGGGTATGGGTCATCGCGAGCAGGACGAGTGACGGCACGATGACCACCACCGCACTGACCCGGTCGATACGGCGACCCAGCAGGAGCAGCACGGTGAGCCCGGTGATCACCGCGGCGTACTGTCCGATCTGCGGCGGGGTGAGCGGCCACAACGCGCCGACCAGCCGCCCGCCGTAGAGCTCGGGCATGGCCGCGCCCGGCGAGATGACCAGGCCGGCGGTCACCAACACGAGCACCGCGAAGTACATCCGGATGTGGTACCGGACGAACGTCAGGCTGCCGTCCCACCAGCGGCTGAGCAGCCACAGTGTGCCGATGAAGACAGCCAGCCGGGCGCAGCGGAACAGCGCGCCGAACCCGGACTCCAGATCCGCGCTGGAGATCAGGCTCGGCACCAGCAGCAGGGTGAGCAGGAGCACGAAGGCACTGGGCCGGATGCGCAGCCGGGGATTGAGCACGAGCGCCAGCGCGAACGCGGTGACCAGCGCACCCATGGTGGCCATCTGGATGAGGGAGCGGGGCAGCGGGATGATCGTCTTCGCCCCGGCGGAGCCGAGCGTGTTGAGGCCCAGCAACGCCCAGGCGATCCCGACGGCCTTCGGTGTGTGGTTCCCGCCCATCTCAACCACCGTCCCGCGGGACGATGGTGCTGCCCGCGTCCTGCTGGTACGGCGTGCCACGCCACTGTTCGAAGTCGAGCTTCTTGCTCTGGTCGTCGGCGGTGAAGCTCCACGGCCCGCGGTAGACGTTGTCGTACCAGCGGTTGTGCTGCTTGTGGGTGATCGCATCGGCCACCCGCCGGCCCTTGTACGGCGACCAGTCCGGATAGGTGCCGTAGTTGGACAGCACCGCCATGCGGCCGCACTCCGCCTTGCACTTGACGACGGACGTGTCCAGCACGAAGCGGTTGCCGTGGATGTCCACCCGCTTGGTCTTCCACCGGCAGTCGGCGTAGAGCGGTGCGGTGGTGATCGCCGGCCGCGCGCAGCGGTCGGTGTCCTTCACCAGCAACGTGCAGTAGCCCGTCGAGGTGTTGGCCGGGCTGTTGCAGAACCGGTCGGCGTTCTCCCACAGGGTGATTCCGGACCAGTTGTTCTCCAGGACGTTCCGGTAGATCTCGATCTTGTCCGTGCGGGCTCGGATCCGTGGTTCGCCGCCGGACTCGGACACGTAGATGGTCGCGAACGGGAAGGTGTCGCCGCGGTCGGCTTCTCTGCGGCCCTCGACCCAGTTGTTCCGCCGGATCGTGTTGTTCCGGATGACCGCGTTGTAGCTGGTCTCGTAGATCAGCGCGGAACCGTCGTTGGCCTCGAGCAGGTTGTTCTCGATGCGGAAGTCGTTGTTGTTGTTGTCCGCCCACAACCCGGTTCCGCGGTTGTCGTGCACCCAGTTGCCGCGTATGTCGGCGCCGTTGACGGCCCAGAACTTGATGCCTCCGGTGCAGCCGCAGCCCGGCCGCCGGCGCTCCCAGTCGTCGGTGTTGTTGCCCACGATCTCGTTGCCCTCGACCACCAGGCCGCGGATGGAGTCACCGGTCTTGTACGCGTTCATTCCGTACTGTCCGTTGTCGCGCAGGCAACTGGCGCGGACCTTCTGGCGGGCACCGGCCATCAGCCCGGCGCCGGAGTTGTACTGGATCTTCGCGTGCTCGATCACCCACCCGTCGGCCATGTCGTGGTTGACCACGCCCTCGTCGTGCGGCGCGACGAAACGCTGCACGGTCAGGTGGCGGATGGTGACGCCCGGGGCGGTGCCACCGAACGCGTACTGGTTGGTCTTCCGGCCGTCGAGCACCGCGCCCGGCGCGCCGAGGTAGCGGTTCCCCTCCTTGGGGACGACCTGGGCGTAGCGGTCCGGCTCGAGCCTGTGCTTGCCCGGTCGAAGCCAGAACGTGGTGTTCGGGGGGTTGCTCTCGGTCTTCGCAGCCAGGTCACCGACCACCCCGGGGTCGACGGTCACCGCGCCCGCCGGCGCCTTCGCCGGCCCGGCCGCGGGCTTGGCGCACACCCGGGCCACGGACGTGGGGGGCGCAGCGGTCGGCTTCGGCCGCGCGTCCGGCGTGCTCTCACAGCCGGTCGCCGCCAGCAGGGCCAGCGCCAGCGGTGCCGCCGACCACGTCCAGTGCCGCCTCTTGAACCCCACACATCCCCCTAGCCGTGGAACCTGAGTACGGTGGTGAACCCCTCCGCGCCGTCGGCGAAGCCGGTGCCGACCAGCGTTGTGGTGGGTTCCTTGCGCCCGAAGCCGGCGGAGTACCAGCCCAGCGGCGGGTCACTCTCGCCGCGATGCGCCCGCCAGCTCAGCTGCCCGGGCAGGTCGAGCACCGCGGAGCGGTCCTCGCCGTCCCGGGTCCAGGTGAGCACGGCCCGGTTTCCCGCCAGGTCCGCGGCGATCGCAGGCCCGAGGTGGAACGCCAGCTGCACGGCGCGGCGCGGGCCGTGTTGGCCGCGGACCTCGTCGACCACCCGCAGCTCCTGGCTCGCGGCCGTCAGCTCCACCCGGCGGCGGTGCACGGAGGGCTGGTAACCGTCGTGCTCGGCGCACCAGCGGGCCGTCCCCCCGTCGGAGGCGCCGGATGTGTCCGCGACGAGGACACGGCTGCGGGCATGCCGGGTCCACAGGAACGGGCCGCCGGAGACGGACTGGTCACCGCCGTCCAACTGGAGGGTGTTGTGGCCGAGGGTCGACCGGAAGTACTGCCGCCACTCGGGCTGCCCGTGGTAGCAGAACGTCCCCGGGTCGGCGAGCACGTCGACCCCGTCGTGCCGGACCTCCACGGACAGCGCGTCCGCGTGGGCGTGCGCGGCGATGGACAGGAACCCGTGCGGACCACCGTCGCAGCGGCACCAGATCTCGCCCGTTTCCCCCGGACCGCGCAGGATGGTCATGCCCGCGTCGGCGAAATGAGCCGGTCGGCCTGCCGGGCGGGACACGGCCGGCGCGGTTCCGTTCTTCGCGTACGGCCGGATGAGCGCGGCCAGCAGCGGGGTGCGCACATCGGTGCCGGTCACCGCCGGCCACCAGCCGAGCCGGCCGAACACGGCGTCCCCGGTGGCCAGCAGCGAGGCCCAGCGGTCGGTCCCCGCGCCGTCCACGACCAGACCGTGCCCGTCGTCGGCGTCCCCCTGGCGCGGTGGCCGCAGCCGGCTGTCCACGACGGCCGCGAGCGCGTCGGTCATCCGCAGCAGCACCAGCCGGACCGACGCGGGGACTGGCACGCCCGCGGCATCCGCCTCGGCCACCGCGGCCAGGCCGAGCTCCAGCACCAGTCCGTGATACTCGGTGGCCAGCTCGCGGTTGAGGCCGGAGGCGAAGGTGTTGCCGCGCAGGTGCCGCTCCAGCGACCGCAGCGCGTCGGCTCGCCAGCGCGCCGACGAGGGGAACCACCCGAACGCGCAGGCTGCGGCGAACTGCCCGGCGGCCTCGGCGATGACGTGGTTGTTCGCCGAGGACCCCCGGCTGGGGAAGGCGGCCAGCCAGCGCTGGTGGTGCCAGATCTGGTTCAGCGCCACCGGGTTGTCCTCGAACAGGGCGGCCACGCCCGGCCAGCCGTCGAGCAGCCGGCGGATCCACACCCAGGACAGCAGCCGGATGCCCAGCTCGATGCCGCTGATCCAGTGCACCCCGCGCAGCGGTGGGTTGGCCGCCCACCACGACCGCAGGTGCCCGGCCACTCGCTCGGCGTACCGCTCGTCCCCGGTGATCGCGTAGGCGGCGGCGAGCACGGTGAGGTACTGGTGCCGGGACAGCTCCCAGATCTGCTTGATGTCCCCGACCGCGTCCTCGTTCCGGTACGGCACGTCGAAGGCGTAGCCCCCCGGAGCCCGGCGCCCGGTCTTCGGGTCGTATCCCCAGTCCGGGTCGGCCAGGTCGTCGCGGTCCACACCGAAGTACTCGGCGTGCCCGTCCATCAGCCGGTCCGCCTCGGCGACGAGACGTTTCGCGGCGTCCGAAGGTATTGCGGCGATCGTTCCGGCGGGCAGGACCGCGGTGAACCGGGCGCCGGGCACGCTCGGGCAGTCCGGCGGCGCCGACCGCCACCGCCGCCTGCGCACCGTGTCGCCCACCCGGCCCGCGACCTCCCGCGGTCCCATCCGGGACAGCCGCCGCAGGTACCAGCCCGGACTCCCCGAGCTCACGGTCATCGTGCCCTCGCCAACGTCACCGGCGCGCCGCCGGCGAGGCCGGTCTGCACGGCGAGGGTGGCCGCCGTGGTGGCGACCAGCGACTGAAGCGGCACCGGCATCGGCCCGCCGGTCCGCACGGCCTTGATGAACGCGGCCAGCTCGGCGTTCTGGCCCTTGTCCCGGGCCTTGGGCAGCCGCGAACTGACCCATCGCTTGCGGCCGACCCCTCCGTCCACGAACAACGAGGCGCGGACGAAGTCGTCGAGCCGCAGCACCTTGCCGTCCGCGACCAGGTCCAGTGTCTCCTTGGGGAAGCCGGGCGCGCCGGTGGTGACGTAGCTGATGGTGGCGGTGGACCCGTCCGGGTAGCGCAGCACGACCTGTAGGTCCTCGTTGCCGGGCGGGGCGACCGCGTACACCGATACCGGGTCGGCCTCGAGCAGCCAGCTCGCCGTGTCGATGAAGTGTCCGCCCTCGCCGGCGAACCGCGAGCCCTCGGTGCCCTGTTGGAGGTACCAGCTGCCGTGCTGCAGTTGGCCCGCGTTGACCAGGTAGCGCAGGCTCGCCGGACCGGTCCGGGCGCCGAACCGCTTCCTGGCCTCCTGCAGCAGCGGCGCGAACCGGCGGTTGAAGCCCACCTGCAGCCGGTCGTTGCCGGACTCCTCCACCGCCGCGAGCACGCCGGCCAGCTCGTCCTCGGTGAGCGCCAACGGCTTCTCCACGAACACCGTCTTGCCGGCCAGCAGTGCCCTTCGGGTCAGTTCGGCGTGCGAGCTGTGGCGGGTGACCACGAACACCGCGTCGATGGACTTGTCGCCGAGCACGGCGTCGAGATCGGTGGTCGCCTCGGCGAAGCCGAACTTCCGCTGCGCGTTGGCCGCGGACAGCGCCGTCGTGGTGACGACGGTCGACAACTCGACGCCCTCGCGCTGTGCCAGGTGCGGCAGCAGCATCGACGTCGCGTAGTTTCCCGCGCCGACGAACGCGAGGCGCACCGGTGTCTTGGCGGCCCGGGCCGGCGTGGACACTCCGCCGCCGGGTCGCTTCACCGCGGGCACGGCCACCGTCGGGGCCGCCGCTTCCTCCGCTTCCCCCGCGTGTTCGGGGTACCGGAACAGCA
The DNA here is from genome assembly GCF_009377205.1 of Streptomyces phyllanthi. Classification (GTDB taxonomy): domain Bacteria; phylum Actinomycetota; class Actinomycetes; order Streptomycetales; family Streptomycetaceae; genus Streptomyces; species Streptomyces phyllanthi. The sequence goes on from NZ_VJZE01000061.1 coordinate 21,091, forward strand.
CGGCCACGGCCTTCATCTCGCCGTCCTTCAGGCGCCGGTACGTCTCGACCGCGTCATCGAAGTCGGCGATGTGGGAGACCAGGGGCTCCACGTCGACGCTGCCGCGGGCGAGGAGATCGAGGAAGCACGCCAGGTTGCGGCGCTCGGTCCAGCGCACGTAGCCGATCGGGTAGTCCCGGCCCTCGAGCTCGTACTCCGGGTCGTAGCGCCCGGGGCCGTAACTGCGGGAGAACCGGACGTCGAGCTCCTTCTCGTAGTACGCGTTCCACGGCAGGTCCAGGCGGCACTTGCCGATGTCGACGACCCGGCCGCGGTCCCGGCAGAGCCGGGCGGCCAGCTCGACGGGCTGGTTGCTGCCGCCGCCGGCGGCCAGGTACACCTGGTCCACGCCGTGACCGTCGGTGAGCTCGGCGACGGCAGTCTCCACGGCCGCGGAGGCGGGATCTCCGCAGGCCGCGGCGCCCAGCCGCTCGGCGAGCTCACAGCGCACCGGGTCGGGGTCGGCCCCGACGACGCGCACTCCCGAGGCGGCCAGGAGCTGCACCACCAGCTGCCCGATCAGCCCGAGGCCGATGACCAGCGCCACCTCGCCGAGCTGCGGCTCGCCCTGGCGGACGCCCTGCATCGCGATCGACCCGACGGTGCCGAAGGCCGCGTGCCGCGGCGCGAGACCGTCCGGTACCGGGGCGTAGAGGTTCTTCGGCACCCAGTTCAGCTCGGCGTGCAGCGCGTGCTCGTTGCCCGCGCAGGCAACGAGGTCGCCGACCTTCACATCGTCGATCCCGGCGCCGACCTGCTCGACCACCCCGCACAGCGAGTAGCCCAGCGGTGTGTAGGAGTCCAGCTTGCCCATCACCTTGCGGTAGGTGGCGGGCACCCCGTTGGTGGCCACGCTCTGCATGACCTTGGCCACCTGGTCCGGCCGGGAGCGGGCCTTGCCCAGCATCGACATGCCGGCCTCGGACACCTTCATGAGCTCGGTCCCGGTGGAGATCAGCGAGTAGGCGCTGCGGACCAGCACACCGCCCGGCTTGCACCCCGGCACCGGCACGTCGAGCACCGCCAGCTCGCCGCTCTTGTAGTTCTGCACAACCTGTTTCACCCGAGGTCCTCTTGTCTCTACGCCGTCAAGGGAGAGTTCTGGCCGGCCCCGGAGGTCGCGCCGCGATACCAGTACTCGAGGGTCAGCACATGCCACAGATGCTTGGAGAAGTCGCGATGCCCGGCGGCGTCCTCGGCGACGAGCCGCGCCAGCGCGTCGCGGCGCAGGAACCCGGAACGGACGAGCTCGCCGTCGTGTATCACCTCGCGCACCAGCGGTGCCAGATCCCGGCTCATCCAGGCGCGCAGCGGGGCGCTGAACAGGCCCTTGGGCCGGTACACGATCTCCCGGGGCAGGATCGAGGTGGCCGCCTCCTTGAGGACGGCCTTGCCCTGCCGCCCGACGATCTTGCGATCACCGGGCACGGCGAACGCCGCCCTGACCACCTCGACGTCCACGTACGGCACCCGCACCTCGGTCGACGCGGCCATGCTCGACCGGTCCGTGTACGTGAGGTTCAGGCCCGGCAGGAACATCCGGGCGTCGCCCAGGCACATGCGGTTGACGAAGTCGTCGAGGTCGTTGTCCTGGTAGATGTCCGCGTGCTCGGTCAGCACGTCCTCGACCGTCCCGGCCAGGTCCGGATCGAGAAGGGCGAGCAGCTCGTCCTGGTCGTACATGGTGTAGCTGCGCCGGAACGCCGTCTCCTCCGGCAGATCGGCGAAGGACAGGAACCGCTTCGCGAAGCGCACCGACCGGTACCCCCGGCGGGCCGAGGCGACCGGCAGCCGGTCCACGGCCCTGGACAGGCCGCGCCGCAGGGGCCGCGGGACGCGCTGGTAGCGCAGCGCGAGCAGGTTGGCCAGGTGCTTGCGGTAACCGGCGAACAGCTCGTCGGCGCCCATCCCCGAGAGCATCACCTTGACCCCGGCCTCCCGGGCGGCCGAGCAGATCAGGAACGTGTTGATCGCGGCGGGGTCGCCGATCGGCTCGTCCAGGTGGTACGTCATCCGCGGCAGCAGGTCGAGCACGTTCGGAGCGATCTCGATCTCGTGCAGATCGACGCCGAACCGCTCGGCGACCTGCCGGGCATAGCGCAGGTCGTCCGGCATCGCCTCGAACCTGGCGTCCTCGGCGCGGAACCCGATCGTGTAGGCGGAGATCCCGGGCTGGTGGCGGGCCGCAAGCGCGGTCAGCCAGCTGGAGTCGAGACCGCCGGAGAGGAAGGTCGCCACGGGTACGTCGGAGAGCAGGTGGCGCCGGGTCGACTCCTCGACGATGGCGGCCATGTCAGGCTGCTCTCCGGCCCGGGCCCGCTCCCGGCCCTCGGCGGCGACGTCCTTCAGGTGCCAGTACCGGCCGCGCTCCACCCGGCCGTCGGGCCGGCACCGGAGCCAGCTCCCCGGCGGCAGCTTCTCCGCCTCACGGAACGCGCACCGTGAGTCCGGCACCCAGTAGTACAGCAGCGAGGCCACCAGCGCCGCATGGTCCACCTGCAGCGACCCGCCGGTCACGGCGGCGAGCGCCTTGAGCTCGGAGGCGAACACCAGACCCTCGCCGCGCCGGAGCAGGAACAGCGGCTTGATGCCGAGCTGGTCGCGGGCGAGCACCAGCTCACCGGTTCGCTCGTCGAAGACCCCGAACGCGAACATGCCGCGCAGCCGGGGCAGGCAGTCCGTGCCCCAGCGCCGCCAGGCCTCAAGGAGCACCTCGGTGTCGGAGGTACCGCGGAAGCGCACCCCGGCGGCTGCCAGCTCGGCACGCAGCTCGGGGGCGTTGTACAGCTCGCCGTTGTACGTCAGGACGAGGCCGCCCGAGACCATCGGCTGGGCGCCCGTGTCGGACAGGTCGATGATGGCCAGCCGGCGGTGCCCGAGGTGCACTTCGCCGTCACCGGCGGGGTGGCTGTACCGGCCCGCCCCGTCCGGACCGCGGTGGGCGAGGGTATCGGTGAGCCGGTCGGCCACGACCTTCCCGTCCGGCCATCGGTACGTGCCTGCGATGCCACACATGTGCTACCGCGCCTCCTGGTCGCTGTCCGGGACCCGTGCCGCCCATATCGGCAGCCGCTCCGTCCGCCGCCGGCCCGTCATGTGCTGTCGGGCCAGCCGCTCGTTCTGGCCGCGCAGCGCGGTGTGCAGCCCGTCCCACAGCGTGCCGTCGGTCCGGTCACGCGGATCGGGGTCGATCAGCACCACACCGATCACCGGAACGCGCTGGTCCGTGAGCTGCCGCGCCACGGTGTGCAGCCACGCGGCGCTGCCGTGCCCGGCACGCACGACGAGTACGGTCTGGCTGCCGAGGAACGGGAGGTCGGTCCACGCCGTGCCGGGCGCGACCGAGCCGACGCCGAGCCGGCGCGTCTGATGCGGCACAGCCGCGGCCTGCTCGCCGCTGACCACGGCCGGGTCTCCTGGCTGCCGGCGGCGGCCCGCGAGCTGCGGGCCGGGCAGACCGTCGACGATGACCACGGGCTCCTCCGGAGCCAGTGCCCTGGCGACGTCCAGGGCGATCAGGCTCGTGCTGCGCGCACAGCCCAGTTCCAGCAGCGACACCGGTTCCGCGGAGCCGCGCACAGTGCGGGCCAGGGTCGCGGTGAGCCTTGTCCGTGCCGCCCGGGTCTGTCGGCGCTGCCACAGCCTGCCCGACCGGCGGGGCAGCTCCGCGATGACCGAGGCGCCCAGGTTCGCCGCGATGTCCCGGCGCAGCACGGGGCGGTCCGCCACCACCGTGCCGACCGCGGCCACCGCGAGCCCGAGGACGAGCCCGAGGACGAGCCCGATCGCGGCGTTGATGGCGGCGGCCTTGGGCAGGGAGCTCCGCACCGCGCGCGGTGCGTCCACGATCTGCGTGCGGGCGATGACCTGGGGCGAGCCGATGCGCGCCTCCTCGGCGCGCAGGTTGAAATCGGCGATCCGCGAAGTGAGCTCGGCCCGGCGGGCGAAGAGCGACTCCAGGTTCGCCGACGTCTCCGGGCCGCTCTCCGGCGATCCGTCTCCGATCGCCTTGTTGACCTGGGTGAGTTCGTCCCGCATTCGGTCACGCTGGTCGAGCAGGCTCTTGGCCTCGGCGTCCGCGGCCTCCTGGATCCGCCTCACATGGTCGGCGACGAACGCGTCGGCCAGCGCCTTGGCGCGGGCCACCGCTTCCGCGTCGCTGTCACCTGTCACATTGATCTGCAGCAGGTTGTTGGTCAGGCCGAGACCCTCGTAGTCCTGCATGAAGTCCTCCGGTTTTTCCGGGGACCCGAGGGACTGCAGGGCTTTACGGGCGATCCGCGTGGTGTGCAGCAGCGCGACGTCGGTGCGGATCAGCGTTCCGGTGTCGTTCGGCTGGTCCTCCTGATGCGCGACCAGCACCTTGGTCACCGCGGTCGGCGGCGGCGGCAGCAGGACCGCCACAGCCGCGCCGACCAGCAGCCCCAGCAGCGCCATGGAGCACCAGAAGCGGCGGCGCCTGCGCACTGCCACCACCAGCGCGTGCAGGTCCAGCAGCGGAGCGGCGGCCGACGACTCCGAAGTCGTACCAGTCGTCATACCGAACCTCCCCTCGCGTCGTCGCCGACCGCGAGCGCCGGCGTGGCGTGATGCGGCGAACGGCCGGCAGACCGCGTCGGACGGGCCCGGACCGCGCCGGCGACGACGATGCCGACGACCTCATGCCTGGCGTCCGCACACGCCTCGGCGATACCGGTGAGCTCTCCCGCGGTCCGGCTGCCCGCGCTGAGCACGACCAGGGCACCGGACTCGGTGTCGCGGTCCGGCACCAGCGGCCGGGACACCGAAACCCCCACCACCCGCAGCATGGGGTCTCCCCCGTTCGAAGAGCTCGGGGAAGGATCGCTGCCGGCCTCGGCGACGAGCTGCACGGCGGCCCGGCGGGCGATCTCGTCGCCGTCCGGGACGACGACCAGCAGCCGTCGGGGGGCCGGCAGCTGTTCCCGGAGGCGGGCGCACACCCGCCGGTAGCGGATCCGCCTGCCGGCCTCGTCGCCCGACGTCCGCGGGGTCGGTATGTCCCACCGGGTGTCGACGCCCAGCAGCCGGCGGATCCAGGCCCGCGGGCGACCGTCCTCCGGCCGGTGCGCGAGCCGTCCACCGGGTACGTCGACGGTACCCAGCAGCGTCGAGCGCAGCGCCGCGGCGATCTCCGGTTCGGTGCGCAGTCGGCGACTCATCCGTGCGGCGGTGAGATGGCCGATGACCGCGAGCAGGAAGAACAGCAGTGCCCCGGCGACCATGAGCTGCATCCTCGTCGGCGGTGCCTCGCCGGTCGGCCGGGCCGCCGGCCCCATGACCACCATGTTGGCCTTGTTGGTCGCCGGGCCGGCCTCTTCCAGCTTCTCCATGGCCTCCTGCAGCGCGGTGCGCAGCTGCTCGAGCTCGGTGCGGGCCTGCACGCTCTCCACGGTCTGCCCCGGATCGGCCGCATTGGCCAGATCGGTGATGCCGCGGTTGGTCTGCGCCACCTTCTTCCGCAGTGCCTCGAGCTCCGCCGCCGCGTCGGAGTCGGTGGTGTCGCCCACGATCCGCGTGGCGAAGGTGACGAACTCCTGGGCCACCCGGTCGGAGAGCCGCTGTGCGCGCTCCGGGGTGTCGGCCGTGCCCGAGATCTTGATGATGTTCCCGTCGGCGGCCTTGGCGCTCACCCGATCCCGCAGCTCGCTGCCGCTCACCCCGGTCCAGCCGAGCGTGGCAGCCGCGCGGTCGAGTACCACCGAACTGGTCGCGATCTCCGTCTGAGTCAGCAGCTCGCGGCTCTCCCACGCCCCCGGCAGCAGTACCGATGCCGACGTCGTGTAACGCGGCGGGAACAGCAAAGACGCGCCGTAGCCGACGAGCGCACCCACCACGGCGACGATGGCGAGAAGCCGCCACCGCCGACGGAAAATCCGCCCGATCGTGACCAGGCGTATCGTGTCATCGCTCAACGGCGCGGCCTCTTCCCTGCCCGGACCGGGTCGCCCCCGGCACCGGAGTGTGGTCACGGCAGGCAGCGGCGTAGGCGGCGAGCAGCGACGCTTGCGAGTTCCGCCAGGAAAGCTGCCCGCTGATCCGCTCCTGGCCGATCTTGCCCATCCGGGCCCGCTTCTCCGGATCGTCCAGCAGCAGCGCGATGAGCTCGGCGAACTCGGCCTCGTCGTTGGCCGGCGCGTAGACGGCGGCGTCACCGGCGGAGACGCGCGCCTCCTTCAGGTCGAACGAGACGATCGGCCGGCCCATCGCCATGTACTCCAGGACCTTGTTCATGGTCGACACGTCGTTGAGCGGATTGCGCGGGTCGGGGGAGAGGCACACGTCCGCGGTGGACAGGTAGCGCACCAGGTCGGCGTCCGGGATGCGCCCGGTGAACTGCACCTGCTCGGAGAGACCGAGCCGCCCCGACAGCTCCACCATCGCGTCGAAGGCGTCGCCGGCGCCGACGAACACCGCGTGCCAGTCGGTCCGCCCGAGCTCGTCGCGCAGCTTCGCGAGGGCCCGCAAGGCGTAGTCGACGCCGTCCTGAGGGCCCATGACGCCGAGATAGCACAGCAGATGAGGCTTGCCGCGCTTCAGCTCCGGCTCGGGTGGCACCGGGCGGAACCGATCGACCTCGGGCGCGCTGCGCACCACGAAAACGTCCTCCGGCCGCCGACCGCCACGGCGCACCGCGACGTCCCGGTAGCTCTCGTTCGTGGCGAGCACGACGTCCGCGGCCCGGTAGGTCCGCCGTTCCAGCGCGCACACGGCGCGGTAGAGCAGATCCTCGCCTCGGCCGAACCGGGAGAGGTACAGCTCGGGTACCAGGTCGTGCTGGTCGAAGACGAACCGCGCCCCGCGCCGCTTCAGCCACAGCGCCGGCAGGAACAGCAGGTCGGGCGGGTTGCAGGCGTGGACCACGTCGACCGGGCCGACCTTCCGGGCCAGCCGGACCGTGTGCCACAACGCCGATCCGTACTCCCGCAGGTAGCCGGCCGGCCCTCCGGTGGCCGCGCGCAACGGGTAGCGGTGGATCCGCACCCCGTCGATCTCCGCCTCCGGCTCCGTGTCCCGCTTCTCACCCCGGGGACAGATGACGTGCACCTTCCAGCCCGCGTCGCGCAGCGTCGTGCACTCCTGCCACACCCGCCGGTCGAACGGCACCGACAGGTTCTCCACCAGGATCAGCGCGCGCCGGCCCGACCCGTCGCCGCTGGCTGTGTCACCAAACGATGTGTCACCAAACGATGTGTTACCAAGCAAGGCCCATGTACCCCGGTTCGGTCCGGCGCGCCTCGGCGTCGGGAAGGCGGATGAGGTCGACGATCACCGGGGCGTCGCCATGGGGCAGCGCCGACAGCACAGCCGGGTCCCTGGTCCCGACCAGGCACACCTCGGCGTGCTCGAGCACCTCCTCGACGGAGTCCGCGAGCAGCTGTGCGAGGTGCGGCAGCCGGGTCTCGATGTACTCGCGGTTCGCGCCGAGCAGCCGGGAGAGGCTCACGTTGGCGTCGTAGATCTTCAGGTCGTAACCCTTGCCGAAGAGCCTTTCCGCCAGCTCGACGAGCGGGCTCTCGCGGAGGTCGTCGGTGCCGGGTTTGAAGGACAGCCCGAACAGGCCCACCCGGCGCTTGCCGGTGCGCTCGACCAGTTCCACCGCGCGCTGCAGATGGTCGGCGTTGGAGGGCAGCACGTGGGCGAGGATGGGCACCGAGACGTCGGCCCGCTGCGCCGCGTGGACCAGGCTGCGCAGGTCCTTGGGCAGGCAGGAGCCACCGAAGGCGAAGCCCGGCCGCAGGTAGGCGGAGCTGATGTTCAGCTTGCGGTCGGCGAGGAACACGTCCATCACCTGGTGCGAGTCCACCCCGAGTGCCTGGCAGACCGCGCCCAGCTCGTTCGCGAAGCCGATCTTGAGGCCGTGGAACGCGTTGTCCGCGTACTTGATCGCCTCGGCCGTCGGGACCGGCACGCGGAACACCTCGCCGGGCAGGCCGTCGTACAGCGCCGTCACCGCGTCGCCGCTTGCCGGGTCGAGCTCGCCGATGACGGTCTTCGGCGGGTCGAAGAAGTCCCGCACGCTCGTGCCCTCACGCAGGAACTCCGGGTTGACCGCGACCCCGATGTCCACCCCGGCCGTCCCGCCGACGTACTTCTCCAGGATCGGCACCAGCAGGTTCAGGCAGGTGCCCGGGAGCATGGTGCTGCGGAACACGACGGTGTGCCGGCCCCCCTGCTTGCCCTCCTCGGCCAGTGCGGCGCCGATCTGCTCGGTGACCCGCTCCAGGTATGTGGTGCACAGGCTGCCGTTGGGCTCCGACGGCGTGCCGACGCAGACCAGCGACACCTCGCTGCCCATGATCGCCTCGCGGACGTCGTCGGTGGCGCGCAACGCTCCGCTCCGCACGACCTCGGCGATGAGCTCGCCGATCCGCTCCTCGACCACCGGGGCCAAGCCGCTGTTGACCAGGTCGACCTTCACCTGGTTCACGTCCACCCCGATGACCTCGTGCCCCATGCTGGCCAGGCACGCGGCCGACACGCAGCCCACGTAGCCGAGCCCGAAAACGCTGACTCTCATGACCCGTTCCTCCCCCCAGGCAGGCCCTTGCGGCCTGCGGTCCGCACGCCGGCGGGACCGTTGAGTTGCAGACCCCCGCGCATCAGTAGGCCCCCTGCCCGTGGAGCACCGCACGCAGCGTCTTCCACAAGATCACTGTGTCCAGGGCGAGCGACCAGTCCTCCACGTACCGCAGGTCCAGCCGGACCGCCTCCTCCCACGGCAGGTCGCTGCGTCCGCTGATCTGCCACAGGCCGGTGAGTCCGGGCTTGACCAGCAGCCGCCGCCGGATGTCCGGGCCGTACGCAGCGGACTCCTCCGGTAGCGGAGGCCGCGGACCGACGAGCGACATCGATCCGGTGAGCACGTTGAAAAGCTGCGGGAGCTCGTCGATCGAGTACCGGCGCAGTACCGCTCCCACCCGGGTCACCCGCGGATCCCGGCGGAGCTTGAACAGCGGGCCGGCGCCCTCGTTGCGGTCGGCCAGCTCGGCACGTGCCCCGTCGGCCCCGGCGACCATGGTGCGGAACTTGAGAATGGTGAACTCACGGCCGTCCTTGCCGACCCTGCGCTGGCGGTAGAACGCCCCACCCCGGCTGTCCACCAGCACGAGCAGCCCGACGAACACCATCAGCGGCGCGAACAGCATCAGCAGGATCGCCGCGCCCATCCGGTCGACGACCTCTTTGACCGCCCGGCGGCCCCCGGAGAACGTCGGCATGCTGACCCGCAGCAGCGGGATCCCGAGCACCGCGTCGACGTGCAGCCGCGGGCCGGCCACCTCCATCAGCACGGGGGCCACGACCATCTCGGCGTCGCTGCCTTCGAGGTTCCAGGCGAGCCGCTGCAGCCGGTCCGGTGACCAGTGCGGGTCCGGTGTGACCGCGACGACGCGGTAGCCGTCGTGGCGGACGTGCTTGGCGACGTCCGTCAGTCGGCCGACGACCCGCACTCCGTCCAGTTGGTCGCCGTCGAGCCCGCGACCGTCCGTCGTGCACACCGCCTCCACCCGCCAGCCGAGGTGCGGGAACTTGCGGGTTCGGGTGATCAGGTCGCGCACGGTGGCCGGGCTCCCGGCAGCGAGCACCGGTCTCAGGCACCGTCCTTCCTTGCGCTGTTTGTGCAGCCAGAGGCGGAGCAGATACCGCGTGGGCATGGTGACGAGCGCGATCGCGGGGATCGCGACGAAGATCCAGAGCTTGATGTTGCGCGAGGTGAGGGCGATCCCGCCGAGCGCCAGTACGACGGTCGCCATGAACAGTGAGCGTCCGAGCCGGCGGAATTCCTCGGCGCCCTGGCCGAGCACGGCCGGAGCCCACGCCCGGCTCACGGCAAGAGCCCCCAGCACCAGCAGCTCGGTGCCGAATGCGAGGATTCCCCACTTCTCGTGCCAGTTGGCCGCGTCCCGGGCCCCGAAGAAGTTGCCGATCGCCGCCACCACGAAGGCGGTGGCCACGGTATCGCTGGTGATCACGGTACGGCGGTACCGCTGCTCCCAGTCGATCGCGGGCTGGCTGATTGCCCCGTTCGCCAGGCGCCCGCGCGCCGACGGAAACGGGCTGACTAGTCCCCCTTGCCGCACAGAACCCCCCAGGTCCCCAGTGGTTCGACGTGTTCGCCTCACACTGCTCCCCCGCGGGAGGCCCCGCCCCCCGCGCCGTGCTGTCT
>NZ_VJZE01000620.1 GCF_009377205.1 Streptomyces phyllanthi
GTGAGGGCCCCGGAACGATCCCGGGGCCCTCACCGCCGTACGGCTCCACCGTCAGCCGCACTGGCACGGGTTGCCCGACTGGCAGCCGCAGCCGCAGCCCGAGCCGCAGCCGCAGGCGCCGACCAGGGGCAGCATCCTGATCCTGGCGGGCTGCTGCGTCTCGCGCTCCTGGGTGGGGTCGGGCGTGGTGGGGGATTCGGCCATGGGTCCCTCCTCGAAGGCTGGTGCCTGTGCCCAGTGGATGCCCGGTACCACTGGGCGCATCAACGGCGCACTGAGGCGCGTACGCTCGTTCGCACCCCAGCCCCGCCCCAGTGCCCGGCCGGCAGCTGCGGCCCCAGCCCGGCTACGCCCCCTCGGCCCCCGTCACCGGCTGGATGTCCGGCTGGATCTCGTCCGCGTGCTCGCCCGTCACCAGGTACACCACCCGCTTGGCCACCGACACGGCGTGGTCAGCGAAGCGCTCGTAGTAGCGGCCCAGCAGGGTCACGTCCACCGCGGTCTCGATGCCGTGCTTCCAACGGTCGTCGATGAGGTGCTGGAAGAGGGTGCGGTGCAGGAGGTCCATCTCGTCGTCGTCCTGCTCCAGCTGCAGGGCCAGGTCCACGTCCTTCGAGACGAGGACCTCCGCCGCCTTCGCCATCAGGCGCTGGGCCAGCTGGCCCATCTCCAGGATCGTCGCGTGCAGGTCGTGCGGGACCGCGCGCTCCGGGAAGCGCAGCCGGGCCAGCTTCGCCACATGCTGGGCCAGGTCGCCCGAGCGCTCCAGGTCGGCGCTCATCCGCAGCGACGTGACGACGATACGGAGGTCCGTCGCCACCGGCTGCTGGCGGGCGAGCAGGGCTATCGCGCGCGCCTCCAGCTGGTGCTGGAGGTCGTCGACCTTCGTGTCGGCCTCGATCACGTTCTCCGCCAGCTTCAGGTCGGAGTCGAGGATCGCCGTCGTGGCGCGCCCGATCGCCGACCCGACCAGCCGGGCCATCTCGACCAGGCCCTCGCCGATGGAGTCAAGTTCCTCGTGGTACGCGTCCCGCATCAGGGGGTCCCTCTTCTCTTCACGTACGTCGCTTTTCGGGGGGTCTCAGGGGGTTGAACGGGTCAAAGGGGTTCAGGGGTTTCCACGGTCCAGGGTCCAGGTGCCCCGGGCCTCCCGCCGGTCAACATCCACCATCGGGCACGGACACGCCCGTACACCACCGGGCACGGACGTAGCCGTCCACGAACCCCACGCTGCCACGTTCCGCCCCGCACGCGTCCGTTTCCGGCATCCCAAATGAACCGTCACTGGCTCCAAGGTGAACTCTGGGCGACGAGTCTTCGAGCTCACACAGTGATGGCTGTGGCCGACCCGGACCTCGTGCCTAACCTGGATGCATGGACGTGAACGCGGCGGTCGCCGCAGCGGCAGCGATCGTCGGGGTGCTCACCGGCGTCATCGCCGCTTTGGCGTTCCGCTGGAGCGAACGCGAGCAGAAGCGTCCCACGCGTACCTCCCTCCACACGGATCCGGTGCTGCCGCCCGGCGTCGACACGGTGCTGTCCGTCCTGCGCTCCTCGGCCGTCGTGCTCGACGAGGGCGACACCGTCGTCAAGGCCAGTTCCGCCGCGTACGCCCTGGGGCTGGTGCGCGGGGGGAAGCTCACCGTCGATCCGATGCTCCAGATGGCCCGCGACACCCGTCGCGACGGCGAGATACGCCAGGTCGAGCTGGACCTGCCCCGGCGTGGTAACGGCCGCGGCGAGGCCCTCGCCGTGTCCGCGCGCGTCGCCCCCCTCGGCTCCCGGCTCGTCCTGCTCCTGGTCGAGGACCTCACCGAGGCACGCCGTATAGAGGCCGTACGACGGGACTTCGTGGCCAACGTCAGTCACGAGCTGAAGACTCCGGTCGGGGCTCTCTCCCTTCTCTCCGAGGCCGTCATGGGGGCCAGCGACGACCCGGAGGCGGTGGAGCGCTTCGCCGGGCGCATGCAGATCGAGGCCACCCGGCTGACGAGCCTCGTACAGGAGCTCATCGACCTGTCGCGCGTGCAGAACGACGACCCGCTGGAGGGCGCCGAGCCCGTACGCGTCGACGAACTGGTCGCCGAGGCCATCGACCGGTGCCGCCACCAGGCCGGTAGCAAGCAGATCACCATGGCCGCCGGCGGCACCGCCGACCTGCATGTGTGGGGGCACCGCGGACAGCTCGCCGCCGCACTCGGCAACCTCGTCGAGAACGCCGTCAACTACTCGCCCGCCCGTACCCGCGTCGGTATCGCGGCCCGCAGGGTCAACGCGCCGGGCGGCGACCTGATCGAGGTGGCCGTGACCGACCAGGGCATCGGTATCTCGGACAAGGACAAGGAGCGCATCTTCGAGCGCTTCTACCGCGTGGACCCGGCCCGTTCCCGTGCCACCGGCGGCACCGGACTGGGTCTCGCGATCGTCAAGCACGTGGCCGCCTCGCACGGCGGGGAGGTCACGGTGTGGAGCTCCGCCGGACAGGGCTCCACGTTCACCCTCAGGCTGCCGGAGGCGGGTGCGGCCCGTGCCCGCGCACACGCACCCCAGCACTCCGCCCTCGACGAGGACGGGCAGCTGCCCGAGCTCGACGAGGACGGACAACCCCCCACCGACTCAACCCCGTACGCACCGCTTCCCGCCCCGGAGGTCCTTCCGTGACCCGAGTGCTCGTCGTCGAGGACGAGGAGTCCTTCTCCGACGCCCTGTCCTACATGCTCCGCAAGGAGGGCTTCGAGGTCGCCATCGCGACCACCGGGCCCGACGGTCTCGACGAGTTCGAGCGCAACGGCGCCGACCTCGTCCTCCTCGACCTCATGCTGCCCGGGCTGCCGGGCACCGAGGTCTGCCGTCAGCTGCGCGGCCGTTCCAATGTCCCGGTGATCATGGTCACCGCCAAGGACAGCGAGATCGACAAGGTCGTGGGCCTGGAGATAGGAGCCGACGACTATGTCACCAAGCCCTTCTCCTCCCGCGAGCTGGTCGCCCGTATCCGGGCCGTACTGCGCCGCCGCGGCGAGCCCGAGGAGGTCGCCCCGGCCGCGCTGGAGGCGGGTCCGGTCCGTATGGACGTCGACCGCCACGTGGTCACGGTCTCCGGCTCCAAGGTCGACCTGCCCCTCAAGGAGTTCGACCTGCTGGAGATGCTCCTGCGCAACGCCGGGCGCGTCCTGACCCGTATGCAGCTCATCGACCGCGTCTGGGGCGCCGACTACGTGGGCGACACGAAGACGCTGGACGTCCACGTCAAGCGCCTCCGCGCGAAGATCGAGCCGGACCCGGGGGCGCCGCGATACCTGGTGACGGTTCGGGGCTTGGGATACAAGTTTGAGCCCTAAGTCGCCGAGCTGCTACGGTGAGTGACCTTCGCCGTCGGGTGGACGGAGAGGTTAAACGCCGGTGGAGCGCTGGTAAGACCTGGAGCAATCGAGGCTCGGCGCTGTGAAGCAGGAACCTCCTCGAGGAGGGCACCAAAAGTTCGAGCCGTAGCTCAGAACCGCAAAGGGCGGGAACCGATAGCCAAGGTTCCCGCCCTGAGACGTTTACAACTGCTTCAGTGGCCGGCCGACTCTGAAGCCGTCGCGCTCGCGGACGCCGTGTTCGACGGGGACGCCGAGCCGCCGGCGGCCGGGGACTCGGAGGCCGAGGCGCTCTCGGAGGGCGAGGCGCCCGGCGCCTGCGGGACCTCGCTCGGGCCCCACTCGGCGAAGTAGCTCTCGGCCGGGTAGACGAACGCGCGCAGGCTCACCTCACCGGTCTCGCTGAAGGTGAAGGTGACCTCCTGGGCGTTGCCGTCCTTGACGGAGTCACCGGGGCTGGTCACCACCGCGGACGCGTTGTTCGCGCCGCCGAGGACGACGGAACCGCCGGCCGGGATGGTCACCTTGCCCTTGCCCTCGGCCGGGGTGATCACCGCGGAGCCGTCACCGGGGATGGTGATGCCCTCCAGGGTCTGGGCGGTGCGGCCGCTGTTGAACAGGGTCGCCGAGACCGCGATCGGGCCCGTCGACTCCGCGTCGGGCTGGGTGATGACGATCGCGTTCTGGATCTCGATGTCGCCGACGGTCGTCGCAGCGTTGTCCGGCTTGATCTCCAGCGTCTGGGCGTTGTTGCCGGCGCCGCACGCGGCGAGCGAGGCGATGGAGAACGCGATGGCGGCGGCGGCGAGGGCGCCGCGTCGAAGGCTGCTGCTCACGGCGGCGGCAACTCCTTGAACGCAGGGGCGGCCCATTTTCCAAGCCGCCTTAAGGATCGGTCAGCGGGCCTTAGGTTACCGAGCCGTTCCACGGCGCCCGCACCCGAC
>NZ_VJZE01000621.1 GCF_009377205.1 Streptomyces phyllanthi
GCACCGCCACCAGCCCCAGCTCCGCCGGTGACGCCAGCAGCCGGTGTGCCGGGAGGATGCGCACCGTGTAGCCGAACGGGCCCGTGCGGTCGAGCGACAGCGGGCCCTCGTACACCCAGCGGCCCTCCCCGTCCGGACCACCCGTCGGCTTCAGCGGGACACCCGTCGCGTCCGTGAGGCGGTCCTCGGAGTCCACCCGGCCCGAGACCGCCTGGACCTCCACGTCGTCCGGGGCCAGCTGCCCCAGGCCCACGCGCACCCGGAGCGCGAGCGTCGTCCCGAGTTCCGCCGTGGCCGTGGACGCCGAGGTCTCCACATGGTCCACCGTGACCCGGTGCCAGGCCGAGCGCACCCTCGCCTTCCACTCCGCCAGCTCCCGCGCCGCGTCGAGGGTCAGCTCACGGTGCGAACGGGCCGCCGGGGCGTACAGCCGCTCGACGTACTCCCGCACCATCCGTCCCGCCAGCACCTTCGGTCCCAGATGCGTCAGCGTCTGGCGGACCATCTCGATCCAGCGGTCGGGCAGGCCGCCCTGGCCACGCTCGTAGAAACGGGGGGCCACCCGCTGCTCCAGCAGGTCGTACAGCGCCGAGGCCTCCAGGTCGTCCCGGCGGTCGTCGTCCGTCGCCGTACCGTCCGCCGTGGGGATCGCCCAGCCGAAGTCCGGCTGGAACCACTCGTCCCACCAGCCGTCCAGGACGGACAGGTTCAGGCAGCCGTTCAGCGCCGCCTTCATCCCACTCGTCCCGCACGCCTCCAGCGGGCGCAGCGGGTTGTTCAGCCATACGTCGCAGCCCGGGTACAGCTTCTGCGCCATGGCCATGCCGTAGTCCGGGAGGAAGACGATCCGGTGCCGTACGCGGGGGTCGTCGGCGAACTTCACCAGTTCCTGGATCAGTCGTTTGCCGCCGTCGTCCGCCGGGTGGGCCTTGCCCGCGATGACGAACTGGACCGGCCGCTCCTCGTGCAGCAGCAGGTCCATCAGGCGGTCGCGGTCGCGCAGCATCAGGGTCAGCCGTTTGTACGACGGGACGCGGCGCGCGAAGCCGATGGTGAGGACGTCCGGGTCCAGTACGCCGTCGATCCACCCGAGTTCGGCCGTGCCCGCGCCGCGCTGCCGCCAGGAGGCGTACAGCCGCTGCCGTACCTCCGTCACCAGCTGCTCGCGCAGCACCCGCCGCAGGTCCCAGATGTCCTGGTCGGGGATGTCCCCCACCGCGTCCCAGCGGTCCGAGCCGCCGACCGTCATCGCGTCCTCGGTGCGCTGCGCGCCGATCTGGCGCGCGCCCAGCCGGAAGACCTCCGGGGCCACCCAGGTGGGGGCGTGGACGCCGTTCGTCACGGAGGTGATCGGGACCTCGTCCGGTTCGAAGCCCGGCCACAGGCCCGAGAACATCTCCCGGCTGACGTTGCCGTGCAGCAGCGAGACTCCGTTCGCCCGCTGCCCGAGCCTGAGGCCCATCACCGCCATGTTGAAGACGTTCGGGTCGCCCCCCGAGTACGTCTCCATGCCCAGGCCCAGGACCCGTTCCACGTCGATGCGCGGGAGTTCCGCGTCCGGGCCGAAGTGGCGGGCCACGAGCTCGCGGTCGAAGCGGTCGATGCCGGCGGGTACGGGGGTGTGGGTGGTGAAGACCGTGCCCGCGCGGACCGCCTCGAGCCCAGCGTCGAAGTCCAGTCCGTCGTCGCAGAGTTCGGCGATCCGCTCCAGGTTCAGGAAGCCGGCGTGCCCCTCGTTGGTGTGGAAGACCTCGGGGACCGGGTGGCCGGTGAGACGGCAGTACGTGCGGACCGCGCGGACACCTCCTATGCCCAGCAGCATCTCCTGGAGGAGGCGGTGCTCGCTGCCGCCGCCGTACAGCCGGTCCGTCACGCCCCGCTCTCCGTGGTCGTTCTCGTCCACGTCCGAGTCGAGCATCAGCAGGGGGACGCGGCCGACCTGCGCCTGCCAGATACGGGCCAGCAGCCGGCGTCCGCCGGGGAGGGCCAGGGAGACCTGGGCGACGGAGCCGTCGGGCTCCCGCAGCGGCACCACGGGGAGTTCGTTGGGGTCGAGCACCGGATAGTGCTCCTGCTGCCAGCCGTCCCGTGACAGCGTCTGGCGGAAGTAGCCGTGGCGGTAGAGGAGCCCCACGCCGATGAGCGGTACGCCGAGGTCGCTGGCCGCCTTCAGATGGTCGCCGGCCAGGATGCCGAGGCCGCCCGAGTACTGCGGGAGGGCGGCGGTGATGCCGAACTCGGGCGAGAAGTACGCAACGGCCTGCGGGAGTCCCTCAGGCTGGGACTGGTACCAGCGGTCGCCCGCCGTGTAGTCGCGCAGATCGTCGGCCGCGGCGGCCAGGCGCCGCAGGAAGCGCCGGTCCTCGGCCAGTTCCGCCAGGCGTTCGGCCGGGACGCTACCGAGGAGCCGCACGGGATCGCCTCCCGAGGAGGCCCAGCGCTCCGGATCGACGGACTGGAAGAGGTCACGGGTCTCGGCGTGCCAGGACCAGCGCAGATTGCGCGCCAGTTCGCTGAGCGGGTGAAGGGCCTCGGGGAGGACGGGTCGGACGGTGAACCTGCGGATCGCCTTCACTGACTGCCACCTTCGCGAAAGGACGTGCGCTGCCGAGGGACCCACGCCACTGTGGGTCCCTTCGTCACCTCCGACCGTAGCGGCGTCAGTGCCCCGGCGACACGGTGCCTTCACGGGCGCGCCCCCTCAGCGCCACCCGGCGCAACCACTCGTGGAGTGACCGCGACGGCGAACCACCAGGTCCGCGAGAGCGGTGCCGACTCAGGTGCCGACTCAGGCGCAAAAGGGTGCCTTGTGGGGCTTCGCCCCGTACGAGACGCTGCCGGTGACGTACCGGTCGCTCTCCGTCATACCGGGCGAACTCCGGCGATCGTACGTCGAGTTGAGGAGGGGAACTCACCGATGGCACAGACTGCGAACAGGCGTCTGCGCTGGGCGGGAGGGCTGGTCGCGGTGGCCACGGCCGCGGCGCTTTCGGCCGTCACCCTGCCGGCGCGCGCCACCCCGCAGGGGCGGATATCCGGCGCCGGCGAGCCCGGCTCCGTGAGCGGCAGCTACATCGTGACACTCAAGGGGGAGACGAAGGCGCCCTCGGCGGCCGGAAAGGGCATCGCCGAGAAGTACGGGGCGAGAATCAGCCATATGTACGGCTCGGTCCTGAACGGCTACGCCGTGCAGGTGAACGAGCGCCAGGCCAAGGCCCTCGCGGCGGACTCCCGCGTGGCCTCGGTCGTCCAGGACACGCGGGTGACGTACGACCACACGCAGAAGAACCCGCCCTCCTGGGGCCTCGACCGCGTCGACCAGCCGGACCTGCCGCTCGACCGGAGATACACGGGGCCCGAGTCGGCGGGCAGGGGCGTCACGGTGTACGTCATCGACACCGGCATCCGGATCACCCACCAGGACTTCGGCGGCCGGGCGAGCTACGGGTGGGACTTCGTCGACGACGACCGGACCGCCAAGGACGGCAACGGCCACGGCACCCATGTGGCGGGCACCGCCGTGGGCACCAGGTACGGCGTCGCCAAGAAGGCCCGGGTGGTCGCCGTCCGTGTGCTCGACGACGCCGGCGCGGGCACCACCGCCCAGGTCATCGCGGGTATCGACTGGGTGACGAAGCACGCGAGGAAGCCGGCGGTGGCCAACATGAGCCTGGGCGGTTTCGGCAACGGGCAACTCGACGCGGCCGTACGGAACTCGATCGCGTCCGGAGTGACGTACGCGGTGGCGGCGGGCAACGACGGGCTGTCGGCCCGGAGCTACTCCCCTGCCCGGGTCAAGCAGGCGATCACGGTCGGCGCCACCGACACGAAGGACCGGCGGGCGGTCTTCTCCAACTGGGGCCCGAGCCTGGACCTGTTCGCGCCCGGCGCGGCGATCACCTCCGCCTCGCACCGCGACGACACCGGCAGGGTGACCTTCGACGGTACGTCGATGGCGGCCCCGCATGTCGCGGGCGCGGCCGCGCTCCACCTCGCCGACCATCGCGGGGCCACCCCCGCCCAGGTGAGTACCGCCCTTGTCCACCGCGCGGTTTCGGGCAGGGTGACGGGCCGCGGCGCGGGCTCACCGAACGAACTGCTGCAGGTCAACAACCCGTAGCACCAGGTCAAACTCTCGCAAAGAGCGGAAAGGACCGGACCGGCCTCGCCCTGACTGGACGAGGCCGGTCTTGTGCGTAGACATACGCGTGAGTAGTTAACACAGTGCCGGAATGCCCACCCGGACACCGTGGGAAGGCTCCTCCGGTACGCCCCGCAGGCCCCACCTC
>NZ_VJZE01000622.1 GCF_009377205.1 Streptomyces phyllanthi
GCCCCCCTCGGCTCTCCGACTCGCCTGGGACGACATGACGACCACCACCCCCCGACGGGCCACACCCCCCGTCCGCAAAGGCAACGGCACCCGCACCGGTCCCACGGCCAGCGCGCGGACCGCGACACGCCGGCGCCGCCGGGCCGTGGCGCTGCTGTACGTCCTGCCGGCGTTGCTGCCGTACACCCTGTTCGCAGTCCTCCCGGCCCTGCACACCTTCTATCTGTCGCTGTTCGACTGGGACGGGGTGACCCTGCCGTCCTTCGCCGGGTTCGACAACTACCGCCGGGTGGCCACCGATCCGCAACTGCGGGCGGCTGCCTGGCACGCCGGGGCGCTCATCCTCTTCTTCTCCGTCCTGCCCATCGGCCTGGGCCTGGTGTCGGCGGCGCTCGTCGCCCGCCGCTCGGGCCGCCGCGGCACCTCCCTGATCCGTACGCTGCTGTTCCTGCCTCAGGTCATCCCGCTGGTCGCCGTCGCCATCATCTGGCGCTGGGTGTACGCCGAGGACGGCACCCTCAACCAGGCCCTGCGGGCCGTCGGCCTGGGGCGGCTGACCGACTCCTGGCTCGGCAGCTTCACCTGGTCGCTGCCCGCCGTCGGCCTGATCGGGACCTGGGTGGTGGCGGGGCTGTGCATGGTGCTCTTCCTGTCCGGGACGCAGCGCATCGACCAGGAGATCTACGAGGCCGCGCGGATGGACGGAGCCGGCCCGGTGCGCGAGTTCTGGTCCGTCACGGTCCCGCTGCTGCGGCCGGAGATCGCGGTCGCGCTGTCCATCACCGTGATCGCCGCCCTGTCCAGCTTCGACCTGATCTACATCACCACCGGCGGCGGCCCCGGCAACAGCACCGTCGTCCCCGGCATCCTCATCTACCGGCTGGCCTTCGGCGGAGGCGCCGTGGGCCTGGCCGGCGCGCTGGCGGTGGTGCTGACGGCGGTCATCGCGGTGGCCGTGCTGGTGATCAACCGGCTTGCGCGGGAGACACCATGACGGTCCATCAGCCGACGCACAAGCCGGCGCTTCGACCGATGTCCACACGGAGACGAACGCCGGCCCGCCGTCCCCGCGGCCTCGCCGCACCCCTCGTCCTCACCCTCTTCCTCACCGCCGTCCTCATCCCGTTCCTGTCCCTCCTCCTGGCCTCCCTCCAGCCCGCGGGGACACCGCTCACCGGGTTCGCCCTACCGGACGGCATCCATCTGGAGAACTTCGTCCACGCCTGGTCCGCCGCGGGGTTCGGCACGCTGCTGCGCTCCAGCGCCGTGATCGCGCTCGCCGTCGTCCCCGCGGCGGTCGCGTGCGCCACCCTCGCCGGATACGCGCTGGCCACGATGGACGTCCCCGGCGGCGGCAAGCTCTACGGCTACGTCCTGCTCGGTCTGGCCATCCCGACCGAGGTCACCGTCATCCCGCTCTACTACGACCTGCGCGCCCTCGGTCTCACCAACACCGTGCCGGGGCTGGCCCTCGCCGAGATCGCCGCCTTCATGCCGTTCGGCGTCTTCTGGATGCGGGCCCACTTCGCCACCGTGCCGCGCAGTCTCATCGAGGCCGCCCGGCTGGACGGGGCCTCGTCGTGGACGACGCTGTGGCGGGTGCTGATGCCCAGCTCACGCCCGGCCGTGACCACCCTCGGCGTCCTGTACTTCGTATGGAGCTGGAACCAGTTCCTGCTCCCGCTGATCCTCATCCAGGATCCGGCGGGGCGCACCGCGCCGACCGGACTGGGCTACTTCACCGGCCAGTACGACGTCGACGTGCCGCTGCTCGCGGCCGCCACGCTGATCGTGATCGCCCCGGTCGTCCTCGTCTACCTCTTCTTCCAGCGGCACTTCATCAACGGCGTGCTCAGCGGCGCCCTCAAGGGCTAGGAGACCCCCACCAGATGGCAGAACTCGACGTAGCTCTGATCGGCGCGGGCGGTATCGCACGCACCCATCTGCCCGCATGGACCGCGCTCGGTGCCCGCGTACGCGTCTACTCCCCCGACGGCCGGGCCCCCGCCCTGGCCCGCGAGTTCGGCCAGAGCGCGGCCGGATCGCGCGAGGAGGCCGTCGAGGGCGCCGACGTGGTGGACGTCTGCACCCCCACCGACACCCACCCCGAGATCACCCTGGCCGCCGTCGCCGCCGGGGCGCACGTCCTGTGCGAGAAACCCCTCGCCCTGCACCCCGCCGACGCCGCGGAGATGGCCGCCGCCGCAGGCGCGGCGGGAGTACGGCTCTACCCCGGCCATGTGGTGCGCTGGTTCCCCGCCTACGCCCGGCTTCACACGCTCGTCACCGGGGGCGGCCTCGGCCGGGTCGCGGTGGCCCGGTTCACCCGTACCGGCCGCTACCCCACCTGGAGCGACTGGTTCGCCGACCCGGCGCGCTCCGGGGGCATCCTCGTCGACCAGATGATCCACGACATGGACATCGCCCGCTGGCTGTTCGGCGAGGTCGTACGCGTCCACGCGCGGCAGAGCGGCCATCTCACCGCTCCGGCGCCCGAGGGCGCGGTCGCCACCGGGACCGCGGTGCTCACCCACGCGACCGGCGCCCTCACCCAGGTCGTGGGCGTCTGGGCGCCGCCGGCCACCCCGTTCCGTACGACCTTCCACATCGCCGGCACCGGCGGAACCGTACGGCACGACTCGCTCGCCTCACCGGGACTGCGGGTCGTCGGTACGGCGGGGCAGGGAGCGGGCGCGGCCGAGGGCATCCCGTCGGGCGACTTCGGCGAGTCGCCGTACCTCGCCCAGATACGGGAGTTCGCCGACGCCTTCGCGGGAGGGGCCGAGCCCCGGGTGAGCGCGGCCGACGGCGTGGCGGCCGTACGGATCGCCGCGGCGGCCGCCGAGTCGGCCCGCACCGGACGGGCGGTCGAGCTCGCCGCACCGCTCGCAGCCGATGGAGCAACCGACGCGACGCCCGAGGGAGCTTCCGCATGAAGGTCGCCGTCCTGTCCTTCGCCCACGTCCACGCCCCTACGTACATCGAGCTGCTGCGCGACCGCGGCGACGTCGAGCTGCTGACCGCCGACCCCGGCGCCCCGCCGGACGACCCGGACCGGGGAGCGGCACTGGCCCGGCGGCTGGGCGTGCCGTACGCCGCCGGCTGGGACGAGGTGTTCGCCCAGCGCCCCGACGCGGTGGTGGTGACCAGCGAGAACGCACGGCACCGGTATCTGGTCGAGCGGGCCGCGGCGGCCGGCGCGCACGTGCTGTGCGAGAAGCCGCTCGCCACGAGCGAGGCGGACGCGCTGGCGATGATCGACGCGTGCGCCGGCGCCGGAGTGGGCCTGATGACCGCCTATCCGGTCCGTTTCGGCTCGGCTTTCACCGCGCTGCGCCGGGCCGTGGCCGACGGTTCGCTCGGGGCGCTGGTCAGCGTGCACGGCTCCAACAACGGCTGGAACCCGGCCGGTTCACGGCCGTGGTTCGGTGACCGGGAACTGGCGGGCGGCGGCGCGGTGATGGATCACACCGTGCACATCGCCGACCTCATGGACGTCCTGCTCGGCGGTGAGCAGGCGGTGGAGGTCTACGCCCAGGCCAATGACCTGCTGGGCAGCGAGGGGGCAGACGTGGAAACGGCCGGTCTGGTCACCGTCCGGTACCCGGGCGGCGTCGTCACCGCCATCGACTGCAGCTGGAGCCACCCGAAGGACCATCCCACATGGGGCGGCCTGTCCCTGACCTGCGTCGCCGAGCGGGGGATCGTCGAGTTCGACGCCTTCCCGCGGCTCCTCGGCGGCTTCGACTCCGCCACCGCCCGCTCCCGCTGGGAACCGGGCGGCGACGACCTGGACGCGGTCATGCTGGAGGAGTTCCTCGGCGCCGCGCGCACCGGCCGCCGCCCCCGGCCGGACGGCGAGGCCGGTCTGCGCAGCCTGCGGATCGTCCTGGCGGCCTACGAGTCCCTGCGCACCGGACAGCCGGTGGCGCTCCCCGACCCGCGGGCCGCCCAGCCTTCCTGATCGCGGTCGCAGACGCCTCGCCAGGTGCCGTACTTCTCCGGCAGACGGACCCAGTGTGTTCCGGCAGCACTAGGGCACGACCTGACAAAGCCCTCCTAGGCCACCTGCGCCCCAGGGTGTTTGAAGACCTGTTCTCCGTGCCAGAGGACGAAGGCGTGGTCGACGGCGGGACGGCCCGGGCGCGGCGGTGTGACGGGGCGGCCGTGCAGGGCGTCCACGGCACGGCCGGCGGGGCTGCGCGCCACGTACCGCTGGGAGACCTGTATACGGAGGTCGGGCTGGTCGGGTCGGCCGGGTGGGGCGGGTG
>NZ_VJZE01000623.1 GCF_009377205.1 Streptomyces phyllanthi
CCCCGGGGGCGGGGGGTGAAGCCGACGGCGTGGTTGGAGGAGGCGAAGACGATACGCCCCACGCCCTCCTCGCGGGCGGCCTCGTACAGGTTGTAGGTCCCCTCGATGTTCGCCTTGAGGATCTTCTCGAAGGGGGCTTCCAGGGAGATGCCCGCGAGGTGGATGATCGCGTCGACGCCCCGGACGGCCTCGCGCAGGGCGTCCCGGTCGGCGAGGTCCGCGGTGATCGCGTCCGGCTCGCCCTCGACGGGGCGCACGTCGAGGAGGCGGAGTTCGTAGCCGTACTCCGGGAGCAGCTCCCGCATCAGGGTGCCGAGTCCGCCGGCGGCGCCGGTGAGCAGAACGGTACGGGGAGCGGGCATCCTCGGGTCTCTCCTCGAATCAGCAACCGTGCGTATGTGCGTACGGAATTCACATTCATGGACACGCTAGGGAAGCGTGGTCCTGCACGTCAAGGGGCCATGGGTGGGGAAATCCGCAGGTGCGTTGCGTGTTGTTGCGCTTGACCGGCCCGAAGGGGCGGCTTAGCGTGGGCTTGTTCAGAAATATAGACACTGATCAGAGACATGGACTTGGGAGAGCCCGTGACCTCAGCCCCCCTCGCCGCTCGGCTCCGTATCCCCAGCGGGCCGCTGTTCTTCCCCGTCACGGCCTACGGCCCGGGCGGCGCGGTCGACCTCGACGTGTACCGCACCCATGTGCGCCGGGGCGTCGACGCCGGGGCCGCCGCCGTCTTCGCGTGCTGCGGCACGGGCGAGTTCCACGCGCTCGCGCCCGAGGAGTTCCAGAGCTGCGTACGGGCCGCCGTCGACGAGACAGCTGGCCGGGTGCCGGTCGTCGCGGGCGCGGGGTACGGGACCGCGCTCGCCGTGCGGTACGCGAAGCTCGCCGAGGAGGCCGGGGCCGACGGGCTGCTCGCCATGCCGCCGTATCTCGTGCAGGCGGCCCAGGAGGGACTGCTCGCGCACTACCGCGCACTGGCCGCGGCGACCGCGCTGCCGCTGATCGTCTACCAGCGGGACAACGCCGTCTTCACCCCCGCGACCGCGGTCGGACTCGCCCGCACCGAGGGGATCATCGGGTTCAAGGACGGCCTCGGCGACCTGGACCTCATGCAGCGCATCGTCAGCGCCGTACGCAGCGAGGTCCGAGGCGAGTTCCTCTACTTCAACGGCCTGCCCACCGCCGAGCTGACGGGGCCCGCCTACCGGGGCATCGGCATCACCCTGTACTCCTCCGCGGTGTTCTGCTTCGCGCCGGAGATCGCCCTCGCCTTCCACAGGGCGTTCACCACGGGCGACGACGCGACGGTGGAGCTGCTTCTGGACGGCTTCTACCGGCCCTTCGTCGAACTGCGCGCCCAAGGGCGCGGCTACGCGGTGTCGTTGGTGAAGGCCGGGGTACGGCTGCGGGGGCTCGACGTGGGGGAGGTGCGGCCGCCGCTGCACGAACCGACGGAGGATCATGTCAAGCAGCTCGCGCAGCTGATCGAGCGCGGGTACGCGCTGCTTGAGGCGTAGAGGCGCTGAAGCGTGAGGCCAGAGGTTCGAGGGTTGCAGGAGGGCATGTGAAGGCGTCGGCGTTCGTCTACCCCTGGGATGTGAACGGGGACCCGGCGGCCGGGGAGTTCATTGCGGGGCTCGGAGTGCGGCAGGCGACGCTCGCCTCCGCGTACCACTCCACGCGCGCGCTGACCCCCCGGCACCCCGGACACCGCATCGTCACGGCCGAGCACGCCGCCGTGCTGTACGCGCCGGAGGAGGCGCGGTGGGCCGGGCGGCGGCTGCGGCCGTACACCGCCGGGGCGTGGGCGCCCGGCGACGCGTACGGGCAGGCCGCCGAGGCTCTCGCCGACGCGGGGCTCGAGGTGCACACCTGGGTCGTGCTCGCGCACAACTCCCGGCTGGGCGCGGAGTTCCCGGACACCTCCGTGGTCAACGCCTACGGCGACCGGTACCCGTGGGCGCCGTGCGTCGCGCGGCCGGAGACCCGGGAGTACCTGGTGGACCTGGCCGTCGAGGCGGCCGTACGGCCCGGGGCGCGCGGTACGGAGCTGGAGTCCCTCGGCTGGTACGGGATCGCCCACCTCCACGCGCACGACAAGACCGGCGGGGTGGGCCTCGGGGACGCCGGGCAGTACCTCATGTCGCTCTGCTTCTGCGGGACGTGCCGCGAGGGGTACGGCGCCCAGGGCCTCGACGCCGACGAGCTGGCGGCGGTCGTACGGGCCGCGCTGGAACCGCTGTGGCGGGGCGCGCCCGACGACGGGGGCTGGGCGGCCGTGGAGAAGATCCTCGGCGAGCCCACGGCCACCGCCACGCGCGCGTGGCGCGACGGGATCGCCCGCACCCTCCAGGAGGCGGCGGTCACGGCGGTACGGGCCGCGGCGCCCGAGGGGTTCCAGGTGCTCCTGCACGCCGACCCGGTGACCCACCACGTCGGGGCCAACCCGGGAGTGGACCCCGCGCACATCCTGTCCGTCGCGGACGGCGTGGTCGTGCCCTGCGCCGGCGGCCCCGACCTGCTGGCACCATTCGCCGCACAGGGCCGGGAGGACGCCGTGCTGGCCGCCAACCTCCCCGTCGTCTCCGGCATGGGCGGCAGCCCGGGGACGCTGGTGGCGGACGCGGCCCGCGCGGCGGAGCTCGGGGCGACCGAACTGCGGCTGTATCACGCCGGGCTGGCGTCGGACGGGGATCTGGAGGCGGTACGGGAGGCGCTGGCGGACCTGGGCTGAGCCGGGGTGAAGCCCCCGCCCCGTCAGTCGTGGGACGGAACGGGGGCCGACGCCTCCCGGCCGCGCAGCAGATACCCGGCCGGGAGCAGGCAGGCCAGGCCCAGCCCGGCCAACACGGCCTGGAGGTCGGCGAGTCCGACCAGGGCCGCGCCCGCCGCCAGGCCGATCGCGTTCGGCGCGTACATCAGCGTGTGGGCCGTCGCCGTCGTACGGCCCAGGAGAGGGCCCGGAGTCTCGCGCTGGACGGACGTGAGCGCGGCGATCAGGGCGCAGGGCAGGCCCGCCCCGATGGCCGCGCCGCACACGAGGGCCACCGGGTCGGAGGGGATCGCGCGGAGCGCCACGGCGGTGGCGGTCAGGGCGATGCCGTATGCGGCGAAACGGTGTTCTCCGAGGCGGCGGAGAAGAGGGCCCGCCGCCAGGCCGGTCACCACCGAGCCCGTGCCCTGGGCGACGTAGAGGAGGCCCGTGTAGGTGGGGGAGTGGCCCAGGGCCTCGACCACCGCGAAGACCAGCGCGCCGTTGACGCCCGCGCACAGCATCGTCGCGCCGGCGGCCAGGACGAGGGGGCGCAGCCGTGGGTGCGACCACAGCTGACGGGCACCCTCCGCCGTACGTGCGCGCCATGTGGCCGTGGGGCGTACGGGCCGTGGCTCCCGGACGCGGAGCAGGGCCAGCAGCGCCGCCGCCACCGCGAACGTGACCGCGTCCAGGACCGCCACCCACGCACCGCCGAACGCCGTGTAGAGGCCCGCGCCCGCCAGGGGCGCCAGCAGTTTCATGCCCTCGTTGGCGGTCATCCGCAGGCCGCCCAGATCGCCGAGGAGGGCGGCGTCCACGGCCGTGGCCAGCAGGGCCGACTCGGCCGCGTCATGGACGACGCTCGCGGCTCCGTACAGCAGCAGGACCACGAGGACGAGCCGGGCGCCGGACACCGAGTCCACCGTGACGAGGGTGAGGACCAGGGGCGCGAGGCCCAGGTTCGTCCAGACCAGCAGCGGGCGGCGGCGCACCCGGTCCGCGAGCGTGCCGAGCAGCGGACCGACGAGGGTGGGGGCCCACAGCGCGAACGTGCTCAGCGCCGCCAGGCCGTTCGAACCGGTGAGGTCCTTGACCCAGATACCCGCCGTCAGCCACAGGGCCGAGGTGCCGAAGCCCGACACCACGACCCCGGCCAGGTACAGCCCCGCGTTGCGGTCCCCGAGGACACGCGTCACCGTCCATGTCATGGGAGGTGATCGTGCTCCTAAGGCGGGGGCCGGGGCATGGGGCACATGCCGTGTTACGGGGCTGCCCGCGGGCTCAGCCGGTTCGGCCGGTGACGGCTGCTCGGCCGCCGGTTCGGCCGGTGACGTCGTCGAGGGGGCGTCCGGTCCCGGGCGCCGGGGTGCCCGCCCCCTAGGGCGTGTTTCGAAAGTCCCGCCTGCCCCGCGGCGCCTGGCACGCACTCCC
Source organism: Streptomyces phyllanthi (assembly GCF_009377205.1). GTDB lineage: Bacteria > Actinomycetota > Actinomycetes > Streptomycetales > Streptomycetaceae > Streptomyces > Streptomyces phyllanthi. The sequence goes on from NZ_VJZE01000623.1 coordinate 4,190, forward strand.
CCAAGCTCTTCGAGCAGGGGGGACCCCCAGCGGCGTTGCCGAAACGCCCGAATAGCTCCGCTATTAGGGCGCT
>NZ_VJZE01000624.1 GCF_009377205.1 Streptomyces phyllanthi
GCCGGCGGGGGAGGAGTCGCTCATGGGGGCCAGTCTCCCAGCCCGGGAGCCGTCGGCCGAATCCGGCCGGGTGCCTGCCCCGTCCCGGCCCGTGCGGGTGCCCCGTCCCGGCCCGTGCGCGTGCCCCGTCCGGGCGGTGCGCGTGCCCCGTCCGGGCGGTGCGTGCGGAGGCGTCTGGTACCAGGGACGGAGCGGACCCTGAGACGACCCGGAGATGTCCCTGAGGTCCGCTCGCACCATGGCATGCGGGGCGCGGGGAGGTGCAGGATGGAAGGACGAACCGCCTTGCCCGACCGAGCACCGCATGGAGGACCGGATGATTGCCGAGACAGTCTGTTCCGCCGTGGCCGCGGCCGGTCTGGGCATCGCCGCGATCACGGCCTACCGCAAGCGTTTCCTCCGGGCGGCCCGTATAGCCGCCTACTCCCTGGTGCCCCTCGGCCTGGTGATGACCGGAGTCGTCGACTGGCTGGCCGACACCGCCTTCAGCCCCCTCGCGTGGGCGGGCTTCGGCGTCCTGGGCGCGTCCTGGCTGCTCTTCACGACCACCCGTGCGGTGGAGCGGCGCGGCGGCGGGACCCGCAAGGACCGCAAGGCGGCCAAGGCGGCGCAGCGCGAGGCGACGGCCCCCGCGGCCTCCGCGCCCTCCCTGGGCCAGGGCTCCCGTCCTGCGGGCCGTCCCGCGGCCGCACCCCGGGCCACCGACTCCGCGGACGACTTCAGCGACATCGAGGACATTCTGAAAAAGCACGGCATATGAGGGCACCGAGCGTGAATATGACCGCCGGTGCGCATGCATGACTGAAACGTCACAGAGGATCCGGCGAGGGAGCGGAAGTGATCAAGAACGCTCCCTCGCATACGGATAATGGCGAACTCCCGGTCATTACGGGCGTGTTGATCGCGTGAGGGGCGTTCGCTGCGCCATCATCGCCGCGAGATGCTGGACACAACACAGAGCGACACCGCGGCCCCTCCCGAGGAGCGGCGAGGTTGTCTCTTCGCGCTTTCCCAGCCACCGCTGATGATCTTCCTTGCGGTGATCGGCTGTCTGCTGCTCATGACATCACTGCACGACCTGCTGATGCTGTGAGCCGTAAACGGAGCCCAGGCGTCACCCGCCGGAGGGCTCCGTCAGCCCCGGCGCACCTGTCCGTCTCGTTCCCCGTGCGGGAAGGGGACCAGGCCCTGCGGGTGAGTGCTCAGGCCCTGAGGGTGAGGGCTCGGGCCTGCGCGTGAGGGCTCGGGCCTGCGCGTGAGGGCTCGGGCTTGAGGGTGAGGGCTCAGCCCGCGGCCTCCTTGCGGCGTGCTCGGTACGCGGCGACATGGAGGCGGTTTCCGCAGGTGCGGCTGTCGCAGTAGCGGCGGGAGCGGTTGCGGGAGAGGTCGACGAAGGCGCGTCGGCAGTCGGGGGCCTCGCAGCGGCGCAGCCGTTCCTGTTCCCCGGCGACCACGAAGAAGGCGAGCGCCATCCCGCAGTCGGCCGCGAGGTGGTCGGCGACGGACGCGCCGGGTGCGAAGTAGTGCACATGCCAGTCGTGGCCGTCGTGATCGGTGAGCCGTGGGGTGGTGCCCGCGGCGGCGACCAGCTCGTTGATGATCGCCGCGGCCGAGCGGGCGTCGGGGGCCGCGAAGACCTCGGCGAAGCGGCCGCGGGCCTTGCGTACCGCCGCGAGGTCGAGCTCCGACAGCACCGCGACGTCGCTGATCTTGTGGTTCCGAACGAACTCGTCGAGGGCCGAGACGTCCGCGAGCCCGTCCGCCGTCGTGTCGCTGTCCGGTGCGGTGTTCACCAGATCCACCACGGTGTCGAGGGCGCACCGGGTGTCGTGGGTGATCAGCACGTTTCGCTCCCTGGCCTGGAGGTCGGGCGGACGCCCGCCGATGCTGGCCGATGGTAATGGCTCGACGGGGCGTTCGACGGGCACGGGACGTGCCTGGGGCAGTGCCGTGACGGCCGGTACACATCCGGTACACGCGCCGAGCCCGTACCGCGCGTTCTGCTGTCCCCGTGTGCCCAGGCGCCCCAGGGTCACCCTGGCGCCCGTCGGCCGGCTGCCCCGGGGTGCTCGGTTCGGAGACGTCGGTGGTGGGCGCGACCGGGCCGGGCTGCGCCACCGCGGCAGCACCGCGGGCGGACGCCGCGGCCCTCGCCGTCCGCTCCACCGCTGTCCGCGTGGCCTCCTGGCCGTGGCCGCACTGTCGGATGGGGCCGTTTCGGGTGCGTCGCGCCGGTCACCGCCCGGCGGGTCTGAGGGCACGCGCCGGGCGGCGGCCGACGTGTGCCCTCACACCCGCCGGGCGGTGACGGCGCCGTGGGCCGTCAGTGCGGCGCCGCCGTGGCGTCCGCCGCGGGCACGCACCGGCGCCGCCCCGCGGAGGTCCGCGGCGACGGCGCCGGTGCGTGCCCTATGCGGTTGTCCTGGCCCGAGCCGTCTCCCCGAGTGGACGGCGCCGGGCGGCTCTGTGGTAGCCCCGCCCTCCTAGCTTTCCGCCAGGATGTGCGAGAGCTCCTGATCGAGGTCGAAGTGCCGATGCTCCGTGCCGGGCGGCACGGCGGCGTCCGTCCGCTTCAGAAACGACTCCAGGGCCCGCGCCGGGGCCTCGAGCAGGGCCTCCCCCTCCGGGGAGCTCAGGGCGATGCACACGACGCCCTGACCGTGGCTCCGGGACGGCCAGACGCGGACGTCGCCGGTGCCGGTGGGCCGGTGGAGCCCCTCGGCGAGGAGGTCGCGGGCGAACACCCACTCGACGGTCTCCTCGGCTCCGGTGTGAAAGGTGGCGTGCACGGCGTAGGGATCGGCCGTGTCATACCGCAGTCCCGCGGGAACAGGCAGTGAGGACTCGCTCGACACAACGAGGCGCAGGTGCAGCTCGCAGCTGACCGTGGTGTTCATAAGCGCCAGGGCCTTTCGCTCAGTGTGCGCTCGGGGATTCGCACGTCGGCGAAATCGACATGCCACCTACGGTGCCGTTGTAAACCCCTCTGCGTGTTTTGCATTGATTTTCGTAGCTCGTCCGGCCGAGGGTGTCTTCGCCGGGTACGACCATTCCGGTGACCGGTTTCTCTCGGGTAGGGTTTGGGCGTATGAATACGGGGAGTGACGACACGGGTGAGGCCCCTGTGGCGGCCGACGGAGCGCAGAGCGAGGGGACCGGCACACCCGAGAACGAGGCCGACGCGACGGCGGGCGGAGGACCGGCTCTGGGGTCCCGTGCGCCGGAGTTCATCAAGGCACGGCGACTGCTGCACCTCAGCTGGCAGGTGATCGTCTTCGTCCTGGGCCTCGCGGTGGTGGCGGCGGGTGTGATCATGCTGCCCCTGCCCGGCCCGGGCTGGGTGGTGATCTTCGGCGGCATGGCGATCTGGGCGACCGAGTTCGTCTGGGCGCAGCTGGTGCTCCGCTGGACGAAGCGGAAGGTGACCGAGGCGGCGCACCGCGCCCTCGACCCCAAGGTCCGGCGCCGCAACATCATCCTGACGACGATCGGCCTGGTGATCGTGGCCGTGCTCGTCGGCATCTACCTCTGGAAGTTCGGCTTCGAGATGCCCTGGAACATCAAGGATCAGTGATCGGCGGGAATCCGGTACGTGGTCGAGGCGCCTACTGACATGGGGTAATGTTCTTCCTGCGCCCGGGCGATTAGCTCAGCGGGAGAGCGCTTCGTTCACACCGAAGAGGTCACTGGTTCGATCCCAGTATCGCCCACATGATCGGTAAACGACCCGGTCCACGGAATCCGTGGACCGGGTCGTTTCGCTGTGCGTGTCAGCCGCGTGGGCGGGGCGTACCCGGCAGCGGCCGTGCGGGCCGGCTCCGGTGCGGACCGGCTCCCGCGCGGGTCGTCGACCGTGGTCCGTCGCCGGGTGCGTGGGGGAGCCGTGCTGCGGGACGGCGCTGTGGCCGCCGCTCCCTTGTCCGGCACGTTGCGTCGAGGCCGAGACGGCGCGCGAGGGTGCCTGAAGGGGGCGGCTGGAGGCCTGCCGGCGCCCGAGGCCCCGCGGCTGAAGCAGGCGATGCCATGGCAGGGGGAAGGCCTCCGCCGGCCCTGCACTTGCGGACACGTAACCGGCACCCCGTAACCCGCACCCCGTACCCCGAACCCGGCCCACCGGTCACCCCTGCGGCCTGCGGCCCGAGAGGTCGTGCTGGACACCGGCTGACCTCGCTTGACATCCGGCCGACCTCGCTGGGCGCCCGGGGCCGCGGTGGCGTACGTGCCGCTGCAGCAC
>NZ_VJZE01000625.1 GCF_009377205.1 Streptomyces phyllanthi
GCCCCAGCCACCCCTGCCGTCCGAGCCGAGAACCTCACCGTCACCCGCGGCTCCCGCACCGTGCTCCGCTCCCTGGACTTCACCGTCCCGCCCGGCCAGATCACCGGCCTCCTCGGCCCTTCGGGGTGCGGCAAGTCCACCCTGATGCGCACCATCGTGGGCACCCAGGCCAAGGTCACGGGCACCCTGGAAGTCCTCGGTCACCCCGCCGGCGCGGCCCCCCTCCGCTCCCGCATCGGGTACGTCACCCAGGCACCCTCGGTCTACGACGACCTCACGGTCCGCCAGAACCTCGACTACTTCGCCGCGATCCTCGACCCCGGCCGCACCGCCGCCGAGCGCCGCCACGCGAACGTGGCCCGGGCCATCGCCGACGTCGACCTCACCTCCCACGCCGACGCCCTCGCGGGCAACCTCTCCGGCGGCCAGCGCAACCGTGTCTCCTTGGCCGTAGCCCTCCTCGGCACCCCGGAACTCCTCGTCCTCGACGAGCCCACGGTCGGCCTGGACCCGGTTCTCCGCCGGGACCTGTGGACCCTCTTCCACACCATCGCCGCTGAACGCGGAGCCACCCTTCTCGTCTCCTCCCACGTCATGGACGAGGCCGAGCGCTGCCACCGCCTCCTGTTGATGCGCGAGGGCCAACTCCTCGCCGACGACACCCCGGACGCCCTCCGCACCCGTACCGGGGCCGAGACGGTCGAAGCCGCGTTCCTGCACCTGGTCGACGAAGCCACCGCGGCGAACACCCACGAAAAGGAGACGACTCGATGAACCCCCGGACCCCGACCTCGTCGACCCAGACCACGACAGCCACGGCACCCACGCAACCGAACACCCCCGCCCCCGCCCGCGGGAGCGCGATCAACTACTCCCGAACGGCGGCGACGGCAACCCGGGTCCTGCGCCAGCTGGCCCACGACCCCCGCACCATCGCGCTGATGCTCCTCATCCCCTGCGTGATGCTCTTCCTGCTCCGCTATGTCTTCGACGGCAGCCCGCGTACCTTCGACTCCATCGGCGCCTCACTGCTCGGCATCTTCCCGCTGATCACGATGTTCCTGGTGACATCGATCGCCACCCTCCGCGAACGCACCTCGGGCACCCTCGAACGCCTCCTCGCCATGCCCCTCGGCAAGGCCGACCTCATCGCGGGCTACGCCCTGGCCTTCGGCACCCTGGCGATCATCCAGTCCGCCCTCGCCACCGGCCTGGCGGTCTGGTTCCTCGACCTGGACGTGACCGGCTCCCCCTGGCTCCTGCTCCTCGTCGCCCTCCTCGACGCTCTCCTCGGCACCGCCCTGGGCCTCTTCGTCTCGGCCTTCGCCGCCTCCGAGTTCCAGGCCGTCCAGTTCATGCCGGCCGTGATCTTCCCTCAGCTCCTGCTCTGTGGCCTCTTCACCCCTCGCTCCGCCATGCACCCCGTCCTGGAAGCCATCTCCGACGTCCTCCCCATGTCCTACGCGGTCGACGGCATGAACGAGGTCCTTCGGCACACCGACATGACAGCCGCCTTCATCCGCGACGCCCTGATCGTGGCGGGCTGCGCCCTCCTGGTCCTCACCCTCGGCGCGGCAACCCTGAGGCGCCGAACCACATGACCCTGCCCCTCTCCGGCTTGGGAGAAGCGGAAGCCGGTACGCGCCACCCGACGTCCGCCCACCGGACACCCCCGCCAGGCCGGTGACCCCGGTGCGAGGATGACCCCAGGACGACGCACCCCCGGAGGGCACCGCACCATGACCCAGAAAGTCGCAGTCCTCGGCACCGGAAAGATCGGCGAGGCCCTGCTCAGCGGCATGATCCGAGCCGGCTGGGCCCCTGGGGACCTCCTGGTCACCGCCCGCCGACCCGAGCGTGCCGAGGAACTCCGCGCCCGCTACGGAGTCACCCCGGTCACCAACCCGGAGGCGGCCAAGACCGCCGACACCCTGATCCTCACGGTCAAGCCGCAGGACATGACCACCCTTCTCGATGAGCTCGCCCCGCACACTCCCGCCGACCGCCTGGTCATCAGCGGCGCAGCGGGCATCACCACCTCCTTCATCGAGGAGCGCCTCGCCCAGGGCACCCCCGTCGTCCGTGTCATGACGAACACCCCCGCCCTCGTCGACGAGGCCATGTCCGTCATCTCCGCCGGCAGCCATGCCAGTGGGGCAGACCTCGCCCACGCCGAGGAGATCTTCGGCGCCGTCGGCAAGACACTCCGCGTCCCCGAGACCCAGCAGGACGCCTGCACCGCCCTTTCCGGCTCGGGCCCGGCGTACTTCTTCTATCTGGTCGAAGCCATGACCGACGCGGGCATCCTCCTCGGCCTGCCCCGCGACAAGGCCCACGACCTCATCGTCCAGTCCGCCATCGGTGCGGCCACGATGCTGCGCGACAGCGGTGAACACCCCGTCAAACTCCGCGAGAACGTCACCTCCCCCGCAGGCACCACGATCAACGCCATCCGCGAGCTGGAGAACCACGGCGTACGAGCCGCCCTCATCGCCGCCCTGGAAGCGGCCCGTGACCGCAGCCGCCAACTCGCCTCCGGCAACAACAGTTAGACGCCCTGGTGGGGGCCGGACCCGCCGCCCCGGGCCCCACTCCTCCTCACTCGGGCGGCAACAACCCGATCGCCCGATACGCCGCGTCCACCCTCGGCCGCGCCATCTCCCTGGCTCTCTCCGCGCCCTCCCGCAACACCCCCTCCACGTACGCAGGATCCGCGCACAACTCCTTGTGCCTCTCCTGTACGGGCCTCAGGACCTCGGTCACGGCCTCGGCGATGTCCTTCTTCAAAGCGCCGTACGACTCATATACACCGCTCAGGCCCTCGGGGTTCCCACCCGTACAAGCCGCGAGGATCTCCAGCAGATTCGCGACCCCCGGACGCCCCTCCGGGTCGTACACGACGTCCCGCCCGCTGTCGGTCACGGCCCGCATGACCTTCTTCCGTACGACATCCGGCTCGTCGAGGAGACAGATGATCCCGGGCCCGGCGTCGTCGCTCTTCCCCATCTTCGCCGTCGGGTCCTGCAGGTTCATGACCCGAGCCGCCACCTTCGGATGCGTCGCCCGTGGCACGGCGAACGTATGCCCGTACCGCTGGTTGAACCGCACCGCGAGATCCCGTGTCAGCTCCACGTGCTGCGTCTGGTCGTCACCCACCGGCACCTCATCTGTCCCGTACGCGAGGATGTCCGCAGCCATCAGCGCCGGATACGTCAGCAGCGACAGCCGCACACTCCCGCCCCGTTCCCCCTCGCGCCTCGCCTTCTCCTTGTACTGGATCATGCGCCGCATCTCCCCGTCGGTGGCGACGCACTCCAGCAGGTACGACAACCGCGTGTGCTCGTCCACATGGCTCTGCACGAACACGGTGCACACCTCGGGATCGAGTCCGGACGCCAACAGCAGCGTCGCCGCCTGCCTGCTGAGCCTGCGCACCCGTGCGGGATCGTGATCCACGGTCAGCGCGTGCAGGTCGACGATGCAGAACAAGGCGTCCGCCTGGTGCTGGTCGACCGCAGCCCACCGCCGTATGGCCCCCAGGTAGTTCCCCAGCGTCAGATGCCCGGTCGGCTTGACCCCGCTGAAGACCCGCGTCATCTCTCTCCACCTCTCCGGTCGGGACCGCCGCTGCCCGCCGGCCGGGTCCTCCAGGAGGGAGAAACACGAACGGCCGCCGGAGCGGCGGCCGTTGAGTGCATACGTGAATCGGCCGCCGTCAGGCGGCCCACCACAGCTGGGTGCACGTACGCGTAGTCATGGACCTCAGAGTACGCCTCCGGAGTGGTCCCCGGAGCTGAGTTGACACGCCCCGGGCCGATACGTAGTGTTCTCCGGGTTGTCCGACGTGAGCGCCGACTCCGGTCGGTCCCCGGACAACGATTCCGTAGGTACCGCCCAACAAACGGCGACCCGTCGTCGTGCCATTGGCATGCGTATTCACGGAATGAGGAATCCGCGTTCGATAAGGACGCAGCCCCCGATTAGGTCGGGAGCGAGGAATCCGCTAAAGTCTCACTCGTCGGAACGGCCCAAGGGCCGGGAAGGCAGCCGAAAGGCAAATCCCGCCGACTGGGAATCGGGCCCGAAAGGATCTGATAGAGTCGGAAACACCGAAGGGAAGCGCCCGGAGGAAAGCCGCGAGAGAGTCTCTCGGGTGAGTACGAAGGAAGCGTCCGTTCCTTGAGAACTCAACAGCGTGCCAAAAATCAACGCCAGATATGTTGAT
>NZ_VJZE01000626.1 GCF_009377205.1 Streptomyces phyllanthi
CCTTGGGGCCGCACCCCCGAACCCCGGCTACCACCTGGGGGCCTCGGGTGACGCGCTGTCGAGCTGTCCGCGCCGGCTCTCACTGTCCTGCGGTGGATGTCTCCGATCCGCGTGACAGTGGCTGAGGTCGGACGATACGCGGGTGCCGGGTCCTGCTGAGGGTGTTTCGGGTGCGGCGGTGGAAGGCGAGGAGGCCGAGGAGCGCGGCAGCGGTGAACCACCCGGCCTGGATGGCGAGGTACTTCGGCAGCGCGGTGGTGGAGAACCCGGCGCCGGTGGCGGCCTGCATCGCGCCGTAGGAAGGCAGGTAGCGCACGACGCTGCCGTCGGAGCCGGAGCTGTAGAGGGGGTTTTGCAGAGCGAGGTCGATGACGCTGGTCATCACGATGGCGAACATGCCCTCCACTTCGCGGCGCAGCAGGGAACCGAAGGCGACGCCCAGGGCGCCGTAGGTGATGCCGGCGCCGAAGAGGGCGGCGGCGAGCAGGGTGGGTTGCTCAGGTGTCCAGAAGGCGCAGGTGAGGACGGTGGCGTAGGCGGCAACGACGGCGGAGACCAGAGCGAGGGAGGTGAGTTTGGCGAGGACGAGATGGGCGCGGGGGTAGCCGGCCAGGGCCAGTCGGCGGTCGAAGTGGCCGCCGGTGAAGGAGGCCGCGAACATCATGAAGCCGATGATCAGGGTGACGGCGTTGAGGGCGCCGGTGATCTCGGTGAGCTGGTTGCCGTGGGGAGTGAGCAGGTGTCCGGTCGCGCGCAGCCGGAAGCGGGTGGGGGTGCTGGGGACGGACCAGAACGCCAGCGCGGTCCAGACGGGGATGAACAGGGCGATGAGGACCATGGCGAAGCGATTGCGCACGTGCTCGATCAGCGTGTAGCGGGCCGCGGTCAGGAAAAGGGTGCGGTGACGGCGTACGGCCGGGGGACGGGTCATGCGGTGGGCTCCGTGGTCCGCTCGTGCAGAACGCCGCCGTCCAGGCGCCACAGCGTGTCGAGGCGTTCGGCGTCGTAGGCGAGGTGGGAGACCACGAGGACCGACCGGCCCTCTCCGCGCAGCCTGATGGCCAGGTCCCAGAACCGCTGGTAGGTCTCCCAGTCGAAACCCTGGTAGGGCTCGTCCAGCAGCAGGATCCGCGGATCGTGCATGAGAGCCAGGGTGAGGTTCAGTTTCTGCCGGGTTCCGCCGCTGAGCGCTCCGGCCCGTTCGTCGGCGTACTCGCTGAACCGGAGTGCCTCCATGACCTGTTCGGCTCGCCCCAGGTCGTGGAGACCGTAGGCGACCTTGAAGTAGTCCAGGTGCTGGCGGACGGTGAGTGCGTCGTTGAGGACGGCGGCCTGCGGGCAGTACCCGAACCCGCCGTGGTGGCGGACCGAACCGTGATCGGGGGTCAGTTCGCCTGAGAGAATCCTCAGCAGGGTCGTCTTGCCCGCGCCGTTCTCGCCGACGATTCCGGCCAGGACGCCGGGCTGCAGTCGCAGGTCGACACCGCGCAGCACTGCACGGCGGCCGTAGGCGTGGTGCACGCCGGTTACCTCCATCGAGGGCTCCTCCCCTTGGCGTTCCGCTATAACGAGCCGGACGTGGCGACGGCACGGGTGCGGCCCGTTGTTCGGGCTGTGCTTTCATCCGATGAGGTGGCGTGGCTGCGACAGCACCCGGCGGGCAGGCGGCTGACGTCTAGGTTCCCGGCATGACCACCTCCTCTTCCCGCCCCGCGGCGCAGGTCCCTCGGCAGGCGGCATCGCATCGAGCCGTCGGCTCAGCGCCCTTCGGCTCGCCGCATCCCTCGGCCGGCGCCGAGGCGTGGTACCTCAACGGGCATCTGCGTGACGAGAGCGGTGATCAGTACACGTGGATGGTCAGTGTCCTCAGGCATCGCGACGTACGGGACGTTGACGCCCGTCCCGGGTATGGCCTGGTGTCGGTGCACTCGGGCCCGGCGGGGGTCTCCCACAGTGCCTGGATCTCGCCCGCCATGCATCGCGCGGTCCGCGACGCGCTCGGCGGCGACAGCGCACTGGATCACCGGGTTCGCGAGGCGATGACCGAAGCCCTGGCCGAGGGCCCGCTGCCGCCCGACCGGCTGCTGGCCGAGCCGGTGGTGGAGTCGGCCGAGAGCCTGGACATCTCCTTCGGGGACCTGGCCGCGCTGCGCCGTGAGGAGGACGGCGGCTACCGTCTGGTCCTCCAGGACGGACAACGCTTCGAGCTTCACCTCAGCCCCGTCAAGCCGGCAGTCCCGCAGTTCGACGCGCAGGGGCGCTATCCCGGGCGGCTTCCGACCGACGCGGACGCGATGACGTCGTACTTCGTGCCCCGGCTGCACGTCCACGGGACCCTGCGTCGTGAGGACGGCACCCGGAAACGGCTGGAGGGGCAGGCCTGGTTCGAGCAGGACTGGGGCACGACCTACTACGACATCCAGCGGGCCCCGGGGACACCGGACCACACCTGGGAGTGGGCCGGTGTCCAGCTGGGCAACGGCTGGGAGATCAGCTGCATCCACTCGCGCCACAGTGATCCCGCCACAGGTGCGGCCACCCTGGAATTCACCCGCGCCACAGCGGTCGCCCCGGACGGCAGCGTCACCCACCACGACATGACCTGGCAGCCCGTGCGCCACTGGACCTCACTGGCCACCCTCAACACCTATCCCACCGCGGTGCGCGTCGGCGTCCCCGACCTCGACCTGGACATCGAGGTCACCGCCGCCACCGGGCAGGGCGAAGTCCGTACCCTCATGGCCGGACGGGCCTTCTGGGAAAGCCCCGCCACCGTGCACGGCGTCATGGGGACCGCGCCCGCGACCGGCACGGCCTTTGTGCAGACCCTGCCCTCCAACACCATCGGCGATATCGAGCACTACATGCGGCGCACCCACGAGACGGCCCGCACCGAAGCCGCCGTGCTCTACTCCACCGACCCGGCTGACGACGCCGCGCTCGGTCTCCTCACCGGCACCAGCGGCAGAACGGACCTGGACGCCTCAGCCCGCGCACGCCTCCACCAGGCAGTCGCCGCCCCGGTCCTGCACCTGCTGGACAACCCAGGGCGCTCCTGGCGTCCTTACGTCGCCGCAGCCGTCCTCTGCCTGCTCGGCACCGACCCCGAGCCCTACCGGCCACTGACCGCGATCACCGAACTCCTCCACGTCTCGGCTCTGGTCATCGACGACATCCAGGACAACTCGCCCACCCGACGGGGCCGCCCGAGCGTCCACGAAGTCTTCGGCACCGCTCCCGCGATCACCGCCGGCACCCTCGGCTACTACACCTTCGACGCCCTCATCCGGCGCGTCCCGCAGGCCGACCCCGACACCATGCTGCGCATCTACCGGCTCTACCTGCGAGACCTCCGCGCCGCCCACGCCGGCCAGGCCCTCGACGTCGCCGGGCACCACACCGCCTTCGACGAAGCCGTGGCAACCGGTCACTCCCGCCCTCTCCTCGACCAGATCCGCACCGCCCACCGCCTCAAGACGGGCATGCTCGTCCGCAGCACCGCGGAGATCGCCGCGATCCTCGGCGGCGCCGACGAGCAACAACTCGCCGCGATCTGCCAGTACTTCGAAGCCGTGGGCATCGCCTACCAGATCACCGACGACGTCGCCGACCTGTACGGGCTGTGCACCGCCGCCGAATACCAGCAAGGCATCACCACCCGCGCCCCCGCCGAAGACCTCCGCAACGGGGAGGTCACCTACCCCGTGGCACACGCCACCGGCCTCCTCGGCGCAACCGACCGCCGACGCCTGCGCGACGCCCTCAGGCAACAGTCCGACACCGGCGCACTCGAGGCGTCCGACCTGCTGATCAACAGCGGAGCCCTCGACGCGTGCGTGGCCGAGGCCCGCGAGCTCGTCGACGACTCCTGGGACGCCCTCGCCCCGTTGCTCCCCCCGAGCGAGCACAAGGCCATGGTGCGCGCGCTGGGCTGGTACGCCGCCCAGCGCGAAACCGACCACGACCCCGGGGCGACCGCCCGCCCGTGAACACCTCACGGCCCTGGCACCAACCACTCGCCGGGCCGTCCCGTTGAGGAGTATCACCGGCCACGGACACCTCCGGGGCCGGCCCCTGAACCCCCGCTTCGGGTACTTCCCGAACACCGGAGCGGCCGGCTCGTGCCGCTCCCCCTCAGCTCCGCGTCGTCCTGGAACGCATCGGTCCGCGGTGCGGTGGCTGTTCGGGTGCCGGGGGTGGGCTGAGACGCGGGATGTCGG